>QKCY01000030.1 GCA_003245525.1 Victivallales bacterium | reverse complement strand
AACAACAGCCCGGCCACGTCCCGTGCAATCAACGTCCCCACCGGCAGGGCAAACCACAGCCGCGTTCCCCACATCGCCGCGACGACCATCCAGTCCTGGAATGTCTCGCTCTCCAGCGCGTAGTCGCTGATGTTCGTATCCACATGCGAATAGGCATAGGCAACAGGATCTGGAACCGGCTCCACCGCAAGCAAACAGTCGGCAAGAGTCAACACCTGCCGGGTAGCCACATGGCGTCCCTCGCGCATGCCGGGTAGATCGCTGGGCATCGTCAGGTTCCCCGCCCCCAACAGATTCGCCGTGGTTTGCAGCACAGCGGTCGAAAAGGCAGCCGCATCATGCTGGTCGGCCCGCAACGCCGGGGCCTGGTAGCCGTAGCTACCGTCCGGGCGACGGCAACGGAAGATGGTCGCGGCATGCTGGCAGAGCCCGTCGCCCGCCCGTCCGCGATGGTCGGCACAACCGGCCAGAAAGGCGATTTCCGCTTCGGCGGTGGCATCGATGACAACCGCCGCCTCTGCCTCGTACTCCCTGCCATCCTCCTCCCAGATGATTCCCTGAACCCGGCCATTCACCACCCGCACCGCTAGCACGTTGGCCTCGTAGCAAAGCTCGACACCTGCCGCCAACGCCTCCCGCTCAAGCACCCACTTCTTGGCCTCCACGCCCCCGGCGAAGGCATTCGTCGCGGCGGCATAGGCCTGGGCCGCCTGTTCCAGTTCCGCTGCCAGACCGACTGGCTCCTGGACGTAATAGCCGGTGATGAATCCACCGGTTTGGAGGCCACCGGCATAGGTGCCCTTTTCGAGCACCAGCACCCGGACGCCTCGCCGGGCCGCCGCGATGGCGGCAACCGCCCCCGCCGTTCCGAAGCCAACCACAATGACGTCGTAGTTCATGGCGCGTCCCTCCGCAGCCCCGCGTCCAGTGCCTGGACAGGATTGGCGAAACGGATCTGGGCGAAGCGGGTGCCAACAAGGGCGAGACGCCAGGCCCGCAATGCCGGTGGACGCTCCAGCCACACCCGGTGCAATGCCGCCCGCGCGGTCGGCCAGGCGGTACCGGGAGGCAACCCGAACCGCAGATAGGACTCGGCCGCCGAAGGACCGGGCGAGAGCTGGAACGGTCCACATGGCCCGACGATGCCCGTATCCTGCGGATGGGCAACCAAAGCCGTCACGACGCGGTTGCCTGCCTGCGGCGTCCTGGTATCGAGGATAGTGGCGGCAGTGAATGTCTCCACGCCGCCTGGAGTCAGGGCCGTGATCCGGTTCCCTTCGCGGGCGAGAACCCGGCTCAGTAACCGCACTTGCACGCCATGGTCGAGACACCAACCAGCTAGCGCCGGGGCGAGCCGTCCCACCTGGAACCGTCCGTCCCGCAGGATGCCATGCGCCCGCAACCGGTCCTGAAACGCCCTGGCCCACGGATGGACCGGTTCTGCCTCCCAGTCGGAGCCTGAATCGAAGGAGAAGACGAAATCGGAGCCAACCTGGCAACTGGGCTCAAGCACGAGGCAAGTGCTGCCAAGTGCCGCCCTGCCGCAAGCGGCAACCGTGGCCCCGATGATGATCGTCTGCCAAGACGCTACCATGGTGCTTCACCCTCTCCCGACGAGCACGACTAGCAGGGAGCCAGAATCCGCTGGGCGCGGGCCACATCCCGCTCGATCTGCTCCCGGAGTTCGGTCCGGTTGGCGAAAACCTGATCGCCCCGGAGGAATTCGTGGAACTCCACCTCCACGCACCGACCGTAGAGATCCCCCGAGAAGTCGAACAGATGAAGCTCCACCACGGGCCGAGGATGGGCATCGGCCCCCATGGTCGGGGCCTGCCCCACATAGGCGATGCCGGGCAACTGCCGGTCCTCGTCGTCGAGACGCGCGACCGCCGCATAGACGCCATTGGGGGGCAACTGCACCCGCGGCTCGTCCAGATTCGCAGTCGGACAGCCAAACGCCCGGTCGCCTTGCCCCTTGCCGTGGGAGACCGTGCCCTGCACCGCGTAGGGGTGCCCCAGGAACCGGGCCGCCAGAACCAAGTCGCCACTCGCCACCGCCGCCCGAATCCGCGTGCTGCTGATGGGTTCGCTACCGTCCTCCACCTCCAGGGCGGGTTGGACCACGAAACCGTACTGCCGACCCAACTCCGCCAGGACCTCCACCGTGCCCTCCCCCTGGTGGCCAAAGCGCCAGTCGCTGCCCACGCTCAACCCCACGACCTGGGGATCGGCCACGGCGAGGTAGCGTTGGACGAAGGCCTCGGCCCCCAGATCGGCGAACGCCGGGGTGAATTCCAGGAACACCACGGCCTGCACGCCGAGTTCCCCCAGCAGGCGCACCTTCTGGCGGTCGGTGGACAGCAAGGCCGGAGCCTGGTCGGGGCGCAGCACCTCGCGGGGATGGGGGCGGAAGGTCACGACGATCGGCGCGGCGTCCAGACTCCGCGCCAAGGCCACGGTGCCCTCGATCACCCGGCGATGTCCGGCATGCACCCCGTCGAAAACCCCCAGGGCAGCGACAACACGGTGCAGGCCCAGAGCAGCCAGTTCGGGAATCCCAGAGGCGGTTCGCATCAGGTCCGTTTCGCTTCGCTTGGTACGTGAATCAGTCGTGGGAAACATACCACACCTGCCCCCGCTGACTAGAGCGACGGCGGCAGTGGTCCAGCGGACAGACCCGGCAAACCAATCTCTTGTTCTCTTTTCATCGACGGTAACAGGCCTCCAATCACCAGCCAACATCCGCCGGGGATAGTGATACGCAATCATTCGGTCCCCCAATCGCAGCCATTCTGGCCAACCAGCAAGAAGGACACTCCGATGACCGCTCGCCACCAGACTCGCTTCACTCTTATCGAACTCCTTGTCGTCGTCGCCATCATCGCCATCCTGGCCTCCATGCTTCTCCCGGCTCTCCAGCAGGCCCAGGAGAAGGCCCGCCAGGCCAACTGCATCGGCAACCTGAAACAGATCGGCACCGCCGTCTACATGTACTTCTCCGACAACAACAACCGTCTAGGGCCCTGCCTGAATGGTTCCAGCTATGCGGCCAGCGCGACCGACTGCCAAACCTATTGGGGCACCTACTTCGAGCCCTACACCACGACCGGGCAGGTGTTCAACTGCCCCAGCGCCATCAAGACGGCGGAGAACGCCAGCTACGGGCTCAATGGCCACGCCGACGCCACCGGCGGCACGGGCCGGTTGAGCACCTTCAAGAAACCCTCCGAGAACGTCTTCTGCCACGATGCCTGGGAAACCCGCCTCGACGACAACGGCGACATGCTCTGCCCCGCGGACGGCCAGACCATCAACCTGACCCAGCACCGGTCGACCAGCGGCGCCCTGGAGGAGTACTGGCGCCACAACAACTGCTGCAACATCCTGTTCATGGACTGGCATGTGGCGGCGATCACCAAGAGCGACACCGCTCTGGAACGCTCCGCCTACACGGGGGAGTAGGCCAACCGCAACTCTCACGATCCGCTTGCACTTCCGAACCGCAGGCACACCGAGGCTGAACACTGCACGGCGATGGTATATCGCGTCAACCATAACCAGCAATGCAGTTCCTTTCTTCCGCATCGTCTATAGTCACAAGGACCAATACCATGAAAGCCTCTCCCCGTCCCCGCCGCTTCACTCTCATCGAGCTGCTCGTCGTCATTGCCATCATCGCCATCCTGGCCTCCATGCTCCTCCCGGCTCTCCAGCAGGCCCAGGAGAAGGCCCGCCAGGCCAACTGCATCGGCAACCTCAAGCAGATCGGCACCGCCGTCTTCATGTACACCGACGACAACAAGGGCTGGTACAACGCCTACGTGAACGGTTCGAGCTGGTCCACCACGATCACCTCCGGCAGCAGCTACTGGGGCATCTACTACCTGAGCTACACCGGCAACAGCATGGCTGTCTTCAACTGCGCCAGCTCGACCATCGTGGCCGAGAACGCCAGCTACGGCACCACCTGCTACGTCGACAACCACCGCCGTTCCGCCTTCAAGAGCCCCTCCTCCAACGTCCTTGCCCATGACTCCTACGAAACCCGCATGGACGACAACGGCGACATGCTCTGCCCCGCCTCCGGCCAGACCATCAACCTGACCCAGTGGCGCGGCACCAACGGGGCCGTCGACGAGTACTGGCGGCACAACAACAACTGCAACGTCCTCTTCGTCGACAGCCATGTGGAAGGCGTCAACAAGAGCGACACCGCCCTCACCCGCGACCAGTACCTCGGCAACTAGCCACCCCCTCCCGCTGCACTCAAGCGCCCGGCCATCGCCCTTTGGTGATGACCGGGCGTTTCGTCGTTCTAGCGCAAGAGGAGAGTCCCCCGTCTTGGCAGGCCAGTCCCGAATAGGCTGGGGTATCCGGTTGGTTCCTTGTCCGGCGTCACCGTGTCGGTCGGAGAGTGGGAGCCGCCTCCGCGCGGCGATGGAGCGGGGTGCGTCCCGTTCCCCCCGCCGCCTGACCAGAGCGGATCGCCGCCAGGAGGCGGCTCCCACCCTTGTCTGGGAACACGGCAGACGACGGGAAAGCCTGCCCTCCTTGGAGGGCGAACCACTGCCCCGTCCTCTGGGCGGGGGGCTGTTACGCCGGGACGATCTGGGTGCCGATGCCGCGATGGGTGAAGATTTCGAGCAGCAGCGAGTGCTGCAGGCGCCCGTCGATCATGTGGACCTTGCCGGTCCCCGCCTCCAGAGCCGCCACGGCACTGCGGATCTTCGGGATCATGCCGCCTTGGATCACCTTCTCCTCGACCAGCGCATCCACCTGGTCGGCCCGGATGGTGGAGATGAGCGAGGACTCGTCCTTGGCATCGCGCAGGACCCCCGGCACATCGCTCAAGAAAACCAGCTTGCGCGCCCGGAGCTGGGCCGCGATCTGGCAGGCCGCCATGTCGGCGTTGATGTTGTACACCCGGCCATCCATGTCCGACCCCAAGGGTGTGATCACCGGCACCTCGCCCCGCGCCAGGACCCAGCGCAACTGCTCGGTATCCACGTTCACCACCTGGCCCACGAAGCCCAGATCAAGCTCCGCGCCCGTCTCGGCGTCCGTGGTGTTCACCTTCTCGGCCCGGAGCACGTTCTTGCCCGAGACCATGCAGGCCTTGCCGTGCATCTCGGCCATCATCTGCACCAGCTCAGCGTTCACCTCGTTGTGCAGCACGTCGTCCACCACCTTGATCGTCTTCTCGCAGGTATAGCGCAGACCATTGATGAACCGGGTAGGGATGCCCGCTTCCTTCAGCCGGGCGCTGATGGCCTTGCCGCCGCCATGGACGATCACCGGCTTCATCCCGGCGCATTCCATGAAGACGATGTCGCGCAGCACCCCGCGCGTACAGGCGGGGTCTTCCATGGCGGAACCGCCAAACTTGACCACCACCACACTGTTGCGGAAATCTTGGATATAGGGCAGGGCCTCGATCAGGACCGCCGCTTTTTCGATGAGCTGTTCCATAGGTCATGTCTCCAGGAAACAAAACGCAGATACGTCAATATACCGCCCCTCCCCATCCCTGCTCGTCCACAGCAAGCAAGGCAAGACTAGGCAGAGGATTCCGACAAGACGGCAGACCTGTCGGTTTCTGATCGATCAAGTCCCTTGCCTACTCCCCGCTACGCCCGTCGCGGCGATGGAACAGATGCCAGACGCCGTACCCCGCCAGGACCAGGACGGCGTAGGAGAGAGCCAGGACGAAACACCCCCCAAGAATCGCCAGCGCGGCAGGCAGCCCGAACGTCCACCAGAGAAGAAAACCGTAGACTAGGCCGGGATAGAGGGGAACCGTGCACCACTCGGGCAACGGGTCTGGATCGAACCCCAGCGCTGCCATGAGCCCCACGGCAAGAAGAAAGACAACCGCGAAGGTGCCGTAGAAGACTCGCCTGCTTGTCACCGGTTGTTCCTCCTCTAGACTGGCCATGCGACGCTGACACCATAGGCTTACAATACCGAGCCCCTCCCAACCGTCAACTCCCTAGCCGCGCCACCCCGCGCGATATCCGGTTGGCTGGGGGAGCGCCGGGGGTTGCGGCGCTATATTGGAGTTCCTGCCCGCCGGTGCGGGCGCGGTTGTTCATCAGGTAGACGGATCACCCATGGCTCATCCCGACGATCTTTGGTACGCGGCAAAGACCACCCGCGTCGTCTACGCTCCGCCCAAGTTGCTGGAGACCTTCGGCGAGACCGTGGTGCGCTACTACCTCGTGAGCGAGCTGCTCGACGAGGTAGGCAAGGTGCGGATTCGCCAGGGCCGGGTCATGGCCGGACGGCCCCGCGTCATCACCCCCCATTTCCTGCTGAACCAGGCGCTGGAGAACTTCGGCGACGACGCCCGCAAGTACCTGGAGACCTTCCTGTCGAGCCAGGAGAACCTGCGCATCATCGAGTACGGTCTCCGCTTCCGCAAGGAGGACCACAGCCAGGAGACGGTGCAGGGCAATGTGGAAGAGGTCGCCGAACAGGTGGCCGCCGACGCCCGGCGTCTCACCAGCGATGTGGCCGGGGTCGTGATCGGGGTGGACGACCACTGGGAGGTCTCCCTGCTCCAGTTCGTCAGCAATCTGGTCAAGCGTTCCGTGCCGCACAATGCCCAGCAGATGGCGGGGCGGGGCTTGCTCGACCTCTCCTCCGGCACCCCGAACGCGGTGCGCGTGGAGATCGAGTGCGAATTCCGCGAGGCCGAGGGTAGCCTGGACCGAGTCCGCCGCCTCGGCGACAAACTCCGTTCGTACGGCCTCTTCGAAGAGTACGAGGACCGTTTCTTCGCCCTTTACCGGCGCGCCAAAGGCTGACGCCGCCCAGGAGATTCCCATGTCCGAGAAGACCGACTCCACCGAAGACAAGCAGAAACCGAGGGATCTCGCCGACCAGTTGCGCGAGATGCTCGCCAACGCGAACATCAGCTTTGTGTCGAACCCCGGTGCCCAGACCCCCGCGCCGGAACCCACGGTTCCGGCCGATGAGGACGAGGAGAACGAGGCGCTGCGCCGCATCCGCGAGTTCAGCCTTCGTCCCCGCGAGATCCGCGACTATCTGGACCGCTTCGTCATCAGCCAGGACGAGGCGAAGAAGGTGCTCTCGGTCGCCATCTGCGACCACTACAACCGGGTCCGCCAGTGCCTGGAGACCCCGTCCTTGGCCGACGCCGAGTATGCCAAGCACAACGTCCTGCTCCTGGGGCCGACCGGAGTGGGCAAGACCTACCTCATGCGCTGCGCCGCCAAGCTGATCGGCGTGCCCTTCGTCAAGGCCGACGCCACCAAGTTCTCTGAAACCGGCTACGTGGGCTACGACGTGGAGGATATCGTGCGCGACCTCGTGCGGGTGGCGGGCGACAGCCCCGACCTGGCCCAGTACGGCATCGTCTACGTGGACGAAGTGGACAAGCTCGCCTCTCGGGGCAGCGAGGGTGTGCGCGACGTCTCCGGCCGAGGCGTGCAGGTCAACCTGCTCAAGCTGATGGAAGACACCGAGGTGAAGCTGGTCAGCCAGACCGACATGATCGGCCAGATGCAGGCGGTTTTCGCCATGCAGTCCAGCGGCGAGCCGCCGAAGCGCACCATCCGCACCGGACACATGCTCTTCATCGTCAGCGGGGCCTTCGACAAACTCCCCGAAATGGTCAAGCGCCGCCTCGGCGAGCAGCAGATCGGCTTCGGGCATGCCCCCGCCGCCCAGGACGACGAGACCTACTACCTCAGCAAGGTGGAAACTCGCGACCTGGTGGACTATGGGTTCGAGCCCGAGTTCGTCGGGCGTCTGCCCGTGCGGGTCGGCCTCCAGGAACTGAGTGTCGAGGACCTCGAAGCCATCCTGCTCGATGCGGAAGACAGCGTGCTGCGCCAGTACGTCAGCGACTTCTCGGGCTACGGCATCAAACTGGACATCCGGCCCGATGCCGTCCACGAGATCGCGGTCCAGGCCAACCGGGAGAAAACCGGGGCGCGTGGCCTGATGACGGTCATGGAGCGCCTGCTCCGCGAGTTCAAGTTCGAACTGCCCTCCACGCGGGTTCGCGAGTTGGTGATCGACGCGGCGACCGTGCAGGACCCGGCGGCGGCCCTTCAGCGGGTGTTGGCCGAAAAGGAGCATGAGCAGGACGAGCTGCTGCGCGAGGAAGTGGAGGCCTTCTGCCGCCGCTTCCGCGAAGCCCACGCCCTGGCCATCGCGTTCGCCCCCGAGACGGTGGATGCCATTGTCCAGACCAGCCGGAGCACTGGCAAGACCGTCCGCGCCCTCTGCGAGGACCGGTTCCGGGACTACGAGTTCGGCCTCGGGCTCGTCGCCCGCAGCACCGGGCAGGAGACCTTTGTCCTGCCGGTCGAGGCCTTCACCGAAGCGGATGCCTATCTCAGCCGCATGGTGACCGCCAGCTACGGCGAGAGCAAGGCCTAAGCCCTTGCCGACCGGGGTTGGGGAACCTATGGTTTGCCATCGGTTCCCTCTCGCCAATCGGAATCTCCGCCGTGGATGCCAATGTTTTCCTCCAACGCCTGAAGGCGCACGGATTCGTCTCCGACCAGCTTGTCTCGGTCCGGGAAATGCCGGCGCGTGATGCCGTCTTTGGCGAGGTGGAGGGGGGGCTTGATCCGGCCTGCGCCCAGGCCCTCGCCCGGCGAGGCATCGGGCAACTCTATGCCCACCAGGCACGGGCGGTGAACGCCGTCCGGCGCGGGGAAAGCGTGGTCATCGTCACCGGTACGGCCAGCGGCAAGACCCTCTGCTATGCCGTTCCCGTGTTGGAGACCCTCCATGCCGATCCCCTGGCCACGATGCTCTTCATCTATCCCACGAAGGCCCTGGCCCAGGATCAGTTGCGCGGCCTGGACGGCTTCCGCGACGAACGGCTCGGTCTGCGTTTCCTGGCCGGAACCTACGACGGCGACACCCCCCAGAATCTGCGCCGCAAGCTGCGTGACGACGGCAACATCATCCTCACCAACCCGGACATGCTCCACCAGGGCATTCTGCCCCAGCATGCCCGCTGGAACCGCTTCTTCACCCACCTGAAGTACGTGGTGATCGACGAAGTCCACGCCTACCGGGGCGTCTTCGGCTCCCACCTGGCGAACGTCATGCGCCGCCTGCGCCGTCTCTGCCGCCACTACGGCTCGGACCCGCAGTTCATCTGCTCCTCCGCCACCATCGGCAACCCCCAGGACCATGCCGAACGGATCTGCGGCATTCCCATGACCCTGGTGGACAACGACGGCGCGCCGCGCGGCCCCCGGCGGTTCGTCCTCTGGAATCCGCCCTCGATCCCCGGCGCGGCAGGCGGCAATCCCAACGACTGGCGTACTGGCGGCGACCGGCGCAGTCCGGTCGGGGAAGCGGTCCAACTGCTCTCGCTGCTCGTCCAGGAGGGCGTGCAGACCATCGCCTTCGTCCGCACCCGGCTCCATGCGGAGCTCATCTTCAAGAGCTGCCGCGACCGGTTGATGCCCATCTCCAAACGGCTTGCCGAATCGGTCCACGCCTACCGGGGCGGCTATCTGGCGGAAGAACGGCGCGAGATCGAGCGGCGGCTGGCGGCCCGGGAGATCTTGGGCGTGGCCAGCACCAACGCCCTGGAGTTGGGCATCGATATCGGCAGTCTCGACGCCTGCATCCTGGTGGGCTATCCCGGCACCATCGCCAGCCTCTGGCAGCAGTCGGGCCGGGCCGGACGGGGCCGCGAGGAGGCGCTAGTCTTCCTCGTCGCCCGCAACGCCCCCATGGACCAGTATCTGATGTACCACAACGACTACCTCTTCGCCCAGAGTCCCGAACAGGCGGTCGTGGACCCCGACAACCCCCATGTCGCCATCGGCCACCTCAAATGCGCCAGCCACGAACTGCCGCTGAGCCGGAATGACGCCGAGTTCTTTGGACCCTACGCCGAAGCCGTGCTCGAACTCCTCGAGGAAGACGAGGTGGTCCGCCGGATCGAGGACCACTGGTACTGGGCCAGCACCGAGTACCCGGCGGCAGGCGTGAACCTCCGCAACATCGCCGGTCCCGTCTACACCATCCAGGACGAAACCGAAGGGGAACGGGTCATCGGCACCCTCGACGAGGTGAGCGCCCTGGCCCAGCTCCACACCCATGCCGTATACCTGCACGGGGCGGATACCTATTTCGTGGATCGGCTCGACACCGAACGGAAGATCGCCTTCGTGATCCGCCGCGATCTGGACTACTACACCCAATCCGTCCAGGTCTCCGCCATCCGTGTGGACGAGACCGAGGTGGAGGACGACTACCGCGACGGAACGCTGGGCTTCGGTGACGTCACCGTGACCACCGCCATCCCCATGTTCAAGAAAATCCGTTTCCACTCCCGCGACAGCC
>QKCY01000062.1 GCA_003245525.1 Victivallales bacterium | reverse complement strand
CACCCTCGGCGAGGGCGAGGTGTTGGCTGCCCTGGAACGCGCTCTGGGCACCATGCGTCCCGGTGATACACGCGAACTGGTGCTGGAGCCCGAACAGGCCTTCGGTCCCCACGAGGACGGCCTGGTGGGCTTCTTCGCCTTTGACGTTCTGCCCGACGATCCCCCGCCTGCGCTGGGCGATGTCCTGGAGGTCGAGGCGGAAGGCGAGGACGAGCCCATGCTCGCCACCGTGGTCGCCATCGAGGAGGATGGCTGCATGCTGGACGGCAACCACCCCCTGGCCGGCCAGCGGCTGTACTACACCCTCCGCCTCGTGGCCCCGCCCACGGCGTGACGTTTACGGCCAGAGGCGCGCGGTCAGCCAGCGGGCGCTGCCGTTGCGGGCGTCGTCCGCCATGTGGAAGATGAAGGACACGTGCCAGATGTAGCGGTCGCGCTCGGGCGAGGGCGAGACCAGCAGCAGTTCGTGCTGGCCGGTGGAGTCGAGCTCGCCGAAGCCGCCGCCGCCCAGGGGAAGCCACAGGGCGCTGGTGGCCTTGATCTCGGTGGGGAAGGCGTCGGACTGCTGGTCGAACCAGCCGTCGGCCCGCCTGGGGTCGGTGCCGCTACCATGGACGCCCGCCGCAATGCAGTAGTACCGGCAGGTGCCGAATCCAGCGGCCGAGGCCAGTGGATCGTGTCGCAGCCACGGGCCATTCAACTGGTCGTAGTAGGGGCTGCCGCGCAGCATCTTGCTCAAGGGCGACACGGCGGCCAGCGTGCCGTTCAGCAGGTTGGTGGGCAGGAAGTTGGCTAACTCGTCGTGGATGCCGTTGCTGAGGCCGTTCAGCGGGGACTCCATCATCACGGCGCGGTCGATCACCCGGTGGCCGCCATCGCGCTCGACGAACTGGCGCACCACCAGGCCGCCCATGCTGTGCCCGATCAGATCGATCCGGTCCTCGGGACGGGCGTGGCGGAAGGCCTCCTTGATTCTCCCCGCGATCTCGGGTCCGTCGAGGGCGCCCGCGCTCGGGTACTCGGCCAAGGCTACGTAGCGGTAGTGCTTCATCAGTTCGGCGGCGGCGAGGATGCCGTCGCTGCGGGAACTCACTTTGCCCTCCAGGATCAGGCTGTGCGGGTCCTCGACCCACGCCCTGGCCCCGCAACCCAGTCCGGGAATGAGGACGAGTTTCGGGCCGGGAAGACGCCAGAAACCCTCCAGCGTGCTGTCGTCCACCACCCAGCGGAAGTGCTTGCCTTCGTCGGAGACCTCCGCCCACAGACGGATGCCTCCGGTCAGGGTCGTGGACTGTAGAAAGGCGAATTTCTCCCAGGGACGGCTGTAGGGCTGGGAGACCACCAGCGTACGGGCGGGCACCATCTGGTTCAGGCTCTTCCGGGCCAGTTCCCCCACATCGGCCGGTCGCGATCCCGCGGGCAATGCGTAGAGCCACCAAGTGACGGCATGGATGGCATCGGTGGCGAAGGCTGGTTGGGGGAGTTCGGCCAATGGTGCCTGCCCGGCGGCGAGCCGGAGGTTCTGCCGGTAGGGGGCGAGGCGGTCGCCGAGCTTGCCGTCCAGGCCCGCGTAGAGGACCACCCGGTTTCCCGCCGAATCCGGATAGGTGACCACAGCGTACAGATCGACGGGTTGCGGCAGGCCCGGTTTGGCGAGGCCATACAGGCACGGGCTGGTTTCGCCGCTCCGGTACAACTGGAACGGGAACGCCAAGGACAACTCCGGTTTGGCCAAGGCGGCCAAGCCAAGGAAGAGACAGCCGATCTGGATGCGGCGCTTCATGCGGGTCCTCCGTGATGCGTACCATAGACCAGGAAAAGAGCGAAAGAGACCACCCGCCGAAAAGAAAGCAGCGCCATCGCTGCCGAGCTGTCCTGCCATGGGCTCCTGTGTCCCCATTGTCCCTTGGGGGCCTTTTGCCCGGCTATCGGGCAGGCCCGCCTTGACGCCCGGCCAGACGGGTCTATCGTTTCGGTGCAGCGAAACGCAGTGTGATGCAATCGTAACCGGCGGCCCGGACGGGGGCGGCCAGAGGGAGCCATCCATGAGCGAGCCCACCAAGATCTTCCTGAACGAGTCCGAAATTCCCCGGCAGTGGTACAACATCGCGGCGGACATGCCCCACGCGATGAAGCCCCCGCTCCATCCGGGAACCCAGCAACCCGTGGGGCCGGACGACCTGTCCGCCATCTTCCCGATGAACCTGGTGGAGCAGGAGGTCTGCACCGACCGTTGGGTGGACATTCCCGAGCCGGTGCTGGAGAAACTGCTGCTCTGGCGGCCCTCTCCCCTCTATCGCGCCAAGAATCTCGAGAAGGCCCTCGGCACCCCCGCCAAGATCTACTACAACAACGAAGGCGTCTCGCCGGCCGGCAGCCACAAGCCGAACACCGCCGTGCCCCAGGCCTACTACAACAAGATCTTCGGCACCAAGCGTCTGGCGACCGAGACCGGGGCGGGCCAGTGGGGCAGCGCCCTATCTTTTGCTTGCCAGCTCTTCGGTCTGGAACTGAAGGTCTACATGGTCCGCATCAGCTTCGACCAGAAGCCCTTCCGCAAGATGATGATGCAGACTTGGGGAGCCGACTGCGTGGCCAGCCCCTCGCTGGAGACTGCCGCTGGTCGGGCCATTCTGGCCGAGCATCCCGACACACCCGGCAGCCTGGGCATCGCCATCAGCGAGGCCATCGAGGACGCCGTCACCACGCCCAACACCAAGTACGCTCTCGGTAGCGTGCTCAACCACGTGATGCTCCACCAGACCATCATCGGCCTGGAAGCCCAGAAGCAGATGGCCATGGTCAACGACTATCCCGACGTGGTGATCGGCTGCGCCGGTGGCGGCTCTAACTTCGCCGGCTTGTCCTTCCCCTTCATCTGCGACAAGATCCACGGCAAGAACGTCCATGTGATCGCGGCCGAGCCTGCGGCCTGTCCGACCCTGACCCGGGCTCCCTTCCTGTACGATTTCGGCGACACCGCCAAGATGACGCCCCTGCTGCCCATGCACTCGCTGGGCCACGACTTTGTACCCCCGCCGCTCCACGCGGGCGGTCTGCGCTATCACGGCATGTCGCCGCTGGTCAGCCAGTTGGTGGTCGATGGTCTGATCGAGCCCCGCTCCTACCATCAACTCAACTGCTACGAGAACGCTCTGCTGTGGGCGCGCACCGAGGGCTTCATCCCCGCTCCCGAGACCAGCCATGCCATCGCGGCGGCGGTCGAGGAGGCCAAGCGGGCCAAGGAAGAGGGCAAGGAGAAGACCATCCTCCTCAACTGGTCCGGCCATGGCCTGATGGACCTCAAGGGCTATGCCGCCTATCTGGCGGGCGAACTGTCCGACTACGAGTACCCGCAGGAGGACATCGACCGCGCTCTGGCGGCCCTCGCCCAGTACCCGAAGCCCTGAGCATGCCCATCACCGACCACGATCAACGGCGAAGGCGTTGTCCCATGCTGGGCGACGAGGTGGGTTTCACCTACTGCCGTACGCAGGAGGGGGCGCGCCTTTGCGGTCGGATCCTGGATTGCTGGTGGCAGACCTTCGACATCTGCGGCTTTCTCAAGCAGCACCTGACGGAGGCCGAGTTCACGGCCTTGGCGGCCCCCGCGCCAAGGCCGCCCAAACTCGCCACCCTCGCCGAGCTCATCGCCCAGGCCAAGGCCCGGGTGGCCAAGGAAAAGGGCGAGTAGCCCTTTCCTTGGTGGCTTCCTGTCAGTGGACAGTGGACGATGTGGACTCGGTGGACAGAGTGAACTGATCCCTCCTCTGGTCCCTTGGGTCCCTTTCCCTACTTCCCCGCGACCCGCCGGATGCTCCGGATGCGGATGGGCACCCCCTTGCCTCCGGCACCGGGGTCGAGACGCAACGCCACGATGGTTTGCCCTTGCCACTGGGGCAGTTCCCCCACCGGGATTTCCACGGTATGGAACTCGCCGTCGGCCACGGATTCCACTTGCAGGGAACGGGTTGGCGCAAAGCCGGGTGCTACCATCGTGCCCCAGAAGACCTGCACTGGCATGGGCGAGCCGTTGCCATCCACAGCCAGCTCCACCTGGAGCACGTCGCCGGGCTTTCCCTTGACCAGCAGGCCGCTGCGTGCCATGTAGGGATCCCCGCCGGTGGCCGTGGTGACCAGCGCCCCCTTGGCGGTGGCGAAGGTGCTTAGGTCATGGCTGGGTGCCCAGGCGTGGAGACCTTGGGCGAAATCGAAATCGATCTCGTGGGCCACGCCCGGCAGCCACTGGCCAGCCAGCGGGCGCACCCCGTCGATGACGACCTGGTACTCCCCGGCCGCCGGGAGGCTGAGAGTGAGCATAGCCTCCTTCTCCCACCAGCGCCAGCAGATCTGGTCCGCCTGGGCTCCCGTCGGAACCGCCTGGCCGTTCACCGTCACCTGCACCGGCTCGCCGACGCCCAGCAGGGCGACCGTGCCGGACACGGGGGGTACATACCGGGCCGTGAACGATACCCGCTTCCCCTGCCATTCCGCGTGCTCGATCTGGGCGGTGGTGCGGAGCACCATCTGCTGGTGCCCCCGCCAAAGCGGGGTATTGGCAGGATAGCGCCGGATGCCCAGGCCCAGCAGCGTCTGGTTGACAATGGTGGACGGGCGGAAGCAGGGCGGAGTCTGTCCGTGGAGACCGGGCCGGGGGACGATCAGGTTCACCGCGTCCGGCCACTGGCCGAGCCGCTCCCCCTCGGTCGCCTGTTGGTACATGCCGCTGGTGAGGATGCTGTCCGCCACCCGCGCCCAGGGGAAGCTCTGGTCGTAGGGCGCGAGGTCGTAGAGGCTCTGCGAGTAGCAGAGACCGTTCCACTGCACGGCCACCGCGAACCAGCTCAGCACGTAGGAGGTGGCCCCGAAAACCGGAATGGTGGCCCCCTGGACCAATGGCTGGTCCTCCGGATGCCACACATAGACGAAGGGGAGACCCGTGCGCGCCCAATAGACGGCCTCGTCCAGGTAGCGGCGGTCGCCGGTCAGCCGGTACCCCGCGAGGTAGGCGTCCACGGCGCGGGCACTGGCGAGAATGTCGGGCGTATGGGCCGGGACCTCCCAAACCTGGGCGGCGCGGGGCACCCGGAACTCCTGCATGGCGGCCAGCGCCCTGAGCCCGGCCTCGCGCAATTCCGCGTCGCCGCTGAGCAGCGCGGCATCGAGCACCTTGGTGGCAGGAGCGGCGGTGAAGCCCACCGCCCGCGCGCCCTTCGGGCCGAGTTTCCTGTAGTCCACGCCATTCTCCGGCCAGTCGTCCGCCGCCTTCTCCCCGCCGAACACCCAGTTGCCGTCCGCCTGCTGTTGGGTGACGAGCCCTTGGGCTTCGCGCACGATGGCCCGGATGCTCTCGGCGGTGATGTCCTGGTGCAGCACCTCCTCGGCTTCGGCCAGGGGTTTGCCGACCACCTCGGTGGCGAGGTCCCGCGCCCAGGCGGCTTCCGGCTTGTCCCCCAGCAACCGGGCACCGACCAGCAGTTCGTAGATGGGGTCCAACGTCGGCCGGAACCCCACGATGATATCGCTGTACCACTGGCGCCATTCAGGATTCCACAGGGCCTTGTCCTTGGCGTAGGCCTGGAGGCTGAACCCGATCTCGTCCACTGGGTTGCCGCGCGGGGAGGACAGTGGGGCCGGATAGCCGTAGGCATCGTACCAGCGGTCGAGCACCACCAGGGAGTCCGTGGCACCGGTGGTGGCCACGATGGTGCCGGTGAGGACCAGGCTCTTGCCCGTGCAGTCCAGCGGCGCGGTGGCGATGCGCTGGTTTTCGGGCAGGCCATGGTCCACGCCGGGGAGCACGAGCCCCACCAGGTGGCTGGTCTGGCCGCCGAACCGGTCGGGACTGGCGAAGACCAAGCTCTCGCTCCCCGCCAGTTTGCGGGATTCCTGCTTGGCAGGATCGGGCCAGTAGAGACCGACCGCCACGTCGCCGAACCGCATCCCGGCGGCGGGGACCGTGATCTTCAAGGGATGGGGCACATAGCGGACCCGATCCGGGTGGTCGGGCTTGATGTCGAGGCTGTTCGACGACTCCTCGCCGCGCACCAGCCATTCTAGACCGGGGAGGATGGCGTCCTCCCGCTCCGGCAGGCCTTCTCCCGCGTAAAGCATGGGGCCTTCGAGGGCCAGGAAGTGGCCGTCGTCCTGGGGCGTGATCTCGAGGTGGTAGTCGATGGTGTCGGCGTCGGCGGGCACGCGCAGTTCGCAGACCGCCCACCACGCCTCGTCCCCCGCCGTGGTCTGTCCGGCCAGCCGCAGGACGGTTTCGTCGTCGCGGGTGTGGAAACTGACCGAGTCGAAGGACAGGGAGGCTTCCCCGGCGGGCGTGCGCAGGAGGCCGAGCCGAGGCAAGGTTGCCACTGTTTCCCAGAGCCAGCCCCGTTTCACCTGGAGGAAGCCCGCCCGCGAACCGTTGGCAGTGGGGAAGAGGGCCAGCCGGACCCGGCGCGAGCCCACCACCAGCCAGCGGTCGGCCACGGTCACCCCCAGATCGCGGCTCAGCCGCCGGGGAGGATGGCCGGGATGGGCCGCGATGAGTTCCGCCGTCACCGGTTCGCCGGTCGCGGGGATCGCCCGCAGGCGCACCAGGGCCGATGCCTCCGGCACCGTCACCTCCCAGGAGGCCACCGGTGCCACCAGGCCGGGGGCGAGCGCCGCCTGCAGCGGCACTTGCTCGATCTTCACATCGGGTGGCCCCACGAGCTTGACCGGGAAGGAGTCCACCATGACATGCCCGCGGTTCCGGGCCAGCAGATCGACCCGGGTGGCTTGCCCGGGCTGGAAGATCAGGGCCGCGCAACGCAGGGAATCCAGTTCGGTCTCGCCGTTGAGCACCAGTTCGGAGGTTGCCTGCTTGTCCCCTGCCACCACGGCGAGTCTCAGCTCGTAGCTCGCGGCCGTCCGCGCGCCCGACACGGGCAGGCGCATGGTGGTGGTGGCCTGGGGGGCCAGAACGGGGACCGGCAGCGGCGCATCGGGACCGGCGAGTCCTGCCGGAAGCTCCAAGGTGGCGGTTCCTGCCGCCAGGGGCTTGCTCCCCATGTTGCAGATGGTCGCCTCCACCCAGCCTGCCTTTCCTTCCTCTCCCGGCTTCTCCACGAAACCCAGGGCGGTGATCTGGGGTACGGCATCCACCTCCGGGACCCACTCGAACTCGTCGAGCCACAGCTCGCCGGAAGCCAACAACCGGGCGGCCACGTGGACCCAGCGCACCTTGTCGTCCTGGCTGTAGTCGTAGGCGAACTCGCCCACGTGCCACTCGCCGTCGCCCACTTGGCTGCCGGGCACATGCCAGACCGTTCGCCTGCCCCCGGATTCCAGGCACTTCTCGGTCATCGGGATGATCTGGACCGTGAGTGCCCCCGGTTTGTCCTGGCTCACCGCCAGATAGCGGAACCGGATCGCGCCCTTGCGTTCCGCCAACATGCCGCCCTGGCGGCCGCTGCGCAGCTCCCAGGCCCGGTTCAGTCCGGTCTCGCCTTCGGTATCGGGCTTGCGCTGCAGGCAGAGCGCGTACTTGCCGGCCGCCACGTGTTCGGTCCGGACAGCCGCATTGCCGAGCAATTCCCAACCGGGAGCCTGCCCCGTCGGCGTCAATTCCTCGAAGCCACCGTTGGTGATCGGGTTGGCCGCCCCGGCAGACCAGGCAAGAATGGAAAGGAGAACAGACGACAGCAGAGCGGGTTTCATCGATGAGGCTCCTGGCTTCGTGAGTCGTCCTACTATCGTACCAAGATCATGAGAGCCACGCGAGCCAATTAGCACGAACTCGCATGCGCCGCCCTATGCCTGCGTGTCTTGCTGGCGTTCTGTCGGCTCTGTGGTTGGCGATGAGCGGACCGGCTTGGCAACGTGCCCCCAGCCCAGCGCCAGCAATCCCCCCACGAGTCCCCCCAGCGGGATCTGGTAGAGGCGGAGACGCTCGATTGGGCACAAGGCTAGGAGGTGCAGTTCGCGAACGATATCCATCCCCTCCCTAGCCTGGTAGGCCTTCCAGAATCCGATGATGGCAGCCGTCACCAGCATGGGGCCAAGTGCGATCAGCCAGCGCCAAGCAGGAGGATGCTGCCGTAACCCGAAGACTGCTAAGGGGACCAGTCCGGCGCAAGCCCCGGAGGCTAGGCGGAAGTGCATCTGGCTCCAGAGCATGTCCGCTGGGGAACCGACAGACACGGTCAGCCCCTCGGGGATCAGAAGATGGGCCAAGGCATCGTGCGCATACGGCCCCAGCAGGGCACCCGCAACCGCACAGAGAAAAACGATAGAACTCTTGTTCATAGGATTCCTCCGCTCACCAATGGCACAGTCGTTATACTCTAGCGGGAGGGGCTCTGGGACGCTAGCGGATTTCCTGATTGGCTGGGGACGGCGCGGCGGAACTACTCCGATAGTTTCCCGGCGGGTGCCCGTAGGCTTGGCGGAAGGCTTTGGAGAACTGGGAGGGGTTACCCAGGCCAAGTTCGTAGCCGATCTGCTTGATGGGTTCGTCGGTCTCTCGGAGCCGGGTGGCGGCGGCGGTGAGGCGGGCGCGCAACAGGTACTGGTGTGGCGGCAATCCAGCGTAGTCGGTGAAGAGCTTGCGGAAGCGGCTGTAGGAGAGTCCCATCGCCGTCGCGAGCCGGGGCAGATCGGGTTCCTGCCCAAGACTGGCGTGGAGATTGGCGCAAAGCTGCCCGAACTCGGCCGCGTAGCGGTTGAAGGGCCGGGGTTGGGCCACTTCCTCCTTGGCGCGGACCAGGACCTCTTCGGCGTGGAAGGCGGCCAGACTGGGGTTCAGCCCGGCGTGCATGACATGGTCGTGGATCGTGATGAAGAGCCGCCGGAAGAGATCGACGCGATGGATGGGCAGCACGCAACCATCCGGCACCAGCGGCACGAAGCCCTCGTGGTACAGGCGCGCGGCCCGTTCCCCTCCGAGCAGGAAGTAGTAGTGCTCCCAGCCCTGCTCGTCCACCGAGCCGTAGCTGTAGGTGTGGGTGGGGAACTGCCAGCGCAGGGCCGGGCGGTCGATGAGCATCTGCTCCTCGGGTTCGCGCTGAAAGTACATCCGGCCCGAGGCCACCAGTTCCAGCGAGAAACGTTGCGGTACCCGGCGCCGGATGTGGCCCCGGAAGGCCGGGTAGATGCCTGCCCCCACCACCTGCAAGTCGTCGAAGTAGCCCATGGATCGCCAGGATTGACATAGAGACAATCAGAATTGACTATCATCATAGGATTCCATCATCTGGAATCAAGCAGGATATGCCATAGGTTTCCATGGTTTCTGGAACAACTATGACAATACGGGGAAGACCATGACCTCGCGCATTGCTGACAATCAGGAGTTTCTGGCCAACCTCTACCGCAAGGGCCCGTTCCAAGGCCATGGCTTTGTCTGCAAGCCCCCGCAGATTCCCGTCTACGAGGGGCCGGACAACGACTTCACCACCTCCTCGCGGCCGGTCGCGGAATGGGTGCCGTGGGCGGTGGAGAACTATCGGCGCAAGTGCGCCCTCCTGGAGGTCGTCCCCAGCGACGAGGTGCCCACCTGCGATCTCGCGACCGGCACCCACATTCTGGCGGCGGCCTTTGGCTGCCCGGTCCATCGCTTCCCCGACAGCAATCCCTGCGCCTTGCCCTTGGTGCAGACCGCGGAGGAGGCGGACAAGCTGGGAGTGCCGGATATCTGGAAGTCCCCCTCGCTCTACCGGGTTTTCGAGTTGGCCGACGCCATCCGCCGCGAACTGGGGTCCGACGTGCCCCTCGGCCCGCCGGACAAGCAGACCGGCTTCGATACCGCCTGCCTCATCTGGGAGAAGACTGGCATCTACGCGGCCATGCTGACCGACGGCGAGAAGGAGGCAGTCCATCGCCTCACGGCCAAGTGTACCCAGACGCTGATCGCCTTCGTGCGGGAGCTGCGCCGGGAGTTCCCGACCATGACCATGCGCGGCTGCCCCGGTGTCTGGACCCCGCCCGAGATGGCCCCCTGGTACTCGAACGACGAATGCGGGGCTTTCGGCCCCGATCTGTTCGCGGAGTTCTGCCTGCCCGAACTGACCGAACTGTCCGAGGCGTTCGGTGGCTTGGGCATGCACTGCTGTGCCGATGCCGACCACCAGTTCCCCCTGTTCCGGGAGATTCCCGGCTTCTACGCCTTCAATCGGGTCCTGGCCAAGTGCGGCAAGAACGGTTTCGCGCCCATGCTGGAGCATCTGGGCGGACCCGAGGGTCCGGTGCATGTCCTGGCCTGGATTGCCGACGAGATGATTGAGAAGCTGGTCCGGGAGGCACCGGCGGGAACCCGGTTTATCTTCTGCAAGAACGGAATCGATGCCGCCGCCGCGCTGCCCTGGCTGGAGAGAATGCGGCGGCTGAGTCCC
>QKCY01000404.1 GCA_003245525.1 Victivallales bacterium | reverse complement strand
AGCGGGCGCGGCAGGTGGCGGCGAAGTTGGGCATCGCCCACCGGGTGGTGGATCTGAGCGAGGAATTCCTGAACCGGATCGTGGCCCCGTTTGTGGAGGAATACGCGAATGGGCGGACGCCGTCCCCCTGTGTCTGCTGCAACATGCGAGTGAAATTCGGCCTGATGCTGGAGCTGGCCCGGCAGGATGGGTGTTCGGCCCTGGCTACGGGGCATTATGTGCGGACGGTACCCTTGCCCTCGGGCCGGATCGGCTTGCGGCGGGGCGCAGACGGGACCAAGGACCAGAGTTACTTTCTGGCCGGATTGAGCCAGGTGCAGTTGGGCCAGGCGCGGTTCCCGTTGGGCGAGATGGCGAAGAGCGAAGTGAAGGTGCGGGCCGATGCCCTTGGCCTGATTCCCCATAGCCAGGCGGAGAGCCAGGACCTCTGTTTCATCCCGGATGGCGACTGCGCGGCCTTTCTCTGCCGCCGCCGTCCGGATTTGGCCCGGCCCGGCCGGATCGTCGATCTGGCTGGCAAGACGCTGGGCACCCATCAGGGCGCGTTCCGCTACACCATCGGGCAACGGCGGGGAATCGGCCTCGGCGGCGGCCCGTGGTATGTCGTGCGGACCGATCTGGCCCGGAATCTGGTGGTGATCGGGCAGCGGGAGGATTTGTTGGCGCGGGAGGTCCGGTTGAGCGGGTTCAACTGGGTAGGGGGCGCGCCGGTCGGGGAGATGGGCGTGAAGGCCCAGCTCCGCTACAACATGAAACCGGTTCCTGCCTGCTTGCGCATGGCAAGCGAGACGGACGGAACCCTCGTTTTCGACGCGCCGGTCAGCGCGGTCACGCCGGGGCAGTTTGCCGTGGCGTACCACGCCGACGAGGTGGTCGGGGGCGGTTGGATCGAAGGGGGGAACTGACCATGCCGGAAAACCGCAAATGGATGCGTCGCGCGCTGCGCCTGGCCCGGCTGGGCTGGGGTCGCACCAGCCCCAATCCCATGGTGGGGGCGGTGGTGGTGCGCGACGGGGTTGAAGTGGGGGCAGGCTACCATCACCGGGCCAGCACGCCCCATGCCGAAGTCCACGCCCTGCGGGCGGCGGGCGAACTGGCCCGGGGCGCGACCGTCTACGTGACCCTGGAGCCCTGTTGCACCCACGGCCGCACGCCGCCCTGTACCGAGGCCTTGCTCGCGGCAGGCGTCGCCCGCGTCGTGGTAGGTTGCCTGGACCCCAATCCGGCTCACGCGGGCCGCGGCATCGAGCTGTTGCAGGCGGCCGGCGTCTCCGTGATGCATGGCGTGCTCGAAACGGAATGCCGGGACCTGAACCGGGCCTTCTTCTGGTGGATCACCCATCGCCGTCCCTATGTTCTGCTCAAGATGGCGATGACCCTCGACGGCAAGATCGCGACGGCGGCCGGGCAGTCCCAGTGGATTACCGGCCCGGCGGCCCGCCAGCGGGTGCAGCGGATGCGCCAATGGTGCGATGCTATCATGGTGGGCGGCGAGACGGTCGCGCGGGACAACCCCTCGCTGACCGTGCGTTCGCCCAGCGACTGGTCCCGGCAGCCGTTGCCGCTGGTCTGGACCCAGCGCCCCTTGCCGCCGCAATCCCGGCTGGCCCAGCGGGAGGCCATGACGGCGAAACCCACGACCACGGCGGAGTGGGTGAGCCTGCTGGCCGACCTGGGCCAGCGCAATGTTACGGCATTGCTGCTGGAAGGGGGCGGGGAGCTCGCCGCCTCGGCCTTGGCGGCCAAAGTAGTGAACCAAGTGGCCTTCTTCGTCGCGCCCAAGATTCTCGGGGGGCGCGACAGCCGTCCCGTGGTGGGCGGCGAGGAACGAACCAGTCTGGACGAGGCCTGGCAACTCGGCCGGCTCCATGTGGAGCGGGTCGGCGACGATCTTCTACTGCAAGGAAACTGCACCGATGTTTACGGGACTGATTGAGGATGTGGGCGAGCTGACCGGGCGCACCCCGCTGGGCAACGCGGCCAAACTGGCCGTGCGCACGGTCTTGCCCGTCAGCGAGATCCTGGTGGGCGACAGCATTGCGGTCAACGGGGCCTGCCAGACGGTGGAGACGCTGGCTGGCGGCATCCTGCATTTCCACGCGCTCAACGAGACGCTGAACCGGACCAACCTGGGGTCCGTCCCCATCGGCGGCAAGGTCAATCTGGAACGGGCACTGCGCCTGGGCGACCGCCTGGGCGGGCACATGGTGAGCGGACATGTGGACACCACCGCCGCCGTGCGCCGGGTCGGTCGGGTCGGCGAGGATATCGTGCTGACCGTGGCCCTGCCCGAATCCCTGCAGGCGTTGGTGATCCCCAAGGGCAGCATCGCGATCAACGGGGTCTCCCTCACCATCGCGGAACTGACGGGCGACAGCTTCTCCGTGCGGATCATTCCCCACACGTGGCAGAAGACCAACCTGCCGTCTCTGGCCGCTGGCTCCCTGGTGAACCTGGAGGCCGACCTGATCGGCAAGTACGTCCTGCGCAGCCAGGCGCTGGCGGCGGCCCCCGGCCTCGGCATGGACGATCTGCGGCGGGCCGGATTCTAGGAGACGAAACGGGCCGACACCGTGAAGTGTCGGCCCGTTGCCATCATCGATCCGTTGTCGCTACCAGGAGACGGTGCCCGGTTTCTTGTTCTTGTTGTCTTCCGGCTTCTTCACTTCGGGCTCCGGTGTTTTGGGCGTCTCCTTGACCGTCGGCTGATCCTCCCTCTTGCCGGTGTTCCGCTCGATGGCGCGCGGGGGCCCATCGCCGAGTTTCAGGAGGATGATCCGGCTCTCGGGCTCGAAATTGAGGGCTTCCTCGTAGACCACGACCGCGAGGTACTTGCCGTCGGCGCTGAACGCCGAGTCGCCGAAGAAGGTCCGCTTGCCGGTGTACTGGGCGTTGTTCTTGTCGTTGAAGAAGGTCAGCTGCTTGCCGCGGCGCCCGTTGGACTCCATGATCCAGAGTTCGCTGCGCAGGTAGCGCTCCCAGCGTTCGCCGTTGGAGCCGAGGGAGGGGATATCCATGCCCCCGGTGGAGGTCCAGACAATCTTGCTGCCGTCCGGGGAGTAGGTGGCGAAGCGGTCCCACACGCGGGGCGAGTTGGTCAACTGGATCGGCTGGCCGCTCCGGCGGTCGATGACGTAGAGGTCGAGATCGTACCAGGGGTTGCCGCCGATCAGGTTGCCCGCGAAGAGCACCCGGTTGCCGTCGGGGGAGAAGCCGTAGGGCTCGTAGAAGTCCCGGTTCTCGCCCGGCTGGAACTCCTTGATGTTGGTCAGTTCGGGGACGCCTTCCTTGAAGGCGAAGTCGCCGATGAACAGGGAGCGCTGGTCCCAGGGAGAGCGGCTGCGTTTGCCGGTGTTCCCGGCCCAGAACACCTTGGTGCCGTCGGGGGAGAAGGAGGGGTAGACCGCGCCGGTGGGGGCGTTGGGCATGCTGGGGTTGTTCGTGAGCCGCCAGAAGTTGGTGCCCTCCCGGTCGCCGAGCCAGATGTCGTTGTACCAGCCGATGCTGGGAACGGACCGGGCGTTGTCGGAGACGCCGTCCCGCTGGGAGGTGAAGATGAAGTAGTCGCCACTGGGGTGCCAGCTCGCCCCGCCCGCATGGAGCAGGGAGCCGCCGGGCTTCGACAGCACCATGGGCTGGAGGCGGAACCCTTCCGGCGTCATGGTGTAGATGGTGAAGAACCGGCTGGCTCCCCGCCGGTCCACGAGCAACCGGTTGTTCTTGGTGGACCAGTCGATGCTCTCGATGCCTGTCACCCTCTTGCCCAGCTCCGCGATGCCGTGGACATAGATCCGGTCGCTGGACACGGCGGTGACCGCCGTCTCCGCGGGTCTGGTCTGGGCGAAGGCCGCCGCGCCGGCCGTCAGGAGCAGGCCGATGCCGAGTCGGCGGAGGGTACAGGTGGTGTTGCTCATGATGCGTATCCTTGACTTGGCTGTCTACTGTAAGTGTTTGAGCGTGGGCTGCATGGCCTAGTTCCAGGCCGGCTCCTTGGGGAAGTGGGCCATCACCGGTTCGCGGCGGCCCAGGCGCCGGACGGCTTCCGCCCAGAGTTCCTCGGGCGGCGTCTCGCGCAGAATGGCCGCCGAACCGGACACCCGGAGCCAGGAGCCCTCGGCGAACTCGTTGGCGAGCTGATGGGGAGACCAGCCCGCGTAACCCAGATAGAAACGGCAGAAGTCGGTGTCGAGGGTCTCGTCGGCCAGGCCGCCCGCCAGGACATCGAAATCGCCGCCGATATAGAGGCCGTCCACCACCTTGGCCGCGCCCGGAATCCGGTCCCCGAAGGGATGGAGAACCTGCAGCGAGTCCGGCTGCACCGGACCGCCCCGGAAGAGGATCTCGGGGGCCGGGAACGGGATCACGGCCAGCAGCTCCTTGGGGAGCGAGATGGGCCGGTTCAGGATGAGCCCATAGGTCCCCTTCTCCTCGTCGTGGTCGCAGACCAGCACGACGGTCTGCTGGAAGTTGGGGTCCACCAGGGCCGACGAGGCTATGAGCAAGTCACCTTTGGCTGCGCAGGCTGTCATCGCGATAGGTTCCAGAACAAGGGACGGATATCCTTAAACAGTACTAGCGTTTCCGGTCGCTGTCTTCCCGGCGGTCGTTGTCTTCCTTGGGGCGCTTCGCCTTTTCGGCCTCGGCCAACTGCTCGGCGGCCAGGGTTCCGCCGGCGATCTTCCGGTAGAGGTCGGTGGTGCGCTGGCTGCCCTGGAGCTTGTTGCTGACCTCGGACAACTGCCGCTGGTATTTCTTGGCGGCCGGGCGGTCGCCCGCGTCGTCGACCTTCTCCTCGAGCTCGGCCTTCTCCTTGGCCAACAGTTCGTCCTGTTCGGCGATGGGCTCCCAGACTTCGAGGAAGTACTTGGCGAATTTCTTCTCGACCAGCCGGAGCTGCCGCTCGATGACGGCGGCCCGGTCGGGGTCGGGCGGGTTCTCGGCGGTCCCTAGCTTGGCGACCTGGAGATCGGCCTGCATATGCAGGACCATCAGACGTCCCTGCACGAGGTCGGGGTCCTTCTTGGCCAGGGACTGCAGCGCTCTGAACTCCTGTTCGTTGGGATCGAGCAGTTCCTCCAGCAGGAGGAGGTCGGGGTCGCCGGGGTGGATGTTGGTCTCGCCCACCGCCCGCAGCAGATCGCAGGTTTCCGTTGCCGCCTCGATCGCGTCGCCGACCTCGTCCAACTCCTTCTCGACCGCTCGGCGAGCGTCGCCTCCCCGGTCCTGCACCTTGTCGAGCTTGCGCAGCAGCTTGGCTTCCCGTTCCTTTTCGTCGGCGAGGGCCTTGTCCGCCGGCTCGATCTCGCGCGCGGCCCGGTCGGCCAGCTTCTCGAGGCTCTTCTCCAACTGGCGGGCAACACCGGGCAGGTCGCGGAGGGCGCGGGCGTGGGCCTTGACTCCCTTGGTCAGGGCCAGCGTCCGGTACTGGGTCCAGAGCGCGTCGGTCTCCGTGCGGAGGGCGAGCAGGTCGGCCAGTTCCGGCTTGTCCGCCGCCTGGTCGCGGGTTTCCTGGTCGAGGACCCCAGGGACTTTCGCTTCGGCCTTGACGGCGCCCTTGGGGCCGTCGGCCGGCTTCTTGCCCTTCTCCTGGGCCCTGCCCGGGAAGGCGAGGCAGAGAGCCAGGAGAATGGCTGCCAGTACGGGTTGCCGCAGGTTGTGGTTCATGGCCGTTTACCCCAACATTCAGCTTCCATTGTCTCACCGTTCCACAGGTTGGGCAACACTACACGGAAGCGAACATGGCTGCAACCACGGAGCGGGACTTCCCGCAGTCCGGGTCTATAGGAAGGGGACGAATTTCTCGTGCAGTTTCTTCAATTTGTCCAGATAGTAGGGCAGGTTCTCGTCCCGTTGGCCGGGTTCCGCATCGCCCAGGAGCTTGGCGGCGGCGGCGACCGAGACAGACTTCTTGGTGCCGGTGACGTAGAACAGAACCTGGTCGCCCTGGCGGTACTCGCGACCGGAGGCGAGGGCCAGCTCGTAGGCGGCGCTGCGCTTGGTCGTGCCGGCGGCGAGATTCTCCGCATAGGCCGCGGGCGAGGTGGAGAGCACCTCCCGCTTGGCGAAGTCGGCGATGGGGAAGGCGTGTTCGGCGATGGCCGCGGCATAGGCCTCGTAGCGGGCCGGGATCTCGGCGGCGCGCCGGGTGAGGAGCAACTGGAGAACCTCGTGGATATAGCGGCGCTGGAAGGGTTCGAGGCCCCGGGACTTGAGCGCGGCGCCGGTGACGGAGACCTTGCCATCGTGGTCGAGCAGGGCGTAGTTCTTGCTCTTGTAGCCGAACATGGCCTGGTAGGTGGCATCGAGATCGATCTCGATGCCGGGGGGCAGGATGGCCTGCAGGCGCTCGGCCATCACTGCAGTGGCGGTGACCTCGGCGGGCGGCACGAAATAGATGCCGTCCGTGTCCATCTCGATGACGTCCGCGCCGCTGCCGGTGAGGAAATCGAGCATGGATTCGAGAATGCGCCGCCCCTCGGCCGTCACCGTCTCGGCCAGCTCGTAGTCGTTGAAGGTGCCTTGGGCGAAGCCGGTGTAGCCGTAGAAGGAGTTGATGAGCACTTTGAAGGAGCTCTGGAGGGCGTTGAGATGCTCGCGCTCGGCCCCGGTGGCCGACTGGGCCGCGTCCTTGGCCTCCAGCCGGAACCGGCGGAGCCCGGCCAGCAGGCCATGGTAGGCCTTGAGGGTGTCGTTGCGCGGGGACAGCCCCCGGCTGATGATGATGGAGGGGTAGAGGCTGCGGACGTCCGCGTGCCAGACGTTGGCGAAGATGCCGCTGTTCGGTGAGGCGGTGAGCCCGCCTTGGAAGGGCCGGGGGGCCTGGGGGGCGGGCAGACTGGTGTCCGCGCGCAGGTATTCGGCCACGAGCAGGGCGTCGATGCGGGTGGCGTTGCCGCGCACCACGCAGTTCTGGAGGGAGAGTGGGACCAGCTGGGCCTGGTGGAAATAGCTGGGCAGGAGCAGGCGGCTGATGGCGTCGGTCTCGCGCACGTCGTCCATCGCGTATTCCCGCAGCCGGGCCGGGTCTTCGTGGAAGAGGCGGGTGATATCGCCGCCCTCCACGTAGGTGCGCTCGGGCGCGGCGACGCCGAAGTACTGGGCCACGTTCTTCAGGCCGTAGCTGTCGAGGTCCCGATGGACCACATCGTAGAGCTGGACCAGGTGGAGGGTGTCCACCACATGACGGCCATGGACCTCGTAGCGCTGGTAGCTGGTGGTGCGTTCGCCCGCCGAGAAGCGGGAGGTGCGGGCGTAGATGCGGCTGCCGTCCCGGCCTAGGCCTAGGCGGACCTTGTGGCGTTTGGCCCGCGTTTCGAGGAAGGGCAGGTCGAAGTTGCAGAGATTGTGCCCCTCGATCACGTCCGGATCGCGTTCCCGGACCAGCCGCACCATCTGCTGCAGGATCTCGGCCTCGGAACTGTCGGCGGAGCAGAGGCAGGTTTCCCAGCCCGTGGAATCGCGCAGGGCGATAAGGCAGACCGCGTCGCCCTCCCGTTCGGCGTTCGGGAAATCATAGCCGGGCGTGGTCAGCGTCTCGATGTCCAGTTGCAGCCGCCGCAGTTCGGGGAACTCCATGCCCCGGAACAACCGGGCGGGCAGCAGGGAGAGCAACTGCTGGGTGCCGTCGCTGAACATGCGGTAGGGAGCACCGGGCGAAGTGGCGGAGAGCCCGGTCAGCTTGCGCAGGGCCTTGCCGGCCTCCGTGCAGACGTCGGCGCTGGGGAAATGGACGCGCACGTTGTGGACGCCCGTCCCGGCCAGAGGAACGCGGGAGGTCGCTCCCTCCAGGCTCTCGGCCAGGGCCAGGCCACCCACCAGCAGGAAGGGCTGGAAGGCCAGCGATTCGGCCTCGATCCGGTCCGCGGCGCTTCGCCGGTAGAGCATGGCACCGCCCTTGCGGTCCACCTCCACCGCCACGATCCGCTCGCGGGCGCTGGCCACGAGCGACTCCAGGTTGGTCGGTTGGGGTTGCATCGCGCCCCTTTCTTTGTTTGGCGGCGACCGGCGCCTTGCCCCGCCGTCCCGCGCCCTATATAGCAAGATAGTCCGGTCTGGGGGGGCGTGCCACGTGCCTAGACGTTACGGTTCTGTGCATTCCGTCTTCCGGCGGCAACTGGACACCCCGGTTTGGTCGGGTAGATTACACGTTCTGCTTTTCCGGAGTCATCGATGAAAGACACGAGCATCAAGCTGTTTTCGGGAACTGCGAACCCGGAATTGGCCTCGCGCATCGCGGCCAATCTCGGGGGTCGTCTGGGTAGCGTGCAGGTTCGCCGCTTCCCGGACGGTGAGACGTTTGTGCAGTACACGGAGAATATCCGCGGCGCGGACGTGTTCATCATCCAGCCCACCTGCCATCATCCCAACGAGATGCTGATGGAGCTGCTGATCATGCTGGACGCCGCCAAACGGGCCTCGCCGGAACGGATCACCGCCGTCCTGCCCTATTTTGGCTATGCCCGGCAGGACCGCAAGAGCGAGTCCCGCGCCCCTATCACCGCGAAGCTCGTGGCCAACCTCCTGGTGACCGCCGGAGCCCAGCGGGTGGTGACGATGGACCTGCATGCCCACCAGATCCAGGGCTTTTTCGATATTCCGCTCGACCACCTGTATGCCAGCCCCGTCCTCGTCCGCTACCTGCGCGAGGTGGTGGGCAACGAGGCTGTGGTCGTATCGCCCGACACCGGCAGCGTGAAGATGGCCCATGCCTACGGCGACCTGCTGGGCGGGGACATCGCCATCGTCGCCAAGCGCCGCATCAGCGCGAACCACGTGGAATCCACCCATCTGGTGGGCGATGTGGCCGGGCGCGACTGCGTCATGGTGGACGATCTGACCACGACCGCCGGCACCCTGATCAAGGCCTCCGAGCGTCTGCGCGAGGCCGGGGCCAAGCGGATCTTCGCCGCCGTCACCCATTGCTGCCTCAACGAGGTGGGTCTCGCGGCCCTCGCCGCCAGCCCGATCACCGAGCTGGTCACCACCGACACGGTGCCCCTGGTGGCGCAAGGCGATCTCTCGAAGGTGCGGGTACTCACCGTCTCGCGCCTGCTCGGCGAGGCGATCCGGCGCATCCACGAGGGCCGCTCCGTCTCCTCCCTGCTGCGGCTCGACTCGAACCCCGAGATCAACTACATCTGACATAGCGCATAGACTCGAACTTCATCCATAGCACGATGCACTACTAGTCTGAAAGGACGAGATTCCCATGAGCAATACCGCTTTGACCATCCAAGTAGAGGCCCGCACCGATCTCGGCAGCGCCAATTCCCGGCGTCTCCGCCGGGCCGAGCAGATTCCCGCCGTCATCTACGGGCACGGCGGCCCTGGCTGCGCGGTCACCGTCAAGGCCGAAGACCTGCCCTCCCTCGTCCACCATGCCGGCCTGGTCTCCCTGGAGATCGCCGGGGGCGAGACGAAGTCCGCCATCGTCAAGGAAGTCCAGCACCACGCCATCCAGGACCTGGTGATGCACATCGACTTCCAGGAAGTGAAGGCCGACGAGAAGATCCACAGCGTCGTGGTGATCGAGCCCACCGGCACCCCGGCCGGCACCATGCAGGGCGGCCAGTTGGAGCAGATCCTCCACGAGCTGGACATCCGCTGCCTGCCCGCCGACATGGTGGAAGTGATCACCGTCAACGTGGCGGCCATGAACGTGGACGACACCATGCACGTGCGTGACCTGGTCCTCCCCCAGGGCGTCGAGGCTCTGGCCGACGCCGAGGTCCCGGTGTTCCAAGTCCGTATCCCGCGCATCGACGTGGCGTCCGAAGAGGGTGCCGAGGGCGAGGGCGACGAAGCCACGGGCAACGAATAGGAAACTGCTACCCGAAGAACACCGCGCGGGCAACCTGGCTGTGTGGCCCTGTGGCCCGCGCGTTACAATACACCGATGATTGGCCCTCACGGGGCCGCGAGGCGTTCGTATGGCGGAGGCGTGGTTGATCGTGGGACTCGGTAATCCGGGACCCAAATACGCCGATACCCGACACAATGTGGGGTTTCGGGTGGTCGACCGGATTCTGGCCGCACGGACTCGCGTGAGAACCGAAGCCTTGGCCAACGGCGTGTGCTACACCATCGCCGGGCCGGGTGGCTGCGAGCTGCATCTGCTCAAGCCGCTCACGTACATGAACGCCAGCGGGGTCGCCGTGCGGGAGACCGCCGGGAATCTCGGGATCCCTTCCGACCGGATTCTCGTGGTCTACGACTGCCTGGACTTGCCCTTGGGGCGGCTGCGGTTACGGCGCGGCGGCTCAAGCGGCGGGCACCGGGGGGTCGAGTCGATCATCACCGAGCTGGAGACGAGCGGGTTTCTCCGTCTCCGCGTAGGTATCGGAAGACCAGACTGCGAGACGATCGACTA
>QKCY01000117.1 GCA_003245525.1 Victivallales bacterium | reverse complement strand
GAAGGTGCGGCTCACGATGGGACCATCGTCACCCGTCCAAGCCATCTGGGTATCGCGCCAGAGCACGTGGTAGCTGGCATCGAGCCGCAGGTCGACCGAAGCGTTACCGTGGCTGTCGGTGATGAAATAGCCGAGTAGCACATAGGTGGTGAACCGGTAGAGCAGCCCGGTGGGGCTGGTCGCGCTGGTCAGATCCCGCGTGGCCAGGTAATCCGTGTCGTTGGGATTGGGATAGGTGCCCGTGCCCTTGCTGTTCAGGTTCCAGCCGCCGGTCCACGCGGCACCGTCCCACGTCTCGCGCCAGTAACGGCCCCCCGACCCCAGCCGTTCGGCGCAATCGCTGCCGGGAGCGGCCTCCAGCTTCACCTGATAGGCGAAGTTGGGCTTCAGATTGGCGGCCACCAACTGGGCCACGAAGGTGTCGTCCAGGGGCTCGTAGACCACCACCACGCGGGCTTGGTCGTAGGTGTAGGACTCCCGGTAGGTGGTGGCATACAGCGTGTGGGCCACATCCTTCCATCGCTGGTCGGTCGCCGGGACACTGTCCAGCACCACGCTGGTTCCCGCCCGGACGAGCAGACCCAGCAATCCGACAAGAAGTGCCAGACGTCCCATCGGCTACCCCCGCCAATAGGTCCGGTTGGGAACGTTCGGGGCCACATCGAGGCGTTTCTCCCAATCGCTCAGCAACCCGCGCAGGCTGCGCACGGTGTCGGCCTGGGCGGGGTCGTCGATCAGATTGCGAGTCTCTCCCGGATCATGGCGCATGTCGAAGAGCTGGGAATTGGGGTCGTCCATGTAGGTGATGAGCTTGTACTCGGGTGTGCGGACCATGCGCCCCAGATTCGCCTGCACCTCGCTCACGCAGAACTCGCCGCCCGGCGCGGTGCCGCCCGCAAGCGCGCCGCGCAGGCTGAATCCCCGGACCTTGGGCGGAGCAGCCACGCCCGCATAGTCGCAGATGGTGGGCGTGATGTCCATGCCACTGACTACCCGGCCGGTGTCCAGTTTCCCCGCGCCGATCTCGCCGGGCAAGCTGAAGACGAGGGGGACATGGGCCGCCGCATCGTAGAGGTTGTTCTTGCGCACGGTCTGGTGATGCCCCAGTCCCTCGCCGTGGTCGGCGGTGAAGACAATCAGGGTGTCGTTGCCGTAGCCATTGGTCTCCAAGGCATCCAGCACCCGGCCGATCTCCGCATCCACCATCTCGATGTGGCGGTAGTAGGACCAGATATAGAAGCGCCACTGCTCCTCCGACCAGTCGTTGCTCACACCCTCGTTCCCCTTGCGCCGCCCGGAAATCGGGGCGGGCTCCTTGGGATCGAAGCCGAAGTTGGCAGGCAGAGGCGGCAACTGGTCGCGCAGTTCGGGATAGGGCAGACGATCCATCTTGTGGGCATTCAGGCAGAGCCACTCGCAGATATCGTGGGGCTGCATGAAGGAGGCCACCAGGAAGAACGGCTTGTCCTTGCTCCGGTTGCGCAGATAGGCGGTGCAGGCACGAGACGTGAGCCCGTCGCCGAAGTTGCCGTAGCCCGTCTCGCCCGTGCTCAGCACCCGGAAACCGGGGATGGACGTGGTATGGCCCATGGGCAAGTGCCACTTGCCCGCGTAAACGCATTCGTAGTCCGCCTCCCGACCCAGCCATTGGCCCAGGTTCGGCATGTCCCGGCGAATGGCCAGATCGTTGACGTACACGCCCGTCTCGCAGGTGGGCCGCCCGGTCAACATGGCGCTACGGGCGGGGGAACAGAGCGGATTTGCCGTATAGGAAAGCGCGAACCGGGTGCCGCCCTGCACCAACCGGTCGAAGGCCGGGGTCCGCACGTAGCCGCAGCCAGCCGCCGCGATGGTATCGAAATGCTGCTGGTCGGTCATGACGAAGAGTACGTTCGGCTTGGCCTGGGGCGCACCCCAAGCTCCGTGCCCGAGCAGGGAACTGGCGGCCATGGCGCCACCGACACGGAGGAACTGACGGCGGTCGCAGGAGGGGGTGAGTCGGGGGTGCATCCTATTCCTCCTCGGCTTGGCGGCGCTGTTCGGCCCGTTCGTGACGCACGGCAAGATCCTTGGCGAATTCCTCGTACTTGGTTTCCGCCTCGGGGTCGAGGATGTAGGCCCGGTTGAGGGTGACGACGACCTGAAGCCGCCCCTTGCCGTCGAGCCAGTAGTTGATCGGAAGCACGCCGTGCCCCAGTTGGTCGTAACGGTGGAAGGTACGCTTCTCCTTTCCGATCTGGTAGGTCTCCTCGCCCCGGTCCACCAATTGCTGACCGGTCTTCGCCAGATCCATGCCTTCGAGCAGCGTGAAGGTGGGCGGCATCGTTCCCGTCAACCGTTGCACGGCCTCGAACAGGCACCAATCGCCGGTAGCCAGGCCAGCATCCTTGGGCAGTTCCTTCCGATCCTCGGTAGTGAGGTCGGGAATCGCCTTGCCGTCGGCTCCGAAGAACTGGCTCTTGAGGGTCCAGGAAATGGGCGTGGCCAGGGCATCGTTTCGGCAACGAATCGTCGCCTCGGTGAGCTGGCTCATCGCGTCTTCCAGCCCCACCTGCTGGGTTGCTTTCAGGACGAAGGTGCCGTCGTCCTGGGGGATCCGTGCCAGGCGGAGCACCCCCCGGTCCTCGTTGCCAAAAGCCAGGTAACCGTGGCAGGAGAAGATCGCGTAGGTCGCTTGCCAGGCGCCGGCGGGCGAGAAGTCCGGCGGGGTGGGAGCGAGATCGGCAAAAGCCGTCATCTCCCAGAGCATGCCGGGAGTCAGGGGAGTGCCGACGATGCGCCGGCCGCTCCGCCAACGGCTCGCGCCAATAGTCTTCAGGAACGGAGCCCAGAGCACGCTCTTGCCGAAGTTGAGCACGCGCACGTCGCGGACCTCGATCTGCTGCGCCATCGAGCCAAGGTTGAACGTGAGCAACATGCCGTCGCCGGCCAGATCGGCTTCCGGCGTGGCCGCCAAGTTGAACCGCTGCCACTGCTTGCTGAAGTTGCAGGTCTCGCCGAGAGCCAGATTGAAGGGCTGCACCGTGCGCCGCAGCACGGCCCGGATACTGCCTTTCGCCCCCTTGTCCTGGGCGACACTGCGCGCTTCGAAGGTGACGAGCAGAATATCGTCCTTCAAGGGGCCGGTTCCCTTGGGCGTGGACCAGCCGAAACCCGCGTCCCACAGGTTGTCGAACTTCCGGTTCACGGTGAACCGGTAGGTCGGCCCGCCAGCTCCCTGTTCGGGCGGCAACACTTCGCAACTCCCCTCGCCGTCCTTGGCATGGAAGTGGGGATCGGCCAACTGTTCGGCCGTCAGATAGGAGGCCTCGGGAGGCGGCAACTGGCTCAGCACCTCGTCGATGCTGGGCCCCGCCAGCCCCAGGACAGGCAGGACAAGAGCGAAACACAGGGGCCAACGCATGACGGACACTCCTGGCTGACAATAGGAACTCATACCGTGCTCCGGCCCAACCGGAAATGCAACCTGCCTAGTCGCGCAATGCGGCCAGGGCAAAGAGGTCCGGATAGCGGTCCTCGTAGTACCAGAGACTGGCGAAGTAGAGCCCGATAGGGGTCGGTGCCACCGGTTCCTCCAGAGCCCGTTCCAGCCACGCCTTGCCAGCCTGGGCTGCCTGGTCGCCAGCCAGGGCGGCGACGGCCAACGCCGTCTCCTCCACGCTGCTCGGCACGTCCCGGCAGCCGCCCCATCCGCCGTCCTCGTTCTGCTGGGCCCGCAAGTAGGCCATTCCCCGCTCCGACAGGCCAGTCGGCAATGCTTGTCCATGGGCAGCCAGGAAGCGCAGCCCCTGCACCACCCGGGCCGTGCCATAGACCGGATTGCCGTGTCCCGGTACCCGGTCGTTGCCAAACCAGAGAGGCAGCCACGAACCGTCGGCCCGCTGGCTCTTCACCAAGTAGGCCAGCCCCCGGGCAATGCCCTTCTCCACCTGTCGAGCGAGAGCGGACGGCAGTTCCTGTTGCCACGCGACGTAGGCCTGGAGCGCATGGATGGTGAGATCCGGCGAACTGGCGTCGAAGGGCAGACGTCCCCAGCCCCGGCAGAAGGTCGGGATGCCGCCGTCACGGTTCGTCAAGTCCAGAAGCCAACCGATGCCAGCCTGCGCCGCCTGGGGAGCGGAACCCAGTTGGCCGAGGGCGAGAAGCGCCCCGGCGGTATCGTCCGCATCGGGGACTGCCCCGGGCAAGGGGGTCCAGCCCCAGCCACCGGGCGCAGCCTGGGTGAAGGGATGAACGGTGAGGAACTGCTGCTTCAGCAGCCAGTCCCGCAGGGCTGGCCGTTGCTCGGCGGGCAGGTCGTCGCCCAGCCCCTTGATGGCCAGAGTGGTCAGCCAGGTGGCGAGGTCCGTGTCGATAGGCCAGGAACCATCCTCGCGCTGCCCCGCCACCAGGAAACCCAGGGCACGACGCACCACCGGATGCTCGCGCAGGCCAGCGGCACTCAGGGACAAGGCGACGAACCCCGTCAGGGGCGAGGCTTCCAGAAACCCACCGTTCTCCGGCTGAAGCCGAACCAACTTGCGCAGCACGGTCGCCTCCAGGGCGGAACGCAGCGGACGCAACAGGCCCCCTCCCCCGCCCAGCCGATGCCGCACCAGCCCCATCGCGATCAGGGCGGGCAAGGCATAGCTCACCACCGGCAAGCCCACGAACCGATAGAAACCGGCAGGCAAAGCCGCCAGTTCGAAGGGCAGTTGCGGTATCCGACGCCACGCCATCTCCGGCGGTCCCAGCAGGCCGCCCAAGGCGCACATCGTGAGAATGGGAATCGAGAAGGTACGGTCCTGGCCGTAGTGGTCCAGCACGGCTCCCGCAATCGCCTCCGGGGTATTGCTTCCCACCTGTCCGGCAATCCAAGCATCCGCCCGGGCAGTATCCCCACCCAGCCGACCCAGCGCGGCCCGCACTAGGAGCGTGGTACTCAGGTTGCTTGGGCTGCGCACCGTATCGCCCCAGCCGCCATCCGAATTGGCGTGTCCTTCCAGCCACGCCACCGCCCGTGCTGGTCCCTCTGGGACCCCGCCCAGTTCCAGGGCGAAGGCCGCCACCGCTGTAGCGAGGGCGCTGCTCGACAGTTGGCCACGCACCCAGCCCTGCTCCCCGATCTCCGCCAGGAGCGACTGCCGAATGCGTGCATAGGCCGCCGAATGCTGCATGCTTCCCAATCTGATGGCTGCTCCCATCCCGTCAAGCCTGTGCCCGCCGTTTGCACGCTCTCCCCGCGCAGGCTATCATGGTGGTAGACATCCTGCCGCTCCCCGGCAGACCCCGGTTCGCGAGGCCCCCCGAGGATTGGCCATACCATAGGAGGTAATCATGCTGGACCTGCTCAAGAAAACCGCGTACACCGGATTGGGCCTTGCCTTCATGACCCAGGAGAAGATCCGGGAAGTGGCCCACGACCTGAGCCAGAAAGCCAAACTCAGCGAGGACGACGGACGCAAGTTCGCCGACGAGCTGGATGCCAAGGCCAAGGAAGCCCGCAGCCAGTTCGAGGAACGGGTTGCCAGCGCCGTCGCCGCCGCCGTCGCCAAGCTCCCCTCCCCCTGCACCGGCACCCTCACCGCCATCGAGGCGCGTCTGACCGCCATCGAGGAGGCGCTGAAGGCCAAGGGCGGCAAGCCAGCCGCAGACGCCTGAGCCTGCCATGGCCGTCCTGGGCAGACTCGCCACCATCGGCCGCACCTACCGGCATCTGACCCGCTACCAGCAGATTCTGCGGGTACTGGTCAAGTACGGGTTCGGCGACATGCTGGACCGGCTCCATGTCCGGCGCTACACCGATGCGATGGCGCGTCTGCTCCCGCACCATAGCCGATCCGCGGCGGACACTGCTCACCTGAGCACCCCCGAACGTCTCCGACTGGTGCTGGAGGAACTGGGGACGACCTTCATCAAGCTGGGGCAGATCCTCTCCACCCGGCCCGACATTCTGCCGCCCCGCTATCTGGAGGAACTGACCAAGCTCCAGGACAATGTGCCGCCCTTCCCCTACGCAGAGGTGGCGCGGACCATCAGGGAGGACTTCGGCAAGGCGCCGGAACAACTGTTCGCCGAGTTCGACCCCAACCCTAGCGCCGCCGCGTCCATCGCCCAGGGGCACCGGGCGCGACTGCACAACGGCCGGGAGGTCTTCGTCAAGATCCGCCGTCCCCGGATCGGTCCCATCGTGGCCATCGACCTGGAGATTCTGGCTCACCTCGCGTCCCTCGTGGAGCACCATGCCGAGAATCTCGTCATGGTCCAGCCCTCCCGGCTCGTCGAGGAGTTCGGCCGCACCATGCGCCGGGAACTCGACCTCGGCATCGAATGCAGCAACCTGCAACGGTTCCGCCGCCAGTTTGCCGACCGGCCCGGCATCCATATCCCGGAGGTCTACGAGGACTACTGCAGCAACCGGGTCCTCACCATGGAGCTTATCCGGGGCATCAAAGCCTCGAACACCGAGGAACTCCGGGCGGTCGGCTGCGACCTGAAGCAACTGGCCGGCCTCGGCGCCGACCTGCTCCTGGAGCAGTTCTTCGTCCATGGCTTCTTCCATGCCGACCTCCATCCCGGCAACATCTACGTCCTCCCCCCCAACCGGTACTGCTATCTGGACTTCGGCATGGTGGGGCGCCTCAGCCGCCGCGAGCGCGAGACCCTCTGCGATCTCATCACCGGTGCCGTGGCCCAGGATGAGCGGCGGCTCGTGGAACCCGTGCTGGCCATGACTATCGCCACCGGCGACGTGGACCGGCACGAACTGGAATGCGATCTGGCCGAACTGACCGAGAACCACCTCCACCTTAGCCTGCACGAGCTGGATGTGGCCCGGGTCTTCGAGGATCTCTACGCCATCTGCCACCGTCACCAGCTCTGCTTCCGGCCACATATCTACCTGCTAGCCAAGGCGGTGGGGACGGTCCAGGAAATGGGCCTGGCCTATGATCCGGACTTCCAGATGGCGGAACACCTGGCCCCCTTCGTCCGCCGCCTGGCCCGCGACCGCTACAGCCCACGCCGGATGCTGCGCGATACGATGCGCAGCGCCAGCGGTCTCGTGCGCCTGCTCGGGGACTTTCCCGACGATGCCCGCGCCATCATGGGGCAGATCCGGCATGGCAAGATGAAGGTGGAGTTCGAGCACCGCGGCCTGGAAGACATGATCCACCGCCACGAGCACATCAGCAGCCGCATCTCCTCCGCCATCGTCCTCGCCTCGCTCATCGTCGGCTCGTCGGTCATGACCAATTCCGGCGTCCCGCCGAAATGGAACGGCATCCCGATCATCGGCATCGTCGGCTTCGTCGTTGCCGCCGTGCTCGGCCTCGCCCTCCTCTGGGACATCTGGAAATCCGGTCGGGAATGACCGCGAGGAAGAGGGGGAACCCGCCGGACAGGGATACGGGGGTATTCGGTAACCTATCCGATGGGGTAGATAGGTCCCGACCTGCCCGACGGGCGAAATCATCCGCATGCTGCAACAGCAGAACAAATAGTTATAGGAAACGGTTTCCGGCAATCCCGACCTCGTGTCAGGATGCATCCGGCAGCTCGGCTACCATGGTCTTTCGACCGAAGGCCCGTGGCTTTGCGCCCCCGGCTTTCGCGCGGGTTTGCCCTTGGCGTCAATTTCCAGAGGACCCAAAAACCGCCGTACCAACCGCACGACCTATCTGGCCCTCGTCATTTATATAGCGTGTATTTCCGATTATGCGAACAAAAAATCGCAGTTTATAGTTTCCTAAATACTTTCCCCTGGCACGAGCTTCCATCGAGTACCGAGACGCCACCGTCCATGGACGGCATCTCCAATCCTCCATCGGGAGGTCCCGCCAGAACTTGCTGGCGGAGCATCGGCACGATATGGGTATGGGCTGACGGCAGACGCCGTCCGTTTGGAGTCCCCCAGAGTCTCAGGAGAAAGTCATGCAGGCGAAGGCAGTTGTGTTTCCGGGCCCGAACCAGGTCGAGGTCCGCGAGGTCTCCTGTCCCGATCCGGGTCCCGGCGACGTGGTGGTGCGGGTGACCCACTCCTGGATCAGCAACGGCACGGAGGGATCGTTCCTCCGCGGCGAGCGTATTGCTGGCGACACCGCCTACCGCGAGGGTGATCCCTGGCCCTTCCCCATCGTGGCCGGCTACCAGAAGATCGGTGTGGTGGAATGGGTCGGTCCCGGCGTCACCGATCTGCGCCTTGGCGAGACAGTGTTCTGCGCCATGGGCAAGGTCGAGGGCATGTTCCAGAGCATGGGCGGCCAGGTATCCCCCTCGGTCTGCCCCCGCAGCCAGATCTGGAAACTGCCGGAGGGCATCGATCCCCTCGCCTTTGCGGGCTTGGTGCTGACCCAGGTGGGCTACAACTGCGGCCAACGCGCCAAGCCCTGCGGTATCGGCGACAACGCCGTGGTCATCGGCGACGGCATGGTGGGCCAATGGGCCGCCCAGACCCTGGCTTGGCGCGGGGCCAATGTCCTCCTCGTGGGACGGCACGACGACCGCCTTTGCCGCTTCCCCGCCGGCCCCAACCGCCACATCGTCAACACCAAGAAGAACCCCTGGCTCGATGCGGTGAAGGAATTCCTGCCGGGACGGGTCCAAGTCGCGGTGGACACGGTGGGCTCCATGCAGGCCTTCCAGGAGATCATGCCGTTGATGCGGCGGGAGGGGCATTTCGTCTCGGCGGGCTTCTACGGCACCGACGACCTGCTCAGCCTCCAACCCCTGCGCAACTGGGAATTGTCGGTTCACCTCGTTTCCGGCTGGACCGGGCCGCGTATGGACGAGACATTGGCCCTGATCGCCAACGGTACTTTGCAGACGCTTCCCCTCATCACCCATCGCTTCCCCGTCGCCCAAGCCGCCAAGGCCTGGGATCTGATCGAAGGCAAGCGCGAACCGGTTCTTGGTGTCATTCTGGAGTGGTAGACCCATGAAACAGCTACAGATTCTCGCCCCCGGCAAGGTCGTCTGGCAGGATGCCCCCGTCCCCGAACCCAAAGCGGGGGAAATCCTGGTCAAGGTCGCGATGGTCAACACCTGCCCCCACTGGGACATGCACCTGCTCGACGGCATTCCCATGTTTGCGGGCGGCACCATCAACTACCCCTACACCCCCGGCCAACCCGGCCACGAGGCGGTGGGGGAAGTGGTGGCCCTCGGCGAAGGGGTCTGCGACCTGGCCGTCGGAGCCCGCGTGGCCTGCTGGAAGGATGCGGGACACCACCGCCCCGGCTGCTATGCCCAGTACGTCTGCATGGCCCGCGAGCATGTCCTGCCCCTGCCCGCCAACGTCACCTGGGACCAGGCATGCAGCCTGGAACTGGCCATGTGCGTGCAGGTATCCGTCGACCAGCTCCTGCGCAACAACTTTCTGGACGGCAAGCGGATCGGAATCAGTGGCCTCGGCCCGGCCGGCCTGGTGGCCCTACAGTTGGTCAAGGCCCAGGGCGCGGCCAGCGTGGTCGGAATCGATCCCGTCCCCGCCCGCCGGGAAATGGCCCTTGCTGCCGGAGCCGATCTCGTGGTCGAGCCCACCGCCGAAGCCTGGAACGAGCAGGTCAAGGGCAAAGTCGACTCCACCATCGACTGCACCGGCCTCAAGGTCTCCATCGAGTTCATGCTCGAACGCACCAACCGCGCGGTCTGCATCTTCGGCGTGCTGCGCGAGACCATCGAGTTCAAGGCCGCCTACTGGGGCGGGCGCTCCCTCTTCGGCTACGAACCCCACAACGTGGGGGCCGCCCAGCGCGCCCTCGACCTGATCGCGGCCGGCCAGCTCGACCTCACCGGCATGGTGACGGCCAAACTCCCCTTCACCCGCTACATGGAGGGGATCGAGATGCTCAAGCGCAAGGAAGCCACCAAGATCTGCTTCCTGCCCTGGGCCGAGTAGCATCGCCGCAAACGAATGTGGCGCGGGCTGCGAGGTCCCGCGCCACGATGGGGGCGGCGAGAAAAGGGGGCTATCCGGCACGTGCGTACGCGACGGGTCGGACCCTCTGTGCTGCGGCATCCCTGTTCCATTACAATCTGCCGTTGCACGGAAAGGATCGGGTGCTTCTGCCCACACGTTCCCTCGGCCACTCCTCTATGGTCGGGCTACACGCTCCCCGCCCGAGGCCGGGCGAATGACGGTCACTTGGTCTCCTGTTCCGGCACAAGCACAATCCGGTCGACCCATATCTTTTTGATCCCGTCGGGATTCGTGCAGGGAGCGAAGTAGAATCCGCAGTTGGCGTTGAGCTCATGCGTCCCCAGATCGTAAGTATGGTATTGGCCGTCCGCCACGTCCTTCATGGTAAGCCGCCTACAGACGACGTCCTGTCGGCGGCCGTAGTCATACACCCCCATGGTGACTGCCGGTTTGCCGGTGTCTGTGATCGGCTCGCA
>QKCY01000523.1 GCA_003245525.1 Victivallales bacterium | reverse complement strand
CAAGTGACCGCCCTTACCTGCTCCTTCGCCGACAGCACCCCCCAGATTCACCTGGGCAAGGGCGTGGACCGGGCGCGCATTCTCGGCAACACCTTCGCGGGTACGCCCCGGATCGTGGACGAGACGGAGGGGGCCGATCTGGCCATCTCCCACGTCCCGTTGACCACGGCCAAGCCCGATCTGACGCCCTACGTCCCGGCCCCGGTGCGGACCCCGCCCCAGCGGGCGCTGTTCGTCGTCACCGACTACGGCGCGGACCCCGCCGCCGATGACAACACCTCCGCCATCGCCAAGGCCTTGGAAGCCGCGCGGGCGGCGGGCGGCGGCACGGTCTACATTCCAGCCGGCCTGTACCGCTGCCAGGGCCAGTTGCGGGTGCCGAGCGGGGTCGAACTGCGCGGTACCTTCGACGTGCCCCACCACACCATCTCCGGCGGCAGCGTGCTGTTGAGCACCGCCGGTCGGGGGAATGAGGACGGCGCGCCCTTACTCGAACTCGAAGCCAAGTCCGGTTTGCGCGGGCTTTGCGTCTGGTATCCCGAGCAGAGCCCCACGGAGCCGGTGCCCTATCCCTGGACCGTCCGGAGCCTCGGACCGGGTTGCTGGGTGGAGGATGTGAACCTGGGCAACTCCTGGCAGGGCGTGGATTTCTGGACCAACGACAGCACGGGCCATCTGGTCCGCTATCTCTCCGGCTGCTGCCTGAAGCGGGGACTATGGGTAAGCAAGTCGGCCGGAACCGGCTGGGTGGAGGACGTGCAGTTCAACCCCCACTATTTCCTGCGCATTCCGGGTTATCTACCCCACCAATCCGGCTCCGGCAACGTGGGGAGCATCCTGATCGACTTTCTCCGCCAGAACCTGGAGGGCATCGTCTTCGGCCACTGCACGGACGAGCAGGTGTTCGCCACCTTCCTGTACGCCGCCTACGACGGCATTGCGTTCCGCAACGACCAGGGCGGCAGCAAGGCCCGGATCGTGATCCACGGCACCGACACCGCCAGCCAGGCCGCGACCCTGGAAGCCGCCGAGGACCTGGAGTTCATCGCCGCTCAGTTGGTGCCCTTGGGCAAGTGGGAGCATGCCGCCATCGTGTCCACGCCATCGTTCGCAGGCACGGCGCGGTTCTTCAACACCCAAGTCTGGGCCGGTCCCCAGACCGCCGACCTAGAGGGTCCCGGCACGGTGCTGATCCAGCAGATGAACACGGTTTCGGGCGGCTTCCGCCAGACCGCGGGCAAAGTGGTCCTCGAAGCCATCAACCTGGAGCGGGACCTGCGGCCCCATGTGAGCGTGGAAGGTGGTTCCTGCGAGCTGCTGGCCTGCCAGAGCCGGGGCGGCGTGCTGCGCTGGGAAGGGAAGGACATCCAGCCCTTCGCCAATTCCGCCTCCACCCTCGGCACCTTCCCCACGAACACGACCGCGCCCGGCACCTTCGCCACCAGTTGGGAAGCCGACGATCCGGCCCCCATCGTGGACCAATTGGCGCAGGGCGGCGGCATCCGCCTGGTCACCGATGCCCATTGCCAGCCGGTGGAGGTGGCCGATGCTCCCGACGGCAAGCGCGTCGTGCAGCTCTCCGGCTCCTCGCCCAAGGGCCAGCATGGCTATGTCTACTTCAAGCTGGCGGAGGGTCCGGTCGTGATCTATCCCGACAGCGTCCTCAGCTACGCCGTGAAGCCGCTCAACGCGGGCGGGGCCCATGTGGCGGTGGATGCCGTGTTCGACGAGGGCCTGCCCCTCCGCGACCGGGGGTTGGCCGACACCAACAAGCGCGGGGCCCATCCCGGCGTGGCCAAGGGGCCGGTGGGCGAGTGGACCCGCATCCGCCTGCCGCTGGGCAAAGTGAGCGGGCGGACGATCCAGTATTTCATGTTCGCCTACGACCACACCGCCGCCGAAGGGGACACCTTCGCCGCCCAGGTGGACGATCTGAAGGTGGAATCCGAGTTGGCCGGACTCGGCGAGTGGAAGGTCGATGCCACAGTCGGTCCCGAAGGCCTGGGCCTGAGCGGCCCGACCGCCCCGATCCGCTACACCCTCGACGGCAGCAATCCGACCCCGGATTCGGCCCTGTACCAAGGGCCGATTCCCCTGCCGAAGACTGGCGTGTGCGAGGTCCGCTACTGCCTCCAGCGTGGCGACGGCAGCCTGACCCCGCTGGTCTTCACCTGTATGCTCTCCGCCGAGGCCGAATAGGCCGGACGGCCCCATGAGTTTTCGGCTTGTCGTCCTGCCATTCGCAGGCTAGCAAGGTAGATTACGCGAACCGACCGCTGTTTTCCCCACCCGAGTTCCCGATGCCCAAAGCCCGCGACTGCCGCGAGACCATTCACGCCTGCGAAATCCTCGCGGGCGATCCCGCGCTTCACTTCCACCATGCCCCCGTGCGCTACGAGGCGGGGCATGGGCTGACCGTCGCCATCACCGGCGTACACCCTGCGGTTTCCGGCCAGGCCACATTGCACCTGGAGAAGTTCCTCGGCGGCGGCTTCGCTGGCCAGGTCTACCGGGCGCGGCTGGAGGCCCTTTCCCTGCCCGAGGGCGAGAGTATTCCCGGCCTGGAAGTGGGCCGCCAGTACGCCATCAAGATCGTGATTCCGCCCAGCGGCTTCTCGGTCTGGCTGCGCAACACGATCTACTGGCTGGCCTTCCAAGGCCCCTTCAGTTCCCAGGTGAACCACGACGCCTGCCGCGCAGGCCTCCTGCTCCAGAAGATCGTCCGCCGGGCCGCCGCCCTGCGCTTCGGTCACGAGACGGCGGTGAAGGACGCCTATGCCTCCTTCCACGATCCCGGCCTGCGCTCCTTCGGCGAGATCACCGAATGGGTCGAGGGCCGGAGCTGGTTGCTGGAGGCCGACGACGAGCCTTGGCGGCGGCGGCAGTGGCGGGAGATACCGCTGGACCAGACCGCGAGCCCCGAATTCGTCGCTACCCGCCGATTCATGGCCGATATGGTCCAGTTGCTCCACGACCTCGGCGAGCCGGAATTCGCCCGCCAGTACGAGTGGTGGACCATGAAGAGCCAGCCGAATGTCATGCACCGCACCGACATTCCGAGCCAGGGACCGGGCACGACTCTCTGCGCCATCGATTTCCGGGCCGGGCTGGCCCTGCTGCCCGTCCTGCCCATGAGTCCGGGGGACATCAAGCTGATCCTGAGCGGACTCTTCCGGCGCGGGACCCTGGTGCAGTTCGACCGGGGTAATCTGGCCAAGCTGGAGGCCTTCGTGGCCGACCACGCGGAGCATTTCGCCGACCTCGCCCCGGCCATTGCCGAGCTCAAGGAGCGGGACCGCGCCTATCGCCGATCCCTCCCCGATGTGACCCACCACGGCTGGAAACTGCCCTTCGACGCCGCTCTGCGGACCGAGGTGCGCAAGGGCCTGGTCGACGGCTATGCGGCCGAGGACTCCGCCGATCCCGAATTCGCGGAGCGCCTGCGCGGCGGGGGGCTGCGTTTCGTGCTGTTCTACCTGCTGGGCATTCTGCCCTTCTTCGGCACCCGTCTGCGCCGGATCTGGGGCAACGCCAGCTACCGGCGGCACCTGGCCGCCTTCTTTGGCGACATGGTGTACCGGAAGGCGGCCTTGCGCGCCCGCGCGGCGCGGGGCTGCATCACCTGGTTGCGGCGGGGAGCCATCAGCCAAACCCACGCCGAGATCCTGACCACCAGTCCCGAGATGTATCTGCTGGAGCGTTTCACGGTGGGTCTGCTGCCAGTCTTCCTCCACCGGGCGCTGACCGAACCCCGCCATGTGTGGCACCGCCTCCGGGATGGTTGGGGCTTCATCCGCGATTTCTGGACCAGCGAGGAGGCCCGCGAGAAGTGGTTCCTCGACCTGCTCGACGAGGGCGAACGCGACGGGATGCTACACCCGGACGAGAAGGCGGCCATCGCCGCCCGGGTACGCGAGCCCTTCATCGTGAAATACCTGAAGTGCCTCGCCGTCCACTTCGCCACCCTGCCAGTCACCCAGATTGTCAGCGTGGCTATCGGATCGGTCGTGCTTGGCTGGCTACTGGCGAAGGGGCACGGCTGGAAGGAGGCGAGCGCGGCCTTCGTCGGCATCGTGGCCCTCTTCCAGGTCCTACCGGTCTCGCCCGGCTCGCTGTGCCGGGGTGGCTATGTCCTCTACCTGATGATCCGCGAACGGAATTGGCGGGACTACCTGATCGCCTGTCCGCTCAGCTTCGTGAAGTACATCGGCTACCTGGCCTTCCCCTTCCAGATGACCACCTCCTATCCCACCCTCGCCCGGTTCCTGGCGGGACGCTGGGCCACCGGGGTGGTGCATATCGTCCCGGTCTTCGGCGAGAAGGGGGCGTTGCTGGAGCATTGGGTCTTCGATGCCTTCTTCAACCTGCCCCGCATCGTGGCCCAGTGGGCGAAACCCCGCCTCGGCTGGCTGCTTTTCGCCTGGGCACTGTTCGGAATCGAGCTGGCCGCCTATCTGTTCCTGCGCTATGACTTGTCCTTGCACGGCGAAACCGCCAAGTACGGCATCAACCTGGCAATCGCCATCATCTGCATCTTCGTGCTGCCGCGAGTGCTGTTCTATCCCGTACTGTCCCGGACACTCCGCCGCACGGACTCCAAGGAGACGGAAGCATGAGCAAGACCACGGTGCGCACGGTTCTGGTCGGTTGCGGCAGCATCTGCAATGCCTGGCTCAAGGGCATCAAGGACGAGTCTCGCGTGGAGATTGTCGGCCTGGTGGACTTGGTCCCGGCCAATATGGCCAAGGTGGCCGAAGCCCACAATCTGGCCCATGTGCCCCAGTCCACCGACCTCGCGGCCCTGCTGGACGAGGTGAAGCCCGACGCCGTCTTCAACTGCACCATTCCCGAGGCCCATCTGCCGGTCACCCTGACCGCCCTGGCCCATGGCTGCCATGTGCTGGGCGAGAAACCCCTGGCCGACACCATGGCAAATGCCAAGACCATGGTGGAGGCCGCGCAGCAAGCCGACCGCATCTTCGCGGTGATCCAGAACCGCCGCTACCAGCCCCAGATCCGCTCCCTGCGCGCCTTCCTCGACAGCGGGGCCATCGGCAAGGTCCACACGGTCAACACCGACTTCTACATCGGCGCCCACTTCGGCGGTTTCCGCGACCGTATGGAGCACGTGCTCCTGCTCGACATGGCCATCCACAGCTTCGACCAGGGCCGCCTCATCAGCGGGTCCGATCCTCTGGCCGTCTACTGCCACGAATGGAACCCGGCGGGTTCCTGGTACGACCACGACGCCTCGGCCCACGGCATCTTCGAGATGAGCGGCGGCCTGGTGCTCAACTATCGGGGCAGTTGGTGCTGCGAGGGGCTCAACACCACCTGGGAGTGCGATTGGCGCATCATCGGCGAGAAGGGCTGCGTGAAGTGGAACGGCGGCGGCGGGTTCCAGGCCCAGGTGGTCAAGCAGGCGGGCGGCTTCTTCAGCGACATGGAAACGGTCGAAGTCCCCATTCTGGCTGATGCCAAGTCCGGCGGCCACGCGGGCAACATCCGCGAGTTTCTGGACTGCGTCCTGAACGGCGGTACCCCCGAGACCACGGCGGCGGACAACATCAAGAGCCTGGCCATGGTCTTCGGGGCCATCGAGAGCGCCGAGAGCGGTCGCCGGGTATCGGTCGCGCTGTAGCCTCGCGCTAGCCCGAACCCTGTCGTCGCGCCGAAGCCGTTGTCCCCGTGCGCCGTAGCCGCACCGGGGCATGCTCGCTGCTGCCGCTTTCCCGGGAGTCGGGAGAACAGAGAGAAGCTCGCGTCGGTTCCTCTTGCAGTATGGCGACCGATATGCTATCGGTAAAGAATGGGGAGGGGGGCATAGTCTCCTTCCCCTTGTCGTTCCTGGTTTCCTCCCAACGTGTCCATTGGCTCTGTTTGCCTCCCACTGCTTCTGAGGTAGTCGTGGGGGGTGGGGTGAGACGGTACCAGTCGTGCCTCCGGCACGAGGACCAGCAAGGAAAGGAAGGCGACGATGGCAACGCGGCAGAGACGGAGTTTGGGGTTCACGAGGTTCTGCAGTTGGGCCATGGTGGCAGCCACGCTGCTGAGCGGGGTACGAGCCCCGGCAGACGGCTACGTGGTGACGGGGAACGAAACGGACCCCTACGACCTGGCTGCAGGCGACACGCTGACCGTCCGGAACGGCGGCGAGCTCGAGGTCACGGGGGCGGCGGCCGACGGCGTAGTCGAGGCCGTGTACGCCGACGACGCGGGAATCGAGGTCGACCATGGCGGCACAATCTCGGCGGCTGGCACCGGCGAGGGAACCGACGTGCTGGAAGTGCTCGCCATCGGCGTGGACGATGCCGCCGTCATCCTGAACGAAGGCACGGTCAGTGCCGAGGGCACGGCGACGGAGGATGCCAAGGCCAATGTGGCCGCCATCGGGATCGGGGCGGATGCCCCGACCCGCACCGAGGGCGTGGTCGAGATCACCAACACTGGCACGATCACGGCCAACGCGACTTCCGAGGGCAACGACCTGGAAGTCTACGGCATCCGCGACGAGGACGGAGACCTCCAGATCACGGTGGACAACTCGGGCGACATCACCGTGACCGGGACCAGCGACGACGGTTGGGTGAAGGCTCGCGGCATCACCATCGAGGAGGACTCCGCGGGAACCGTCACCAACTCGGGCACCATCGCGGTCGAAGGCACGAGCGGGACGGGCGATGTCTGCGTGAAGGGCATCCATCTGGACGAGACCGAGGACGTCGACATCCTGAACGCCGAGGACGGCGTGATCGAGGCCACCGCCACCTCCACGGAGGGGGATGTGAACGCACGCGGCATCCATGCGGCGCAGGACGGCGGACTGGTCACCAACGACGGGTCGATCTCGGCGATCGCCACAGGCTACGGCGACAAGGTGAACGCCACCGGTATCCAGCACTCGGGCGAGGATGGCAGCGTGGTCAACAACGGCAGCATCTATGCCGAAGCCAACCTGTTCACCGATTACGGCTCCGAGATCTACGACATCCGGTCCACGGGCATCCAGATGGGCGATTTGGGCGAGTACGACACCACCACCGTGCAGAACACCTCGATGGACTCGATTGTCGCCCGGACCGTGATCAATGCGCCCGACGCCTACCTCCGAGAGAACTCCGGCGCCGTGGGGATCAAGATCGGCGACGGCTACACGTCGCTCGCCGCGGGGGCCGACAGCGAGCTGATGCAGCGGATCATCGACAACAGCGGGATGATCGATGTCGCCAGCGATATCACGGTCGACAAGGTCAAGGACAACATCGGGGCCATGGCGGTCAAGGTGGGCTACACCTGGGCCACCCTCGGCAGCGGCAGCACCGGCAACTCGATCGGGTCGATCCTGGACATCACCAACAGCGGCACGATGATGGCCCAGTCCACCATCCATGTCAACAACTGCGACGACAACGTGGGTGCCTTCGGCGTCCGTGGCGGCTATACGGAGGCCTACAACTATTGCACCGATTCGGACTCCGCCTCCTTCGCCACCACGATCATCACCAACTCGGGCCTGATCGACGTGGACCTGGCCCTCATCGCCCAGTCCAGAATCGACAGCGGCGAGGCAGGGGCCTTCGGGATCAAGCTGGGGGGGACGTGGGCCTATGCGTTCGGCGACGGCACCGCCACGGCCACCACCCTGATCACGAACTCCGCCACCGGGGTGATCGATGTCTACGGCATTCTCGAAGGTCCCGACTACGTGGATGGCTCCTCGGGGGTCTACGGTGTCCGCCTGGGCGAGACCTCGCACTGGGGCAGCGCCAGCGCTGTGGCCACCAGCACCGTCCTGAACGCGGGCACGATCCGGATCGGCGGTGCCATCCGGGGCGACGAGTGGGACGATGCGGTCGGGTTCTACGGCATACGGGTCGGCAACGGCTCCAACATCTGGACGGACGAGTACGGCGTCTACGAGGTGGTGATCGCCAACTCCGGGACGATTCTGGTGGACGGCATCCTCGAGAACAACGGTGACGGCGACGGGGAGAACCGCGGCGCGTTCGGCATCCGGTGCGGTGCCGCCCTGGTGACCAACACCGGGACCATCGATGTGACCGGCACCTTCCAGGGAACCAACGCGAGCGAGAACGACGGTGCCTACGGAATCCGCACCGGGCATGGCGACAGCACCATCATCAACGCCGGCACCATCAACGCCACCGTGGTGGACGAGAACGAGGGTGCCGGACTGCAACAGGCCGCTGGCATCTGGGCCGGCCAGAGCACCAACGTGATCTACCAGAGCGGCACCATCTGCGCCACGGGCACCCGCGCCTACTCCGTGATCATGGGTTGCGAGGACTATGACGGCTACTGGAACGTGCTGGCTGTCATGAACGGCGCCGCGATGACCGGAGACATCCTCAATGCGGCCGACAACGGCAATGCCAACCTAGTGTTCGGCATGCTCCGGCTGGAGGACGGCACGGGGGATGTCGGCACCTACGTCGACATGTGGGACTTCATCGAGAACTTCGACGACGATATGTTTGCCGATCCGGCGAACTTCGCCAACGTCCCGGTCGATGCCAGTTTCACCTTCGCGTTCGACGGCGACATCACGGGCGTCAACGACACCTGGAACGCCATGTTCCTCGGCGGCTCCACCTACCTGCACGGCACCAACGACTTCGCGGAGGTCCTGATCGGCCCCGAAGCCAGCCTCTACGCGAACTTCGCCGCGTCGGGCCGCGTCCTGCTCTACGGCACCCTCGCCCCCGGCAACTCCATCGGCTGGATCGAGACCGACGACTTCTACGCGGCCTCGGGGTCGCGGCTCGTCCTGGAGTTCACCGGCACCGAGATCGACGAGATCCGGATTCTGGCCGGCGGCCAAGCCACGCTCGATGCGGGCGCCCAGCTCCTCTTCGTGCCCTTGGGCCCCATCGACAGCGCGGAGACCTTCGACTTCATCGTCCTTGGCGCGGGTGCCACCTTGACCAACGACGTGCTGCCGGCGGACGTGGCCGTGCAGTCGCTGGTCTACGACGCCACCATCGAGGACGGCCAGGTGACCATCACCCGCATAGCCGATCTGAGCGACTTCGCCCCGCGGGAGGCGAGGAGCATGGCCGCCATGCTGGACGGCCAGCGCAGCAACACGGACCTGCAGCCGGTGATCGCCGCCCTGGAGAGCATCGACGACGAACGGTCGTTGGACCGGGCCATGATCTCGCTCATGGGGCAGTCCATCCTCGGGGTGCCGGATGCGTTCGCGAGCACCGCCTCGGATTTCGTCGGTAGCCTCGGGAACCGCACCCTGACTCGCCGGACTGGCGCGGACAACGAGTGGCAGTGCTGGCTCGGCGGCCTGTACGGCCATGGCGAACAGGACGGAAGCGGCTACGAGTGGGACACCACGGGAGCCGTGGTCGGCGCGGACAGGGTGTTCGGGAACCTGCTCTTCGGCGTGAGCCTCGCCTACGGGCAAACCGACTACAACGAGGAGAATGACGAGGCGGAGAGCGACATCGAGTCGGAACACCTCGGCGTGTACGCGCGCTACAACGTCGAGGATTGGTTCCTCACCGGTGCTCTCTCCGTGGGGATGGGCGATGCCGATAACGAGCGCAGGGTCATGGGCATGACCGCCAAGAGCTCGACCGACCAGTTCGCGCTGTTCGGCCAGATCGGGATCGGTTGGGACATCTCCATGGCGGAGGCCGACCAGTTCCGGATCACCCCCTATGCCATGCTGCGCGGCGGCTACGTCAGCCAGGACGGCTACCAGGAAAGCGGGGCCGCTCCGTACGACCTGACCATCGACGACTACGACCGGACCATCCTGGACGCCGTGTTCGGCGTGAACGCCTGCGTGCAGGCCGAGCGCCTCGCCGCCAGCGCCGGCGTGTACTGGCAGCAGGCGCTCATCGATGCCGACGTGGACTTCGATGCGGCGTTCACCGTCGCACCCGCCGCCACTTTCACGGCGGAAGGTGTCGAGCCGGAGGACGGCTGCCTGGTCGGCAACCTGAACCTGGACTACAGCTTCACGGACCGGGTCAGCCTGTTCGTCGACTACCAAGCCAAGCTGGGTGGCAGCCTGACCTCCCAGGGCGTCTGCGTCGGCGTGCGCATTGCCCTCGGCGGCGGCGAGTGATCCCCGGCGTCTTGCGCCCCGCACTTGACTGAGATGCGGGAAGGGAGCGGACCTTCACGGGTCCGCTCCCTGTTTCTGGGGTGCGACACCCAGTGCCCCGGCCGTGCGCCGGGGCGCTAGCGGTAGTTCTGCGATGGCCAGACGAAATCCGGGCCTGTGGCCTTTGCGTCCCTGGCTACCCCAACCGCACGCGCGGTACCACCATCGTCGCCACCGTTCTCTCCGATGCTGTACACGGCCCACGCCTCGGGCGGGAGGCCGGGAACGTCGCGCCGGAGATA
>QKCY01000041.1 GCA_003245525.1 Victivallales bacterium | reverse complement strand
GCATTGCGGCACCAGGTACTGGTGTCGGGCGTGCCGTACCGTTCGTCCAGGGAGCGAATCCGTTCCGAGCCCTTGGGCAGGGCGAAGACCAGGCGGAACTCATGCTGTCCCGCCGGAATGCTGTCCGCGAAGAACATGCAGCGGATGACCCCCTTGTTACCCCGTTCGAAGTAGACGTTCGCGAAGTCGGGCTCGGCTGTGACCCGGATGGTCTGGCCGGGCTGGAACTCCCATTCCCAGCCCTGCTTGTCCAGCAGGACCGGTGGCTTGCCCTGGCCGCCCAGTACCACGTCTTGGTAGGCGGGCCGCAGTTCCAGCCCTCCACCAATGGCGTTCGGTGTGGCCTCCGCCACCTCGAACCGATAGGTCCCCACCAACCGGTCCGGTTCCACCGACCAGGACAGGGTTCCCCCGAGACGCAGCGCCTTCGAGGCCAGAGTCCATTGTCCCGGTTCGCCTGCCGACCGGATATCGACTCCTGCCCACTTCCAGTTGGCTCCCCAGAACAGGGTCTGCATGGACAGGACCGACTTGCCATGCACCTTCAGCACCGGCACGGCCTTGCCGTCCACCGTGTACTGCAACTGGGCCGAAACGGTGCCGGCGAGGGCGAGAAGCAGGCAGGCAAAGCGAATCATGGGAAGCCCCTTTCGTGGATGCTACGCAATCAATCTGCCAGTCTGGGATACCCCGCGCAACTCCCTTCCGTCGGACCAGTCGGACTCCGGCCGTCGGACTTGCGCATTCGTAGGTAGTGCGCTACGCTTCGTCTGCCGACCGGTAGTCGGCAGTACTGGGGAGACAGAACGTGGGCCGGTTCCCAATCTGGCGTCTCAGCCTGATTCTCCTCGCCTGGCTCCTTGTGCGGGTGGCGGGCGACGAGCCGTTCGTCGGCGTGCCGACGCGCGGGTCGGCCCCGCTGCGGGTCCAATTCACCGACACCTCGCCCGGCAACCCCACTTCCTGGCTGTGGTACTTCGGGGACGAGGACTTTGCCGCTGCTGGTTGGCTTGAGTTCGAACCCCAAGGGTTAACGCCCGGCTCTACCTTTGGATGCGCCACCGCCCTGGCCGACGGCAGCATTCTCCTGACTGGCGGGTACAAGTTCGAACACGGGGTCGGTTCCCCGACGAACCGCGTGCTGCGTTCCACGGACGAAGGTGCAACCTGGCACCCAGTCGCCGACCAGGTTCCCTGGGCGCCGCGCGCCGAGCATTGTTGCGTCACGCTCGCCGACGGCACCGTGGTTCTTCTGGGAGGAGAGCTTGGTACCTCCGGCCCTCTCGTCAGCGATGTCTGGCGGTCCGGCGATGGGGGGGCGACTTGGTCGCAGGTCTCTGGCCACACTGCCGCACTCTACCGGCGCTCCGGCCATGCCTGCTTGCCCTTGCCGGACGGGAGCCTTCTGGTCATCGGCGGCAGAAAGGACGGGGAGGCCTCCCATGACGTCTGGCGGACCGCCGACCAAGGGGCGACCTGGACCCAGGTCCGCGCCGCCGCCGGCTGGGCCAAGCGCGACGGCCATGCCTGCACCCTCCTGCCGAACGGCGAGATCGTGCTCACTGGTGGGCGTGACGGTGAGGGTGGACGGTTGCAGGATGTCTGGCGATCCGCCGACCAAGGTGCAACCTGGACTTTCGTGGGGAGCGTGGCCCCATGGTCGGCTCGCTGGGGGCACCTCTGCCTGGCGTTGCCGGATGGTGGCATGGTACTGGCCGGGGGGGAGACTGGCTTCGACGAGAACGGCACCTGGCATTCCACGGATGGCGGTCGTTCCTGGCGGCGAATGAGTGGTCGCGCGCCCTGGAACCGCCTGGGGTACACCACCAGCGTCCTGGCACGCGATGGCTCTTTGCTCCTGCTGTACGCCACCGACGTCCGGCAACGGGCCTGGCGTCTTTCCACCGTCGGATCGACCGAACAGAATCCTCTGCACACCTACGAGAGACCCGGTACCTACAGCGTGGCTCTGTGTACCGACGGTCCGGAAGGTGCCCGCAGCTTCGTCCGGGAACGGTACGTCGTGGTGGGATACCCCCTGTTTGGCTCGGCAAGGCGAGGCCATGGTCGCGATGCTGTGGCGGTCGCCCCGGATGTCCCGGAATGGCGCCGGGACCTGCAGCAGGTGCCCGGAGAGGAGGAGGAGCCTGATCTGGTGCCAGGTGGTGAGCAACCCAATCCCGATTCCGTACCCTCCGAGGAGGGTCCTGCTCCCGAGCACGCTGCGATGCCCAACGAGGGACGACCGGCAGCCGACAGCGTGAACCCTCCGATCGCGCCCGTCAAGAGCGACGGGGAACCAGTTCCCCATGACCGCTTGCCAGCACAGGGTGGCAAAGGCCTTCCCTTCCTGGTCGCGGGACTGGTTCTGCTCGTGGTCTGGTTCGGTTGGCGATTTCTGGCCAGGCGACGGTTGCAGGAGCGCCTCCGCCCGACCGACTGGGCGGTTCTGCTGAGCGCCTTCGCGCTGGCGGTGCTGGTACTGGCGATTGCCGCGCAGTGGATCTGACCGCGGACAGCGCGGAACTCCCCGTTCGGTCGGACCCGTCGGACCTGTCCGACAACTCGGACACCGGCAATTGACAAGGCCTGCTTCCGCCATCATGGTCTGCCCGGTTCCGGATTCCCTCAACCCGACCGGAGAGGTCCCATGGACAGCTATCCCTTCCACCCCGTGACCTTCTACCTCGCTCCCACCGGCAAGGATGCGTGGAGCGGGCGCTTGCCCGAAGCCAATGCCGAGG
>QKCY01000022.1 GCA_003245525.1 Victivallales bacterium | reverse complement strand
CACCTGGACCTACCGGGCCTACGACCAGTTGGAGCACATCTGCGAGCATGGTCCCGAGGCCCCGCCGCCCGAGCGCATGTGCCAGGAGTGCTACCTCTTCTACAGCCAGGCCGAGGACCGCGAGGTCCGCTGTCGGAACCGGGGTTGCGACAACACCTGGACCTACACCCGCAGCGCCCAGTTGCACCTGTGGCTGCGCGGCACCGACCGTCCCCCGTCCCGGATGTGCGAGGCCTGTAGCCAGAAACTCGAAGCCCTGCAGCCTGCCGAAGTCCCCTGCATGGTGCCGGGCTGTACCCAGACCTGGACCTACGACCCGCCCGACCAGTTGCGCGACCAGCTCCAGGGTCGGCTGGTGCCGAACGCCCACCGCTGCAAGAGCTGCGACGAGTTCCTGGCCACCCACGAAGCCACCACCCTCGCCTGCGAGAGTTGCAACGCCCCCATCCAGTGGTCCGGCTACGAGCAACTGCTCCATAGCCTGGGAACCTTCGTCAAGCCCACCCACTGCCCCGCCTGCAACGAGCAGATCATGATCCTCCAGCGGCCGCGGCCGCCCGAGGAGCCCGAGCATCATCTCGTCATCCGCATCCCCAGCGCCGGGCGCTGGCACGAGGACGACCTCACCCGTTCCTGGCCCCATCACCTGACCCCCGCCATGGTCGCCAAGGCCGAACGGGCCGACCTGCGCGTCGTGGCCTTCGGCGACGATCTCACCTACTCCGCCGACGACCACGCCGACACCTGGACCGCCATGCTGGAGCAGCGTCTTGAGGAACGCCTGGGCAAATCGGTCGCCGTGATCAATGCGGGGATTGCCGGCTGCACGACCCACCACGCGCTCCTGCGTCTGGGCCGGGACGTGCTCCCCTTCCAGCCCCACGCGGTGCTGTTCTCCTTCGTGCTCGCCGATGCCTGTCTGGAGGAACGCACCTCCGGCGAATGCCGCAGCCGATTCGCCGAGGAGAGGACCTTCGCGGACATGGAGCGCCTCTGGCGCGAGCTCGCGGCGCTGCCCGGGAAGGCGGTCTACTGGGCTCCCAACCCGATCTTCCCCGAGAACGCGGGCGACGAATTCGCCCGTCCTTCCGCCACCTGGGTCCGCGCCCAGAGCGAAGCGATGGACCGGATGCTCCGCCAAGCCCGCCACTGCTGCACCGAGCATGGCGTCCCGCTCGTGGACTTCCACTCCCGCTTCATCGTCAACGGCAGCCACAGCGCCCAGAAGTGGATGAGCGACTGGTGCCGACACAATCGTATCGGAGCCGCAAATATTGCGGCTTGGTTCGCCGATTTTCTTGTGAACGGGGGGCTCTTGCCGGATGTCTAGCCCAAAGGCCACCGCCCTGGGCGCCCTGACTGGCAACCTCCCGTGCGGTTGCTATGGTTTCTGGCAATGCGCCGAGAGGGATTTCCGAACCGAATCCTATATATTGTTGCATACGTAGAAAGTGAGGCCCGCGATGTCGAACCCTTTCCGTCTTCTCTCCCTCGTCCTAGTCATGTCGGCGATCCTGGTTCTGGACACCGGCTGCCGCCGCAAGCTGGATCTCCGCTTCCGCGGCGAGTCGCCGACCAGCGGCGGCAACATCCCTGTCGACGGGGTTGAGTTTGGCACCCTCCCCCCCGGCGCGGAACTGGGAACCGGAGTCGGCGGTGTCGGCGGTGCCGGGACTGGCTGGGAATCGACCGACACGTCGATGAATACCGGCGACGCGGCCTCCATGTCTGCCAAGCGCTGGGATGTCGTGGTCTATTTCGCCTTCGACAGCGCGGCCATCGGCCCGTCCGAGATGCCCAAGGTCGAGGCCCTGGCCGAGCACCTGAAGACGCATGCCCAGTACGGCGTGGTGGTCGAAGGCCATTGCGACGACCGGGGCAGCGACGAGTACAACCGCGCTCTGGGCCAGCAGCGCGCCATCGTGGTGCGGGACCTGCTGTGCAGCATGGGCGTCGAGCCGGGCCGCATCGAGACCGTGAGCTACGGCGAAGAGCGCCCGGCCGTACCGAACGCCACCAGCGAGGCCGAGTGGCAGAAGAACCGCCGCGCCGAGTTCCTGTTCAAGCAACTGCAGTGATCGAACTCGACGTCTGCGCGGCGGTGATCCGCCGGGGCAACCGCCTCCTGCTGGCCACCCGTCCACCGGGTTCGCATCTGGCTGGCAAGTGGGAGTTCCCCGGCGGCAAGTGCCATCCCGGCGAGACGCTGGAAGCCTGCATTGTGCGGGAAATCCAGGAGGAACTGGGCGTGACCATGCTCCGCCCCGTCCTCCTGTGCAGCCTCCGCCATACCTATCCGGACAAGGCCATCCACCTGCACTTCATGCTCGGGGAACTGGCTCCCGAGGCGGTCCCCCATGGCCACGAGGGCCAGGAATGCGGCTGGTTCGCGCGGGCCGAACTCGGCAAGCTTGATCTGGCCGGAGCGGATGCGGAATTCGTCCGCCTGCTGACCACCCCCGCCGACATCCCCGACACCCCCGCTTGGCACAGCCTCCGCGCCGCCCTGGCGTGACGCGCCACCGTGGCCGGAGCCGCTGGCTCCGGTCGGGATTCCGGAGCGGGACGCTCCGGCCACGGGGAGCGCGTGCCGTGGCCGGAGCCGCTGGCGCCGGTCGGGATTCCGGAGCGGGACGCTCCGGCCACGGGGGGGGGCGTGGCGTGGCCGGAGCCGCTGGCTCCGGTTGGGATGCCGGAGCGTGCCGTGGCCGGAGCCGCTGGCGCCGGTTGGGATGCCGGAGCGGG
>QKCY01000309.1 GCA_003245525.1 Victivallales bacterium | reverse complement strand
TGGAGGAAGATCACGGCTGCCGCTGGTACCAGCGCGACACCGCCACCATCCCGCAGCGTCCCGAACTGGTCTTCCGTCCGGTCCCCCGCACCTTCGTTCCCGCGCTCGAAATCCGCGATCCCTTCTACTGGGACGCCTTTCAGGCGGAGTGGTCCTTGCGCAACCGCACCAACTCCCCCAGTGCCCCGGTGCCCGACGAGTGGGGCGGACGGATGCGCTACGCGGGCGGCTTCTTCGTCCATACCTACAACCGGCTGGTCCCCCCCGGTACCTACTTCAAGGACCATCCCGAGTACTTCAGCGAGATCGGGGGCAAACGCCAGCCCCGCCAGCTCTGCCTGAGCAATCCCGTCCGCATCGCCATCGAAAAGGTCCGCGAGGTGCTGCGGGCCGATCCGGGGGCCCAACTCATCAGTGTCTCCCCGAACGATGGCCGGGGCTACTGCGAATGCGCGGATTGCAAGGCCTTCGACGAGGCCGAGGGCGACACCCAGGCCGCCACCCTCCTCCGCTTCGTGAACCAAATCGCCGACGCCATCCGCGACGAGTTCCCGAAGGTGAAGATCTCCACCCTCGCCTACCTGGGCACCGTTCAGCCCCCCACGACGGTCCGGCCCCGCGACAATGTGGTCATCCGCCTCTGCACCGACCGCCATGCCTGGAGCCACTTCTTCGAGTTCGTCACCGAGACCGACGAGTTCAGCCGCGCCATGCGGGCATGGTCCGACATTGGGGTCAAGATCCATATCTGGGATTACACGGTCAACTTCAGCCACTACAGCCTGCCCTCGCCCAACCTGCCGCTGGTGACGCAGAACGTCCGCTGGATGATCAACCACAACGCCCAGGGCATCATGCTCCAGGGTGCCTACCAGAGCCCCGGCTCGGCCCGGGGGCCGCTGCGCTGCTGGGTGTGGGCCAAGCAGCTCTGGGACCCGTCGCTCAACACCCGCGACCTGATCCGCGACTTCACCTACGGCTTCTATGGCGAGGCCGCCGAACCCATGCAGGCGTACAACGAACTGCTCTGGCGGCTCTGGGAACGGGAGTACATGGGCACCTTGCGCGAGGCAGGGAACATCCGCCATCCGCCGACCGCCAGCTTCCTCACCCCCGAGTTCATCGCCACGGCGGACCGGCTCTTCGCCGAGGCGGAAGAGCTGGCCACGAATCCCGAAACCCGTGAGCGGGTCGAACTGGCCAAGTTCGCCCTGCTCTATCTCAAACTCGCCCGCGGTCCGGCTGCCGACGAGGATTTCGCCGCCCTATGCGACCAGTTCCAGACCATCGCCAAGCGAGAGAAGATCACCCATCTGTGGGAAGGCGGAGCAGGCAACCCCAACCAGGTGGAGCAGAAGCTCGCCTACTGGCGTGGGCTGGCCAAGGCCCAGAGCGCCCAGTTCTCCGCCCTGCGGATCGGTCCCGCCAGCATGTTCCAGCCCGATCCCAAGGACGAGGGCGAGAAGGCAGGCTGGTATGCCCCCGACTTCGCCGATCTCGAATGGGCCCGGATTCCCTGCGGCGAAGACGGCGGCTGGAACCGCCAGGGCTTCCCCAATCTCACCGGTGCAGGCTGGTACCGGGTCCGGTTCGACCTTCCCGCCGACTTCGGCAAGGGGCAACTGCTCCGCCTGTTCGTGGGTGCCGCCGACGAGGATTGCACGCTCTACCTGAACGGCAAGAAGGCCTTCGAGCACACCTGCGCCAGTACCAAGCTCACCCCCGAGCAGATCTGGGATCGTCCCTTCCTCTTCGACCCGACTCCCTTCCTGAAGCCCGGCGCGGAGAACGTGCTCGCCCTGCGCATCTACAACCGCGCGGCTATGGGCGGCGTCTGGAAACCCATCTATCTTCTGGCCTGCGACGAGGAGCCGGAGCCATCCCTGGTCCTCGACATGATCCGCCTGCAAGGCAAGAACTGACCGGAGAGAGCATTCGCCATGCGGCATACGGAACAGGTGAACCCCTTTGTTGGTACGGCAGGCGACCACGGCCAACTCTACGTGGCGGCCGATGTCCCCTTCGGTCTGGTGAAACTCGGGCCGGACACGTTTCCCGGCGTCCACCGCCACAGCGCCCATTCGGGCTACGACTACAACGACCTCGCCGTCGCGGGGTTCTCCCACAACCGGGTCAGCGGCACCGGTAACTTCGGGGTCGGCGGCAACCTCTCCGTGCTGCCTCTGCCGGACGGTGAGCCCCGCTCCGTTCCCGAGCGCGCTGCCGCCTTCGCCAAGGCGGACGAGGCCGCCGAACCGGGCTACTACCGGGTTCGACTCTCCTCCGGCATCCTGGCGGAACTGACCGCCACCAGCCATGTGGGTCTGCATCGCTACACCTTCCCCGGCGATGGAAACGGCTACGTGCATCTCGACCTGGCCAGCGGTCACACCCCCGTCCGCGACGCCCATGCCATCGTCCTCGGTCCCTGCGACCTGCTGGCTGAGATCACGAGCAACCAGATGCATGACAACGGGTGGTACCGGCTCTTTGCCCACGTCCGTTTCAGCCGCCCGGCCCGAATCTCCGTCCATCCCCTGGCCCGGACGTCCAAGAGCGCCATCGGCTCCCTGCGCGAGGGCCGGATGCAAGTGGTGGCGGAGTTTCCGGCGGGCGAACCGGTCATGGTCAAGGTGGCCTTGAGCCACATCGGCCTGAAGCAGGCCGGACGCGATCTCGACCACGAACTCCCCGGCTGGGATTTCGCGGCCGTGCGCCAGGCCGCCTCGGCCGCGTGGGAGGAAGCTTTGGCCCGCTTCGAGGTGAGCGGCGAGGCCGAGCACCAGACCCTGTTCCACACCCATGTGGCCAACTGCTGCGTATCGCCCTTCGACGACACCTCCGCCGCCGGGACCTACATGGGCGACGACGGCGAAGTGCATGCCGCCGCCCGCCACTACAACGGCTGGAGCATCTGGGACAGTTACCGCACCAAGTTCCCCGTGCTCTCCCTGGCCACGCCAGAACGCATGCCCGCCATCATGGAATCCCTCGTGGCCACGGTGGACGAACGGCTGGGCCTGGTCCCCCGCGAGGAATTCTACTCCTTCTCCGGCTTTCTGGCCCTGAACACCGTACGGCTGGAGCTGGCCAACGCCATCCT
>QKCY01000399.1 GCA_003245525.1 Victivallales bacterium | reverse complement strand
ACCCGCTGGGTGATCGGGGCCAGCGACGTGCTGATGCACCGAGGCCACTGGGTGGTCCTAGCCGTCGTGGGACTGGTGATCGCGGCCCGCGTGGTCCGGGCCACGGAACTGGGGGGAGTGTTGGTCGACCGCCTGCTCCTGCGGCTGCCCGGTTTTGGCCGTCTGCTGCGGATGTCGGCCTGCGCCCAGTTCTGCCGAACGCTAGGCACGCTGGCACAGTCGGGGGTGCCGATTCTCAGCGCCCTGCAGATCGTCCGCAACGCCTGCGGCAACCGGGTGATCGCCCACGCGGTCCAGAGCCTGCACGACGCCGTGAAGGAGGGCGAGAGCATGAGCGGCACCATGGGCAAGACCGGGGCGTTCCCCGGCATCCTCACCGGTATGGTGCAGGTGGGCGAGGAGACGGGAGCGCTGCCCGAGATGCTGACCCGCGTGGCTGGCACCTACGAGGAGGAGGTGGATGTGGCGGTGGAGGCGCTGACCTCGCTGATCGAACCCGCGATGATCCTGGTCCTGGCCGCGCTGGTCGGCACCATTGTCGTCGCCCTGTTCCTCCCGCTGATTGTCATGATCAAGTCGTCTTTCTAGCGGAAAGGGGAACCCGCAGAGTTGCGGAGGAGTCCAGTGACAGTGTAGAATGAAGAGGCTGAGGTACCTCTCCTAGGAGCAGCAGGTGACGCTGAGCGAGTACGAGCAGCAGATGGTGCGGCAAGCCATGGCTGGCGACGAAAAGGCCTTTGCCTTTCTGGTCGGCCAGTTCTCCCGGCTCGTCTATGCCCATGCCTACACGCTGCTCGGCAACCGCCAGGAGGCGGAGGACGTGACCCAGGAGTGCTTCCTGCGCGCCTTCCGGTTCCGGATTCGGTTGCAGGAGCCCGCCAAGTTCCCGCACTGGCTGCTGGCCATCGCCCGCAACCTGGCCCGCGACCGCTACCGCCAGCGCCACGAGGTGGTCTCGCTCGATGACCCGGCCCAGCCGCATCCGGTGGAGGATGCCACGCCGGTTCCCCTGGCGGTGATGGAGACCCGCGAGCGCCAGGCCGAGGTGATCGCCGCGCTGGACAAGCTGCCTCCCCGCTACCGGGATGCGGTGACCATGCGCTACCTGGAAGGAGCGGGGCATCAGGCCATCCGTCAGCAACTCCACGTCAGCGACGGGGCGCTGCGCGGCATCCTCAGCCGGGCTCTGGCCCGCCTGCGGAGCCTGCTTGGCCCTGGGGAGCCGGACGCATGACGGACGCCATCCACGAACGTCTGCGCGACTGGCTGGTCGCGGCCGCCAATGGCTCCCTGACAGCGACCGAACGGGCCGATCTCTCCGCCCATCTGGCCGCCTGTCCGCACTGTCGCCAACAGGCCTCCGACCCGGTCGTGGTCGCGGAGCAGGAGCGGCTCATGGAGCGCCACGGCCAGTTTCCCCCCGGGTTGGAGGAGCGGGTCCTGGCCCGGTTCCACCCACCTGCCGACGAACCGACGCCGCAACCGGCCTTCCCGCGCCGCTCGCCGTGGTGGGTGGCCTGGCGCGTTGCCGGAACGGTGCTGCTTGCCGGGCTGCTCGCGGTGCGGACCCTCGGAGTGCGCTGGTCGCCCGGCACCGGCTGGGCGAACCGGCTCTGGGTCGCCTTCTCCCAGTACGTCCTGCTTCAGCCCTCCTATCCTCCGGCCGAATTGGGCGCGGGACCGGAAGGCATGTTGGCTTCCTGCCATCAACTGGCCTCCCATCTGGTGGGTGCCATGCTGTGGATTGGCCTGTTCGTCCTGGTCGGCCAGTTGCTGCTCGACCAGTGGCGGCGCCGCCATCGCTTGGCCCCCCCGCTGCCCGGAGTCGCCGGAAACTGACCCTTTCACCCTCGCCACACCGGCGAGCCCTATCCGCGTTTCTCTGGAGATACTGGCGTGAAACTGAGTCTTCTCACCTATCAGTTGGGCAAGGACTACACCCTCGACGAACTGCTGGCCGTCTGCGTCAAGTACGGCTACGCGGGGGTGGAATGCCGGGCCCAGCTCGGCCACAAGCACGGCGTCGAGCTGGCCACCACCACCGAGCAACGGGCGGCCATCAAGGCCGCCTTCGCCGCCTCGCCGGTCAAGCTGGCGGGCATCTCCACCAGTTGCCGGTTCGAGGCCCTCGATGCGACCGAGCGGGCCGAGCAGGTGGCCACCGCCAAGAGTTTCATCGATCTGGCCGCCGCCGTCGGTGCCCCCCAGGTCCGCGTCTTCGGCAACGCCTTCCCCAAGGGGGCCGACAAGAGCCAGGTGATCGAGAATGTGGGCATGTGCCTACGGGAGATCGGCGAGTACGCCGAGGCCAGCGGGGTGGACTGCAACCTGGAGATGCACGGCGACTTCTACTATTGGGAGTACACCCTCAAGGCCGTGCGCATCGCCGACCATCCCCGCATCGGCGTCGTCTACAACTGCGATCCGCGGGAGATCAAATGGGGCCCAATCCGCACCTTCCTCGACCCCGTCGCGCCCTACCTGCGCCACATCCACCTCCACGATCTGGAGTCCAAGGACTACCCCTACAACCAGCTCTTCCACATCCTCAAGGACATGGGGTACGGGGGCTACATGTCACTGGAGTGCAACGATAGCGCCGATCCCGAGAAGGTCATCGCCCTCTACGCCCGGCTCTACCAGTGGATGTACTGGAACGTCTGAGCCGTACCGCCACCTAGCTGGCTCCCGTGGACGGAGCGGCCCGCTCCGGAGTCTGCATGCACCGGAGCCAGCGGCTCCGACCACGGGGG
>QKCY01000102.1 GCA_003245525.1 Victivallales bacterium | reverse complement strand
AGCAGCATCTCCATCGAGAGCGTCGGCGGCTTGTCCGTCTGCTTGAGGATCAGCGCAAAGCGGGGCACGATCACCCCGATCACCACGCAGAGCATGAGCGCCCCGGCGGAGAGGACGAAGACCGGGTAGATCGCGGCGGAGAGGACGAAGGACCGCAGCTCGCGGGCATCGTTGAGGAACCCGCGCAACTGGGACATCACCTGGGGGAGGGCACCGGCTTCCTCGCCGGCCTCCACCACGTTCGAGTAGAGGCTGGGGAACATCCGTCCGCGGTCGCGGATGAGGCCGGAGAGCTTGCGCCCCTCGTGCAGGCCGCGCCGCAGGTCGCCCACGATCTCGGCGGAGTAGGCGTCGTCCAGCCCTTCGCCCACGATTCCCAGCGCCCGTTCGAGCGGGACGTTGGCTTCGAGCAGGGGCACCAGCCGGTCGGTGAACTCCTCCACGTCGAACTTGCGGCCGCCGATGCCGAGGCCGCCGGATTCGCCGGTCGCCGCCGCCCCCTCGCCGAGGAACTCCAGGGGCAGCATGCCCCGGGCCTGCAAGCGCCGGGCCGCTTCCGCCTGGGAGTCCCCTTCGATGAGGGTGACGCTGACCTTGCCGGCGGCATCGCTGACTTTGTACTTGAACAATGCCATCTACTAGCTACCCGTCTCCCGATCCTGCGGCGGCTCCTCCGTCCCCTTCTTGGACTCGCGCTTCTGTACCTGCAACGGGCGCATCATGATCGGCACATCATCCATCTGAAAGGTAACCCAGTACAGGCCATCCTTGGGGAAACGGATTCCGCTCAGCCGGAACACCAGGTCCACCACCTGCCGGGGGTCCTTCAGTTCGACCTGCCCCTTGGCGTCGAACGCCACCGTCTCGCCGTCCTGGTGGCGGCAGACGATCTCGCACGGGTACTGCCCGCGCCCGCCGGTGACCGAGACGAAGGCGCACATGGCGGGGTGGAGGCACGGCAGCCGCTGGGCATGGATGCGGTCGAAGAGGCCAATCAGCGACTTCTTGCTGGTGTGTTTGTCCTCGATGACCGTGTCGCAGATGAGGAGAGACAACCCCATGGGGGTTTCAAGCATTGCCATTGGTATTCGCCCATTGCCCAGTGTGCCCAGGTCGTGGAACCCGTAAGACAATATCGATTCACCGTAGGCGATGTCAAGGTTGCCTGCCAGTCTGGCGGTCGGCAGCGGGTTCGGGCGGCGCGAGGATTGCCGGGACCAAGCCCCGGCGGGCAAGTCGCTGCCGGTACGGACGCTATCGGCCAGGGACGCGGCACCGAGAGAGCAGCTTCTTGGGTCGGGCGGCTGGGGAGCAGAGGCAGTATACCGCGCGGTCGGCGCTAGGGCTCGCCGAGGCGCTGTTGTGCTTCGGCAAGGGAGACGCCGTCGATGGCCACCGTCTTGAGCTTGCCGGTCTCGCCCAGGACAATGTGGACGGCGGACTTGGCGACCCCGAAGAACTTGGCCAGGAACTTGACGATGGCCGCGTTGGCCTCGCCATCGACGGGCGGGGCGGTGATGGCCAGTTTGCGGCGGTCCCCGAGTCGGTCGCCGAAGCTGTTGCGGCTGGCGCGCGGCTGCACGGCCAGGGCTAGGCGGATGCCATTGCCGCTGGCCTGCACGTAGCTCGGGGCAGTGGACATGGCGCTAGCCGTCCTGCTTGTCCTGCCCTTCCGGGGCCGGCGGTTCGGCGGCTTCGGGGGCCGGGGGCTCGGCGCTGTCCGCCTTGCCTTCTGGTGCCTCCCCGTCCTGCCCGTCGAGCTGGGCCAGGGCATCGTTGAGCCGCGCTTCCCGCCGGGCGTCCGCGTCGGCCTCGGGCTCCTTCTCGGATTCGGCGGGATCGTCCTCGATGGTGATCTCGGCGGGCGGCTGGTAGTCGAGGCCCAGCAATTCGTGGACCTGCTTGGCGTCGAGCGTCTCGTCCACCAGCACGGTCTCGGCCAGCAGCTTGAGCCGGTCCACCTCGCGGGTGAGGATCTCGCGGGCCCGCTTCTCGGCCTCGTCGATGATGCGCCGGATTTCGCAGTCCAGCTCGCGGGCCGTGTCGGGGCTGAAATCCTCGTTGCGGGCGATCTCCCGGCCGAGGAAGATGTGCTCCTCGCGCGAGGTGTAGCTGAGGGGGCCCATGGCGTCGCTCATACCCCACTGGCAGACCATTTTCTTGGCGATGTCGGTGGCCTGGCGGATGTCCGCGGCCGCGCCGCTGGTCACTTCGCCGAAGTTGAGTTTCTCGGACACGCGCCCCGCCATCAGGACGGCAAGCTCGGCCTCGATCTCGCTCTGGCTCTGGGTGTAGCGGTCGTCCTCGGGCAAGTGCATGACCGCTCCGAGATAGGCGACGCCACGGGGGATGATAGTGATCTTGTGCAGGGGGGAAGCCTTCTCGCACATCAGGCTGACGATGGCGTGCCCGGCCTCGTGATAGGCGGTGACGCGACGGTCGCGCTCGTCCACCTTGCGGCTGCGGCGCTCCTTGCCCCAGCGCACCTTGTCGCGGGCCTCTTCGAGGTCGCTCTGGTCCACCCCGTCCTTGCTGGCCCGGGCGGCCATGAGGGCGGCTTCGTTGATCAGGTTGTCCAGATCGGCTCCGCTGAAACCGGGGGTGCCGCGGGCGATGGATTTGAGGTCCGCCTCCCCTGACAGCCGCACTTTCTTCGCCTTCAGCCGGAGGATGCCCAGACGACCGCGGAGATCGGGGAGGTCGATGGTGATCTGCCGGTCGAAGCGTCCGGGGCGGAGCAGGGCGGTATCGAGCACATCCGGCCGGTTGGTGGCGGCGATGACGATGACGCCGGTGTTCGTCTCGAACCCGTCCATCTCCACGAGCAGGGCATTGAGGGTCTGCTCGCGTTCGTCGTGGCCGCCGCCGAGGCCGGTGCCGCGGGCGCGGCCCACGGCGTCGATCTCGTCGATGAAGATGATGCAGGGGGCGTGCCGCTTGCCCTCCTCGAACATGTCGCGCACCCGGCTCGCCCCCACGCCGACAAACATCTCGACGAAGTCGGAGCCGCTGATGGAGAAGAAGGGGACCTCGGCCTCGCCGGCGATGGCGCGGGCGAGCAGGGTCTTGCCGGTGCCCGGCGGGCCCACCATGAGCACGCCGCGCGGAATGCGGCCGCCCAGGCGCTGGAACTTGCGGGGATCGCGCAGGTACTCCACGACTTCCTGCATCTCGTCCTTCGCCTCGGTGATGCCCGAGACGTCGGCGAAGGTCACGCGCTCCTGGGTGGGGCTGATCATCCGCGCCCGGCTCTTGCCGAACTGGATGGCTCCCCGTCCCGCCGCCTTCAACTGGCGCGAGAACAGGAAGTAGAAGAGCCCCACGAGGAGCAGGATGGGAAGAATGGAGCCGATCAGCGGTCCCATCAGGTTGCTCTGGGTCTTCACCTTCCAGTCCGGGCAGTTCTGGCGCACCAGATCGGCCAGCGAGTTGGTGAAGACCACTTCCGAATGGAAGTCGATGTCCTTCGTGGCCCCTTCGGGACGGTAGGCTCCCTCGACGGTGCGGACGCCGCCGCTAGCGTCGCGGATCACGTCCAGCTTGCTCACCTGGCGCGCGACAAGCGCGTTCTCCAGTTCCGCCGCCGTGAGAGTCTTGTCGTTCTCTTCCTTGCCCAGTTTGAGCAGGATCAGCGTGATGGGCACGGCGCAGATGATCAGGAGCCAGGAAATCGCGGTCTTCACCGGCAACCGGGAGAAGTTCTGCCTGGGACCGCCGGAACCGTTGTTCTCCTCGGGAGATTCGCCGGGAGGCTGCGGAGGGAAATCGGCCATGAATGTAACCTGTATTGTCGATGCTGCGCCCGATCCGGCGGGCGCGGAGTCGGCGCGAATGCGTACGGGAAACGGAATCCGGCTCCGCCACCGTGCCATTGACCCATCGGGGGCCGACGACGCGGGGCTCAGCCAGCCTGATTAAGGGTCTTGATCAGCATGTAGACCAGCAGAGCGACAGCGGTGAGGCCGAGGACGCCGAGGACGCCCCAGACGATCATCACGGTCTTGCCGGAATCCTGCCGGAAATTGGTCTGCTTCTTCTGGATGTGCCCACCGAGGTTGGTCATCTCCTCGGCGGCGAACTCGGAGGTGTCGGTATCCTTGAGGCTGATCACGGTCTGGGTCGCGCTGCCCTCGGAGCGGCTGCTCTCGTTGTCGAAGAGCATCTCCACCCCGCCCACTTGCAGGATGTCGCCGTTCTTGAGGGGGTTCTCCTCGCCGGCTTCCAGCTTCTCGTTGTTGAGGCGGGTACCGTTGGTGCTGCCCTCGTCGCGCACGGCGAAACGGCCTCCACCGTGGACCAGGATGGAGCAATGGTGCCCGCTGATCGTCGGATCGGGCACGGCGAAATCGCTGTCATCGGTGCGCCCCAGCGTGAACTCGTCCTTGCCCTCCAGTTCGAACTTCTGCCCCCTCAATTGGGCGGAGAGCACAGTGAGTTTCGGAATGCCAGCCATATGAGACCTCGTACTTGTCTTGCGGGCACACACTCTTCCCGCTTGGGATCCTGTCCGTTGTGCACCCGCCCGGGTGCCCTATGCCCACTCGCTTCTACGATAGGTTCGGAAACTGTTTTCGCCAGCATGCCCAGTCCAAAAACGGGCCTGGGCGGAATCGGGTTCCAGGTTGGTCATTCGGGCTTTGGCGGCGGCTCTGCGGCGCCCGTTTCCGGAAGGTCTTTGGCGGCCAGGGGGGCGATTGCCGCTTCGCCCCGGATCTGCGCGGCAAAGGCGGGATAGGTGGCTTTCAGGTTCCGCCAGGTCTGCAGGGCGTTCTCCTCGCTGCCGATGGCGAGGAAGGCGCGGATCGCGGTGTACATGCCCCGGGGCGAGTAGACCGGGTCCTGCGCCAGCACGAAGCACTTCACCGCGTAGGGCAGGGCCTGTTGCGGGTGGTTCTCCTTCAGAAGGATCTCCGCCAGGATCCAGCGGGCGCGGGTCTTGAACTCGACGCCGAGCCCCTCGGCGTTGAGGACGGACTCCATGGCTTCGACTGCCAAGTCGTTCTTACCGAGGCGGTAGTAGATCTCGCCGAGGACGGCGCGTACTTCCTCCTTCATGGGGGCGTTGGCGGGGTCGGCGAAGGTGATCTCGCCGGCGGTCAGGCGCTTGAGCAGGATCTCCAGCATTTCCTGCGCGTCGGGGAGCTTGTTCTGGGCCACCAGGATGTCCGACAGCCGGAGGCTGGCCTGGTAGACGGTTTCGCCCTGGTCGCGGTCCAGGAGCCAGCGGACGATGGTCTCGCTCTCGGCGTATTGGCCGCGCTCGTAGTAGAGGCGGTCGAGGCGGAAGAGCAGGTCGGCCGGGAAGAGGGGCCGCTGGTCGGCGGGCAGGGAGAGGACCTCCTTGAAGACCCGCAGGGCCTCGTCGGTCTGGCCGAGTTCGAGGTAGCAGCCAGCCAGGTAGAAGTCAGCGTTGGCGCGCACGCTGGCGGCCTCGGGGGCGGCCAGGGCGGCGAGCAGATGCTGCTTGGCCTCCTCGAACTTGTCCTGCTGGTAGCAGACGAAGCCCAGGAAGGCGAGCAACCGGCTCCGGCCGGTCACGTCCGGGCGGGCCAGGAGGTCCTGGATGAGGGTCTCGGCCCGGGGATACTCCTTGCGTTCGGCGTAGAGCTGGGTGAGGTGGAACATGGCGGACTTGACTTCCCCCGCCTGGTCGGGAAAGCGCTTGAGGACGCCTTCGAAATCGCTGACGGCGGCGGCCGTGTCGCCAGCCTTCTCGTGGGACTCCCCGGCCTTGAGCAGGAAATAGGCGGGGTTCTCGATTCCCTTCTCGTCGGCGAGCTTGCGTTGCAGGACCGCGGCCTCGGCGTGGCGGCCCAGCTTGTCCAGGGCCTCGGCGAGGAAGAGGTTGGTGCTTTCGTAGTAGGGCCACTGGCCGACGGCGGTGTCGAGGGCCTTGCGCAGGCGCGGCACTGCCTCCGCGTACTTCTCCTTGGCCATGTAGGCCTGGCCGCCAAAGGCATAGACGGTGGCCACGTCGGCGGCCTTCGGGTAGGTGATGGCATAGGCGTCGGCGGCGGTGATCGTGTCGTCGTACTGGCGCAGGTTCAGCAGGCAGACGACCTCCTGGAACCGGGCCATCTGGGCGTATTCGGCGGGGGTCTGGGGCCGCGCGGCGATCTTCCGGAACACCGGCAGGGCCTCGGCATAGGACTCGGTCCCCGCGAGGGAGGCCCCGTAGACGTATTCCAGCTCATAGTCGAACCCGCGGTCCGGCTTCTCTAGCCAAGCCCGGGCCAGCTCGATGGCCTTGGCGTAATTCCCCAGCGAGTAGTAGGCCCAGATCAGGCGCTTGCCGGCCTCGCGGCTGAACACGCCGTCGGGGTAGCGGGCCAGCAGGTCGGTGTAGATCCTGGCCGCCTGTTCGTGCTTGCCCTGGGAGAATTCGTACTCGGCCCAGCGGTACATGGCCTCCTCGCGCACGGGATCGGGCACATGTTCCTCGGTGGCGAGGCGCTGGAAGAGCTTGGCGGCCTCGGCGAACTGGTCCTTCTGCTGGTGCCCTACGGCCACCGCGAAGAGCGCGTAGGGCCGGTAGATGTGGTCGGCGTCGAAGGGCTTCTCGCCGAGTGTCGCGTAGGTCTGCAGGGCGAGGTCGTTCTTGCCCTCCTTGCCGTAGCACTGGGCCAGGAAGTACTGGGCCGTCTCCTGGGTCTTCGAGTCCTCGTTCAGCAGCAGGCGCTTGAAGCAGGCCGCCGCCGTGTCGTAGCGCTCCTGGTTGAACAGGATCTCGCCCTTCCACAGGAAGAGGCGGGTCGCGTACTCATGGTCCGCCCACTTGGCCTGGAACTGGTTGATGGCGCTGAAGGTCTCGTCCGTCCGGCCCAGGGTCCGCAGGCAGACGATGAGGCGGAACATGGCATGGGGGGCCAGTTCGTGGTCGGGGTATTTCTCCACGAAGTAGCGGTATTCCTTGGCCGCCAGATCGTAGAACTTCCGCTGGAAGTTCCCCTCCGCGAACTGGATCTGCTCCTCGGGGGTCAGCACATCGGTCTTGGTGGGCTGGGCGGGCAAGGACACCGCTCCCAGGAGCAGCGCCAGCGCCAACAGGGCGGTCTTCGGGATCGAGGGCAGACACGGACTCATGGAAACGTCACCTCGCAGCATCTGGGGACACGCGCCGTCAGTTGGTCGAACCCTCCGTTCCCGGGGGCAACGAGGCGATGGAGATATTGACGATCTTCAGTTCGCGGCAGATGTCGAGCACGCGGACGAAGTACTTGTGCGGCACCTCGGCGTCGGCCCGGATGATGACCGGCTGGAGGGTGGAGACATCGGTCACCATCTTGAGGATTCCCTTGAGCTGCTCGGGAGTCTCCTCGAAGCTGTTGACGAAGATGCGGCCGTCCTTGTCGATGTTGATGACCACTTCGCCTGGGAGCCGGTCGCCCGACTTGCCGGTGGTGGCGGTGGGCAACTGGAGACCCAGCTTGTTCTCCCACTGGGCGAAGATGAAGGCGGTCATGAAGAAGATCAGCAGGATGAACATGATGTCCACCATCGGGGCCATCTGGAAGCCGGCCTGCTGGATCTGGTTGCGCTTCTTGAAATTCATCGCGGACCTCCGGCGAAGCGGTTCTCAGCCCTGGGACACGAGGCGGCGGATGACGCGGGCGCAGGCGAGTTCGAGCTGGCCGATGTGGCGGTTCACCCAGCCCCGGAAGAGGGCGTAGACAACCATCGAGCCGATGCCGACCACCAGGCCGCCGGCCGTGGTGTACATGGCCTGGCCGATGCCCTGGGCCAGGAAGTCCGCCTTGTTGGCGATGCTCACGCCGACATCGAGACCGGCGAAGGCCTTCATCATACCGAGCACCGTACCGAGCAGACCGACCATGGGGGCGACGACCGCCACGTCCATGAGGTACTGGATGCGCTGCCACAGGATGCTCGCCTGGCGGGCACCCTCGTCCTCCACCGCGTCGCGCACGGCGGAATAGCTGGCGGCGGTGTCACCGATTACGTGCTCGGCGGCCGCGCCCAGGATATGGGCGGCGGCGGAATCGTTTTCCGCGCAGAGGGTGCGCAGGGCGTCCGCGTCGCCAGCGGCCGCCGCGTCTTCGGCCCGGCGCAGGAAGGTCTTGGGATAGAGCGCCCCGCCCCGGATGGTGAGGAAGTAGTACAGAATCAGGAAGAAGGCCACGATGGAGAGGGCGGCGATGACCAGCATCGGCATGCCGCCCTTCTGGATGATCTCGGCCAGAGTGATCGTGCGGGGGGCCGCTTCCCCGGCTGCGGCATCCTGGCCAATGGCCGACACGGTGAGCATTCCGAAGGTGAAAAAGGCGGCGATTCTGCTCTGCACTGCGAACATGGCATACTCCTCGTGTCGCAACCGCTCGGTCGTTGGACGGACGTGGCAACTTGCCTGGGACAATCGGATCGGCAACAAAAACACAATGACCCTAACGGGCCAGGCCTAATATTGCTTGGCGGGGAGGAGAAACAAGCAACTACGGTGTCTTCTCGCCGGAGTTGGCCGGATTGGCCGGCGGGGCCGCGTCCCGCTGCCGCACGTATTCGTCGAGCCGCGCCGAGACGTCCCGGTAGGAGGCGTTCTGGGCGTAGATCTCCTTGAGCTGCCGGACCGACTCCTCCTGGCGCTCCTGGCCGGCATAGAGCAGATGCAGATCGTACAGGATTTCGAGCCGGGTGGGGTCGTTGCGTCCGGTGACCAAGGCGAGACAGGCGAGGAACTCCCGTTCGGCCAGATCGGCCAGGCCCTTGCCGGCCATGCTGCGGGCGGCCCCGACTCCCGCCCGCAGATTGAAGGAGGGATTGCGGCGGGCGGCCTGGTAGGCGCGCAGGGCATCGTCGAAACGCCCGAGCCCCAGGTAGGTATCGGCCAGTTCGGCCTGGTAGAGGGCTTCGAGGGGGAAACGCTGCACCCGGGACTCATACCGGGCCAGCAGGCCCTCGTCCCGCGTCTGCTCCAGTTCGCGGATGCGCTCCGCCGCCATATCGGCCCGGTCCGGGTTCTCGCGGGCGTAGCGCTGCCAGCGCTCGATGTCGCCGGCGGCCCGTTCGTTCAGGCAGGCCACGATCTCGCTCTCGATGACGGGATCCAGATGGTTGCTCGCGTTGCCAGCTTGCTCGAACTGCTGCAAGGCCCCGTCGAAGTCGCCGCTGCGGCGCAGGAGGGCGCCATAGCGCCGCCGATTCTCGATGGAGGGCAGCCGCTTGACGTCGTCCATGGCGACCTCGAGCTGAGTCTGGAGGGATTCCTCGGTGGTCACGGCCGCGGGACGGCGCTCGTCCTCCAGGCGCTGCGCCTCCTTCTCGTCGCGCAGGACATCGCGGTAGGTTCCGGCCTCGTCCCAGCGGGCCTCGGCCACCGTGTCGGCCGCCGTGACCTCGCGCAGTTCGGTCTGGATTCCACTGTCGTTCGGGCACAGCTTGGCCAGTTTACGGAGTCCCTGGAGGGCGCGCTTGTGCAGATCGTGCTGGCGGCAATGGTCCACATAGGTTCGCCAGGCCTTGGGGCTCTCCGGCACGGCGGTCACCAGGCTCTCGACGGCGACCGTCGCCGTTTCGACCGCCTTGCACTCGATCGCGACCTTGGCGAGCCAGACCAGGGCCTCCTGCGACCCGGGCGCGCGCTCGATCTGCTTCTCGAGCAGTTCCATGAGGGGAGTGTACTCCAGGCGGCGGTACAGGCTGGGGACCTTCATCCGAATCGTGCAGGCGACGCGGAGCAGGTTCCAGTGACGCCGCACCAGGCCGTCGCGGGCATGGAGTTCGCGATATACGGCGTGGAGCACGCGCCGTACCTCGGAACAACCCGGTTCCTGGGTCAGGATCATACGCAGCAGATCGATGGCATAGGCATAACGGCCGCCTTGGAAGGAGGCCCTGGCCCGCTCGAAGAGCTGTTGCATGCGCGGGGTGAGCTGACTGATGGGTCGGTTCTCGATGATCATGCGGTTCGTCTTGCGCCTTTGGTTTACCGCGCAGAGCCCCCGGATAGTTGCGGTATTAACCCATCAGTTAACCAGTCTAGCAGATTCCGGTCGTTGATTCAACCGGAATCGCTTTCCTCTAGGGTGGCATTTTCTCTCCGTTCCGCGATGCCCGGAGCAGGGCGGGCTCGGAGGGGTCGGGGACCGACACCTGCCACTCGTCGGTGCCGAAGGGGCCGCGCACCGCCACGGTCCCTGCGGGGTCCAGGCTCACCGGCAGACTCCCGCGCTGCCAGGGGTCCAGGACCGCCGCCAACAAGAGAGTGCCCCGAGTGTCCGGGGACAGGCAACCGCTGGGCTTCTCCCGGTAATCCCCGCGGCAATACGCTGCCTGGTGGTGTCCCGTCAGAGCCCCGGATCGAGGCGGCGGTAGGCGAAGAGGGATGGAGCAGCAGGTGAGTCGCCTCGCGCCAAGCGCTTGCGGGCGGCGCGCGCGGCGTCGAAGAGGGTTGCGGCAACCTCGCGGACGAAGGTCTCTGAGCC
>QKCY01000178.1 GCA_003245525.1 Victivallales bacterium | reverse complement strand
AGCGGGTCCCTCGTACGCGCAGTCGAGCGGGCCGCTGCAATGGGTCATCACCGCCTTGTTCAGGGAAGCGGGCAGCTCCTCGCGCAGACGGGCCACCAGATCCGGAATCCGGGTGCGGGAATCGGCGTCGGCACTGCGCACAGTCAGACGGCGCTCGGTGGGCCAGGCGCTGGGTTCCAGCGAGACCTGATCCCAGCCCACTTTCAGGTCGGGAGCGGTCGCGAAGCCGTTCTCCTGGAAGTAGAGATGGAGACAGCAGGAGACCGCTTCCCGGCCAGCGGACAGGTTCGCGTCCAGCAGGCCAAGCAGCTCGCCGGTCTCGGTGGCGTCAATCCAACGCCGGGCGCAAACCCGGCGCAGGCCGGACTTGGTGGCCACGGCCACGGCGGTCAGCAAGCTCTTGGTCGATTCCACAGCAACCGGACGCGTGTAGTAGAGCGGGGTCAGGTGCGCGTGGCGGTCCAGCAGCCACTGGCTGGCCAAGATCTCGGCGCAGGCACCGTCCACGAACCCGTCGGCGCTGCCGCCCCGGACCGCCAGATCGGCCAGCCACTGTTGCCAGAACGGCGCCTCGCTCGTGCCCGCTACGGGCGCGAAGGCCCGACCGCTTTCCCAGACGGTGGCCCCGTCGTGGCAAGTGAGCAGGACGTCCAGCCCCTGGTCCGCCAGGGAACAGGCCGCCGCGAACCCGGCATAGCCCGCGCCTACCACGGCCACATCGTACACTCGGTCAAAGCAGGACTGTCGTTGTTTCACGGGGCACCTCTATGGGACTACGGACGGACACGGACATTCACGGACGAACACGGACCGGCGAGAGGGCTGTGGGACATGGCGGCAGCACGATATGGCACGGAGAGCATCCCGGCACAAACAGAGCAGCCCTCTGCCTTGTCCGTGTTCGTCCGTGCCCGTCTGTGTTCGTCCGTGGGTTTTGGAGGCAGGTAGAGCACCCATACTGCCGACAAGGATGTCGGCGCTCCCAGCCCATTATTCCACGATTCCACCATTCCATTCCCTAGTGCCATCGCCAGCCCATGGTGTTGGGGCGGAAGGCGATGTTGGCCAGCACGTCCTTGTCGTTCCGGGCAAGGCCGTCGCCGTCCAGGATTTCGGTGTCGCCATTCTCCGTCGCCCAGGAGCGCAGACGTTCGCGCATGGTGGCCAGGAGAGAAGCAACGGCGGGCTGGTCGGCGACATTGCACTCTTCGTCGGGGTCATTGAGCAGATCGTACAGCTCCTCGCTGCCGCCGATCTCGCTGTAGCAGTACTTCCAGCGCTTGTCGGCCACCATGTAGAGCTGCTGGCCCTTGCCGAGGCAGTAGGAGACGATCCATTCCCGTTCGGGGGCGGCCTCGCCGCGCAGCACGGGCGAGAGGTCCATGCCGTCCACGGTCTGCGGCAGCGTAATCCCGGCCAGGGAAGCGAGCGTGGGCAGGAGATCCTGCAAGCCGACGAGCTGGTCGGCCACGATCCCTTCGCGCAGGGCCTTGGGCCAGCGGATCAGGTAGGGGATCTTGGCGCTGCCGTTGTAGAAGCAGCACTTGGCGAAAAAGCCGAAATCGCCCAACAGGTCCCCGTGGTCGGCCGTGTAGACCACCACCGTGTTGTCGAGCTCGCTCTGGGTTTCCAGATAGTCCAGCACGCGGCCGATCTGCTCGTCCTGGAAGGTGATCTGCCCGTAGTAGTGGGCCCGGGCAACCTGGTAGGTCTGGGGCGACCACATGGGCCAGCCATGGGTGACCGCCTCCGTGTGCTTGGGGGGGCTGCGCATGATCCCGTTCTCCTCGCGGGCCGCGAAGGGCTTGGGGAGAACGCGCGGATCGTAGAGGTTGTCATAGGGCCGCGGCGGATCGTAGGGAGCGTGGGGCTTGGGGAAGGAGAGAAAGAGGAAGAAGGGATCGGCCGGCCGCTCCACGGCGTGTTCGCGGAGCATCCGCAGGCCCTGGTCGGCCACCCAGGCGTCGCAGTAGTGCTCGGCAGGGAGTGGCGAGGGTGCCGGATGGATGTCGTTGTTGCCGACCCCGTGGGCGCGGGCATAGCCATCCCAGCCGACGGTCTTCAGGTAGTCGTGGTAGTCTTCCAGTCCCGCCACGGTGCCGTCGGGACCGAACTGGGCGATGATCCGCCCGGATTCGTGGAAGGCCACCTTCTGGAACCCGTGGACCAGCCGGGGCGTGCCGGGAGCGGAATAGGGCACGTAATGGAGCTTGCCGGAGGCGTAGGCCCCGTAGCCATTGTTGGCAAAGACCTCGGCGATCTTGAGCTGGTCGTCCCGGATGCGTCCGGCGTTGTTTTTGCTGCCCGTGCAACGATGGGGGTAGTTGCCGGTCGTGAACGTGGCCCTGGCTGGCACGCAGATGGGATCGGGCGTGTAGGCGTTGGTGAAACGGACTCCTTCGGCGGCCAGACGATCCAGATTCGGGGTCCGCACGGCGGGATGCCCGGCACAGCCCATGGCATCGGCCCGCATCTGGTCGGCGAAGATGACCAGGATGTTCGGTCTCACGCTCTCTCCCCTAGCGGTAGCTCTCGCCAAGCCCATAGCGCTTCGGGGCCTTGTTGTACTCGGCCATGGCGTCGGGCAAGTATTTCTTCAGCTCCTCGATCCGTTTGGCGTCCGCCGGGTGGGTCGAGAGGAAATCGGACATGGCCCCCGTGGCTTTCCCGGCGGAGAACTTCTCCCAGAAGCTGATCGCCGCGTGGGGATCGTAGCCCGCGCGGGCCATGTAGATGAGCCCGATGCGGTCGGCCGAGTA
>QKCY01000034.1 GCA_003245525.1 Victivallales bacterium | reverse complement strand
GCATAACGGAGCGTGACGGTGACGTTCTGCAGGCCGGTTTCGCCAGCCCCGGCGGTACCGTCGCCATTGCCGTTGCCGACCACCGTGCCGCTGATGCTGCCCAGGATCTGCTGGTACCCGAAGCTCTGCCCCGTCTGGTCGGCGGTGATGCCCCCGACGGGAGTCAGGCTCGTGGTACCGTCCAGCGTGGCATCGGGATCGTAGGTCTGCACGTAGGCATTGCCAGGCAGACTATCCTCGTCCACGGTGATGGTCACCCAACTCCCCGATGGTATGGCCCCGACGCTGTAGAAGCCGCTACCGTCCGTTTCCACCGTATAGGTCGCGTCGATGGTACCGTCGCGGTCCGTATCCACGCCAACGGTCACGGTGACCCCGGCAATCCCGGCTTCGGTACCGTTCATGATCCCATCGCCCGCGGTGCCGCCACCGTCACCGTTGTCGTCCCAGATGGTGCCGCTCACGGTGTACACGGTGGCCAGGGGAGGATAGCCGAAGTCCATCGACAAGTCGCTCCCTCCCACCCCGATGGTGGTGGCCCCGACACCATCGGCGACACCGGTGGGGTCGGCGTCGGGTGTCGTGCTGTAGCCCGCCGGAATGGAATCCGACTGGACCTCGACCAGATAGTCCCCGGCCGCGAGCCCGGTGAAGAGGTAGTAGCCCATGGCGTCGGTCACCGCCATCGCCACGGCGACATCGGTTCCCGGCTCCAGGGTGCCGATCGTCCCGTAGTCGAGGTAGAGGACGACGGCGACTCCCGGCAGCCCGGGTTCCCCCGGGTCTTGGACTAGGTTCGCGTTCAGGTTGGCATAGACGGTGTCGCCAATGCTTCCGTTGTAGGCCAGGCCGAAGTCGAGCCCCGTGTATTCCAGGCCGGCGACCGCGTCGACCGTGTAGCTCGTACCGGTGGTGGACAGATCCAGGCCAGAGGGGATATCCGGGTCCGTGGTCAGGTACCGGATGGTGTAGGTGCCGGTATCCGCGAGGAACTGGTAGTCTCCGTTCGCATCGGTCTCGGTGTATGGTTCGCCGGGATCAAGGATGCCGTCGCCGTCCAGATCGAGCCACACCGTCACATTCGGCAGGCCGCTCTCCCCGCCATCGAGGACTCCGTTGGCGTTGGAGTCGTACCAGACGGTACCCTCGATAAGGGCGGCCTCGATGAAACCGAAGTCAAGGGTAAGGTCGGTGCTTCCGCCCGAGAGAGTCGTGGACTTCACCTCGCCGGAGGTGGGGACCATGGTGTAGGTCTCCGGCGACGAGCCGGGAGTGGGCACGGTCTGTGTGGCCACCTCGACGAAGTAGGTGCCATCGGCCAGGTTCGAGAACAGGTAGTTGCCATTGCTGTCCGTGGTGGTCGCGCTGACGATCAGGTCGATGCCCGGCTCGAACACACCGTTGCCGTTGGTATCCTCGAAGATCAGGACCGAGACGCCCGCCACCCCCACCTCATCGTCGGCGGTTCCGAGGACATTGTCCAACCCGTCCAGATCCTGGATGCCGTCCCCGTTGAAGTCGTAGAACACGGTATCCCCGATGGTACCGGCGTAGTTGAAGCCGAAATCGGCGGTCAGAACGCTTTCGCCAGCGAGATCGATGGTCACGTCGTACAACCCCGTCCCCAGATCCGCACCACCACTCACCAGTGCCAGGTCGCCCGGGAGATCGGGATCGGTCTGGTCCACGGCAACCAAGTAGTTGCCGGGAACGGCGGCCGTTCCGGCAACGCCGGTGAAGAGGTAGTTGCCGTCTGCATCGGTGGTCGTGGTGGCGATGAGTTGGTCGGCCGAGTCGATGATGCCGTTGTTGTTCGTATCGGCATAGAGCAGCACGTCCACATTCGCCAGGAGGGTTTCGCCGCTGTCCACGACTCCGTCTTCGTTGGCGTCGACCCACAGCGTGTCGCCGATCGTCGCCGTGCCGGCCGGTCGCAGGCCGAAGTCGGCGGTGAGGAAGTAGGTGGAGCCCACGGGAGTCAGGTCGGCAGAGACCACGGCCGGCGTGCTCGGTGCATAGCCGCTTGGCACTGTGCTGTAGTCCACCCGGACCTCGTAGACCTCGTCCCCCAGGCCGCCGATCAGGTAGGCACCCTGGAGATCCGTCAGGGCGTAGGTCTCGCCGCTGTCATACTGCCCGTTGCCATTCGCGTCGAGGTACACGCGGATGTCGGGAATCCCGGGTTCGCCGACGTCCTGTACGCCATCGCCGTCGAGGTCGCTCCAGACGAAATCGCCGACCGTATTGCCCACGGCGGTGGTCGCCGACTCCTGGGAGAAGAAGGGTGGGTTGTCACGGCAGGCGATGCCTTCGTAGTCGCAGTAGAGGCCGGGGACCCCTTCGGCGCTAACAATGCCCGTGGTCAGATCGAGGTTGTACACCTCGCCCGCCTCGGGGCCGCCATCCTTGCCGACGCTGATTCGCACGTAGTCGCCCGACGTGATGGAGAGTCCTTCGACGTCGTAGAAGGCCGTGTCCGTTCCAGACGTGTAGACCCCGTCGTCGTTGTTGTCGAGATAGATCGCTCCGGCTGGCGTCGCGCCCGTCGCGACCGCAGTCGCGACTCCGGTCGAGGTATTGATGGTCACGAGGAGATCGACGGAACCGGCCACCCCGTCGTTGCTCGCGATCCCGTACAGGGTACCGGCGGAAGAGAACTTGATATCATCGATGTCACCCCGGCTGCTCACGGCGGGGATCTGGACGTAGTCAACTCCGGCCCCAAACGCATCTTCCACATGCAGACCAGTGACCGGGTCGATCCGGAACAGCAGGTCCGTGGTGGTGCCAGTCCGGCGATGCACCCCGTAGACGTTGCCGTTGATCGGGTTTACTGCCAGACCCACCACATTGAGTTCCGTGAAGTTCCCGAGAGCTCCCTCCAGGTTCTGCGTGTCGGTGGATGTGTTCTGGAGAATGCGGCCGATCGGCACAAAAGCCCCCGTGTTGATGTTGAGATAGCCGAAATAGTCGCTGGTCCCGGCGGTGGCACCCGGGTAGTAGTCGGTCGTGTAGAGCCGCGAGGCGTCCGCCGCCCAGACAAGAGTCTTGCTCCCGGTGGTGCCGGTGACCCCGATGTCGGTGACGAGGCCGTACGAATCGACCGTCAGGAGGTGGTCCAGATCGTCGGAGCAGTCCGACGAATTGGCAACGATGTAGCAGACTCCGGTGCCAGTCTGCAACTGGGCGGTGATGTCGGCGTAGTTGACGAGGGTGCCGCTGAAACCGGCATCCACCGTAGCCGTGACCGTGAGATTGGGGATCACCAGCACCGTGTTGGTGTTGGCGGCGGCAAAGGCTGTCAAAGGGGTTCCCGAGTTGAACCCAGCGACCGAGAACTGCAGGCTCTGGGGCACGGTCGCCAGGCCGGCCACCGCCGTGTAGGTGTAGGTGAAGTCGGCCATTCCTCCGGCCGCGATGTCCAGGGAAGCCGGAGTGGGGCCGCTGACGTAGGTGGCCGATGCACCCCCGGTGCTCGCCACGGCCAACAACGGGGGAGTCACCCCGGTTACAGCGGTGGTGGAACTCAACTCCAGGTGCACCGTGATGGTGTCGCCGTTGTGTACCGCGTAGGGCCGCGCGTGCATCTCGGTGTCAACCTGGGCACCGCCGCCAACGTTGACCAGGGCACCGCCCCACTTGACGTTCGATGGGGTGTCCGCCAGACGGAACCAGGTGTTGTCCGTGATGCTGTACCGGTAGAATCCCTTGGTACCTGCGCCACGCAGGGCATAGATCGTGTTGCCGCGCGCGGCGAGCGCCCCGCCCTGGTCCACGTTCGCGGGGAGACTGGTCCGCAACTCCCAGGTGTTCCCGGCGATGTTGTACCGCCAGAAGTCCGTCTTGTTGCCGCCCCGGGTCGCGTAGATATAGCCGCTCACATAGCGCAGGGCACCGCCGTTGCTGACGTTCTGGGGGGCGTCCGCCAGCGCGGTCCACGTGTTGCTGCCAACATTATACCGCCAGAAGGTCTTGGTGCCGTTACCGCGGAAGGCGTAGATGTTGGTCCCGTCGGTGGACAGGGCACCGCCCGAGTTCACGTTGGCCGGGGTGGAAGCCATTGCGCTCCATCCAGGGGTACCTACGTTGTAGCGTTGGAACTCCGCCGAGTTGTTGCCGATCAAGGAGTAGACAAAGCCGCCAAGGTAGACCAGAGCCCCACCGTTTCTCACGTTGGCGGTCGAGGCGACATTCGTCAACGATGCCCAGCCGGGTGTCGTGGTGTCAAACCGTTTGAACACCTTGGTGTTATTGCCCTCTTGCCCGTACACATATCGGGTACCATCGTAGGTCAGGGCACCGCCTTCCTTGACGTTGACGCCAAACGTGGTCGATGACGTCCACGTGTTGGTGGTCACGTCGTAGCGCCAGTAGTCCGGTTTGCCGTCGCCCCGGAATGCATAGAGATAGGGGGTCGAGGTGATGGCCCCGGAGGTACCGACCACCGTGGTCCCCAGCGTCCAGGACACGGTCCGGTTCGCGGATGTGTAGGTCCCGCCGTAGGTGGACGACACATAGGTCGCCCCAGTCGGGAGCTGATCCCGAAGCGTGACATTGGAGAGGGCGGTGGTGGCCGGGACATTGGTCTGGATGGTGTAGGTCAAGGTGTCGCCGGGACTGGCCGTGGCCTTGTCGACCGTCTTGATGATCTCGCGCACGAATGGGAAGTCAGCAGTGGTGATGCTATCCCCGGCGTTGAGCGGGACCGACCACATCGTCGTGCTCGGCGTCAGCCCCTCGGGAAGATCCGTGTCGTAGGTGTCCACGACGACCAGATAGCTCCCCGGCGGCAGGTCGGTGAAGCTGTACTGCCCGTTGGTGTCGGTGTTGGCCGTGGCCTGTAGCTCGCCGGGGTCGGGAACCCCATCCCCGTTGCTGTCCAGATACAGCGAGACCAGAATCTGTGCCAAGGGCGTGTCGCCGGTGTCGTAGATGCCGTTGTTGTTGGCGTCCACGAAGACCTGGTCGCCCACCGAGGCGGGGAGGAGGCCGAAATAGCCGAAGTCGGCGGCCGTGTAGTTGTTGCCGGAGCCGGCGAAGTCGGCCGGCGAGACCGAGTTCGGGTTCGTGGTCGTCGAGCTGTAGGGATCGGCGAAATATGTGTCGACAGCGCTGCCGGTGCCGTCCGTGACGGCAACCAGGTAGTAGAGGTCGGGATTCAGTCCGGTGAAAGAGTAGTTGCCACCGCCCGCCGTGGCGGTGGAGGCGATCTGGACATCGTCCGAGTCGATCGTCCCGTTACCGTTGGTGTCCTCGTACAGCAGGACCGTGACGCCGTCGATGCCGACATCGGTGCCATCGAAGACCCCGTTCTTGTTGGTGTCGTCGAACACCTTGTCCCCGATGGTGGCGGTTCCCGTCGGCTGGTAGCCGAAGTCGGCAGCAAGATCGGCCTCGTCGACCGTGAGCACGCTGTAGTAGACCCCGTCCAGGCCGCCGTCCGGGTCACCGGTGAGGGTGTGCCCCGAGGGGATGCTGGAGGAGTCAACCCAGACAAAGTAGCCGCCCGCGGTGAGCCCGGAGAAGAGATAGTAGCCACTGGCATCGGTCACCTTCGTGGCGACTAGCGTGTCGTCGGTCCCTGGCTCGAATATCCCATCACCGTCGTCCTGGTAGAGCCAGACCGTGACGCCGGAGATCCCCTCTTCGCCGGTATCCTGGGTGCCGTTTCCGTTCCAGTCGCGGTAGAGCGTGTCGCCCAGCGAGGCGCCGCCGACAGTTACCGGTGCCAAGGGGTTCCCGCCGAGAACCTTGCTCTCGTATTGGAGGTAGAAGGTGTTGTAGTAGGTGCCGGTGGTGACCGTCTCCCCCACCGTCACGGTGAACGTGAGGACCAGTGTCTTGAGGGCCGCGATGCCGGTGGAGATCGTGAACTTCGGCTTGTTCGGGTTGCTGGCATCGACACTGAAGAAGGGGTTGGGCAGCGTGCCGCCGTTGATGGTCTTGCTCACCATGCCGGAATAGCTGAAGCCGGTCGGCAGCAGTTCCTGGATCACCAACGGAACGGCGTTGGGGCCGGTACCATCGTTGGTGACGGTCAGCGTGTAAGTCACTGTGCCCCCGGGGGCGACGTTCTCCGGGGTTACGGTCTTGTCGTAGCGGAGCAGGGAGTGCAGCCCCACCTCCACCGTGTCGGTGGCCGACACGGTGGTTTGGTCGCTCACTGCCTGGGCCACGTTGGTGAGAACGCCGGTACTCGTCGCCTTGACATAGACCGTGAAGGTGCGAATGGTCTGCGAGGGAATGACCGGGATGTTCCAGATCAGGGGGTTCGGCCCGGAGGAGGCGGCCGGCGTGGCGCTCACGAAGGAGACGCCCGATGGGAGCGTGTCCTTGATCTGCACGTTGGTGAGGTCCGACGCCCCGTTGTTCATGTAGGTGATCGTGTAGTAGAACGTCTCGCCCACGGTCACGACCTGCTTCGAGGCAACCTTCTGGAGAACCGTGCAGGGGTTGACCAGCACATGGGTCGGCTCGTAGTAGCGCCAGAGATGATCCTTGCCACCGTTTTCGCCGCCGGCATCGCCGCCAAAGGCGTCCGCATACATGGCGAAGTCGCAGATGTAGTCGGCGTCGACTCTCACATAGACGCGCGCGTACTCCGTGCGCCAGAGCTCCAGCATCCCGAAGGAGAAGCGGACGGCGTTGGTGTCGGCGGGCAGAGGATTCAAGGCGCTCAGATCATAGCCCACGGTGCTGGCGTCGATGCCGGCATACCCCAGTTCGGTCGAGATCAGTCCGGCCTGGTCCAGGCTAATCTGGCTGCCGGGGTACTTGATGCGCTGCCAGGGACCCACCTGGCCGGTCGCGCTCTGCATGTTGCCGGTGCTCAGCCAGGTGTCCCAGTTGAACTGCCAGGCATAGCCGCTCTCCGGACCGGCGACCGCATTCGCCTGTCCCCAGGGTGCGTTACCACGCCCATTGGGGTCCACGATGGGGGCCGCCGGGCTCTTGAGGCCGTAGGCGATCAACTGCTCGGCATCCCACTCGGTGGTGGGGATGATCACGTCCCCGCTGTTGTTGGTCAGGTAGTTGTCGGCGGTGGTGGCCGTGCTGCGGTCGTAGCCGCCGTTGTCTACCCAGCTCCCGTCGATCGTCTTTGCGTCAGTCGAGTAGAAGATGCCGGTGTCGGCATAGACGCCGGCGATCGTGCCACGGTGCAAACCGGTTCCGGAAACGCTGAGCTCGGTCACACCGTTGATATTCGGTCCCAGACTCTGCCCGATCAGCGCTGCCGTGGTGGCCGGGGCGATGGGCCCCGCCCCGATCGCGATGATCGACTGCCCCTTGATGGGGATGGGGATCAGGTTGCCGGGATTCGTCGGGTCGGGGCGGACATACTCGGCCCCGGTGACGGTCAGGCCCGGCGGGATGTAGAACGTCATGTAACCGCCCACCCCCGTTGCCGTGCCGGGGCCGGGAGTTGTCTTGAGCACGATCCCCAGCACGTCGCCCGCCTGTACCAGAGTCTGCCCAAGCGCCGCCCGCTGCTGGATGAGCTCCAGAGTGGCAGCGTCGAACGCCAGATACGTCATACGCTGGTCGAGGTTGTGCCCGCGAAGCGTGGGGAGAAGGCAGCACGCCGCCAGGACAACCCAACGCCCCAGCCGTCCGGCCGCCGAAGCACCCGGCAACAACGCACCGCGTCCAAAGCACCACGACGGGCAAGGCCCATACCCCGGTCTCTGCATCGGTGAACACCCCCAAAAAAGAGAAGGCGAAGAACCCCAGAAAAAGGCGCGTAAAGCCCAGTGAGCCAAAGACCTCTCCCGAACGGAGATGTTCCAGAGGAGAGGGGGAAGCCCAGGGAGAGCAGCCACCACGGACTGAGTGGGGACAAGCCCCCCCTGCCCCCCAGGCATTAAAATGCCTCCTGTCTGGTAGCCGTCAAGCATCCCCTGGGAATCCGTACAGGATTCCTTTGGTGTCGTTTCTCGTCTGGCGGTGCCAAAACCAACCGAGTCTTCCCGGGAAGGCCTCCTTCCGGAGCCCCTCCCGCTCTCTCCGCCTGCCGGGTCCACACCTGCCGCTTCGGCCGAGCCGTTACTGCATTTTGAAGCGAACCTGGGGTTGCTCGTCCTGGATGATCTCCGCCTCGCGGAGGAACAGACGGTCCTTGGCGATGCCTTCGGACGTGAACCAGGCAAGGATGGCAGCGGCCCGGCCGTTGGCGAGGGTCAGCAGATCCTCGTCGGCGACGGTCACGGTCCCCAGCAGCGCCGCGTGGATCTCCTCGTTCCGGGCGGCGACGGCAGCGGCGTCCGCCGTCTCGGGCAAGGGCGGCAGCACGGGGAGAGTAGCCGCCCGGTAGGCGGCGGCAGCCAAGGCGGGCCGTTCCTCGGCGGTCAGGCTGATCTCCTGGGCGGATGCGGCTCCAGCGCCGGCAGCCAACATCTGCTGCGCCTTCTGCCCACGCAGGAGCGCGTCGTAGCCCTGGTCCCGCAGGGCCTGCCGGTCGGATGCCACCGCCGCCCCGCCGATGCCGATCTTGACCCCTGGGCGTTTGCTGAGGGCGGTCGCCAAGGCCTTCATGCGGGCCAACGCCTCGTCGTCCAGGGCGGTGGAACCAGCCACAAAGGGCACCACATCGAGGGGTTTGTCGCTGCCTGCCAATGCTCCCAGCATCTTGAAGGGAGACGCCGCCGCCTTCACGATCAGGTTGCGCAGGACCCGCCAGACCACCCGCCAGGGGTTGAACGCGGGGTCCGCCAGATCCCCCTCCACCGGCAGATCGATGAGAATCTGCCCGTCGGTATCCTTCAGCAGGGCGATGGCCAGCCCCAGGGGCAGTTCGATGGCATCCGGGCTCTCCACCTTGTTTCCCAGCTCGAACTGGTCCAGCGTCACCACGTTGTCGCCCTTGAGCTTGGTCCCGTCCACCTTGTACTTGAGATCGAGCGCCAGACGCCCCTGCCCGATGTCGCGGGCGATATAGCGTCCGCTGTAGGGCGACAAGGGCGGCAACTGGTAGCCGCCCAGTTGCACCTCGGCATCCACCAACAATGGGGTCGGGCGGAGGCGCCCCTGCACGGTCAGGCTGGCACCGGTGCCCAGCTTGCCCGTGACGGAGAGGTCGGCCAGCCCCTGGTTCCGCATCGAGAAGTTGGTCAGTTCCAGGTCAAGGTCCTGGAGCTGGTGGTCGGCAGCCGGCGTCACCGTCCCGTCGCGGAAGGAGACCCCCCCGCCGCTGATCTTCACCCGCGCAATATCCAGATCCACCGGTTCGGCGGCGGCGGCCGCCGGTGCCGGGGGTTGCGCGGCCTCGGGGGCAGCCGTCTTGTCGGTTGCCTCGCCGACCAGGATGCGCTGCACGTTCAGCGTACCGTCGGAAGCCGCACTGAGCCCGGCATAGGGTCCTGCCAACGCCACCTCGGCCACCCGGATCTTCATGGGGTCCAGCTGGAAATCCACGCCGGTCACGGAAAGTGCCTCCCAGTTCAGCAGCCGGGACGCCGTGGTGGGTTCGATCAGCGCAAACGAACGGATGCCGGAGTCGCCATGCCAGTGTACCTGGGGCTTGTCGCCACCGGCGTCCACCGCCAGCGTCCCCTTGGTCCAGACCGTTCCCGCCTTCAGCATTACATCCGCCTGATCCCGCAGATAGGGTTCAAATGGCTGCAAGGCGAGATCCTCGATGGCCACCTGCAGGTCTGCGGCGGACTTCGCGATGCTGGCGGTGCCGTCCAGCCGGATCGCGCCGCCCCCGTCCAGGGCAAGCGCCAGAGCCAGATCCGCCGGAGCCGCGTCGCTCGCCGTCGAGATTCCTCCGGCGGTCAACGATACCCCGAGTCCCACGTCCACCGGTGTTCCCACCGCCAGGTCCTTGGCCGCGAGATGCACGTCGGCCAGGGACAGTTTGGCCACCCCCACCTGCCACGGGGAACTGGCAGCGGGGACCTCGGCCGGGGCGGACGTCGCCGCCGGGGATTCGCCGGATTCGCCGCCCACCGGGGCCAGCCACGCGGCCACATCGACGGAGCCGTCCGCAGCCCGCTCGGCGGAGAGCCGGGCACCGGAAAGCGCCACCTGGCCAATGGCTAGCTGCCGGTCGGCCATCGCGACCGACACCCCGGACACGGAGAACGACTTCAGCGTGGCAAAAGCCTCTTTCTCCCCCTTGCCAGCAAGCGCGAAGTCCGCCAGGGATACCGCTGCATCCGAGACCGTCAACCGGTCGACGCCTTCGACCGGCAGAACCACCCGCGCCGACGCCCCCACCACACCCGACTGGATATCAAAGTTGACCGCATCCGTGAAATAGGCGGCATACCGCTTCGGCATCAGATCCGCCAGCGCGGTCCGCAACTCCGCCCGGAGCGGGTTCAGGCCCAGATTCGCGTCCGCCGAGAGCGAGACCCCGTCGGTCTCGGCCAGCTTCACCTTCACCTCGCCCGCCGTGTTCGCGGCGGTGCTCAGGGACGATGCCTCCACATCCACGCTCAGATCGGCGGCAAAAGCGGGTTTCACCGAAGCGTCCGCGAAACCAACGCCGAAGTTCTCGACCGACAACTGCGCCAAGGACACCACGAACGGCGGCGCGTCCCCCTCGGCAGCGGGTGCTGCAGCCTCCTCCGGGGCGGGTGCGGCGGCGGCGGGGGAAGCCGGTTCCGGTAGCAGCGTCTGCACGTCCAGACGTCCGTCCGCAAGCCGCTTCACGTTCACGCGCGCATTCGCCAGCGCCACCTTCCCGACCGAGGCCGTCCGCGCGGCCGTCGAAGCCGCCGCTCCCTCCACCGAGAACGCGGGAATCTTCACCAGTTCACGTCGGTCCGAACGCGCGACGGCCACGAAATCCGCGACCTCCACGTGCCCGTCGGACACCTCGATCCCGCCGTCCGGCACCATCTTGACCCGCAGCCCGGTGGAGACCGTCCCCGCCGTCACATCGACCGCCGCGAGATGGCGGTAGTAAGGCGCGTACTCGGCAATCGGGAACGGCCCGCCCTCGAACCGCAGATCGAACGTCAGGGGATTGGGCGAGAACTCCCCGGTCAGGTCGAACGTTTCCCCGAACCGGCTGGTCCCCGACAGCGAGACCGTCCCCTCCTTGTCCGGTGCCGTGTCCAGGTCCTTCAGCGTGAACGACACGGGGATCAGTTCCGTCGCGAACGGCGCATCCGCCGCGTGGTCGGCCACATCCACCACCAGCCGGTTGAGCGCGAAAACCCCGAGCCGAATGCGCGGCAGCTCGGACTTTTTCTCGGGCGCGGCCGCAGGGGTCGGGTCCTCGGGGACTGCCGCCGGGGCCGGGCTCGCGGCCTCTGCCATTCGGGTCGCGCGCAACCAGTTCAGTTCCCCGTTTTTGCTGCGTGACACCCAGACATGCGGATCATCCAAAGCGAGCGTGGCGATCTTCACGTCTCCCGCCAGCGGACGCGAGGGCGCCACCCGCAGGGCCAGCGACTTCAACTGCAGCAACGGCTGGCTGTCCGCTTCGGTGCAGTCCACATCCCGCAAGCGGAAGTTGGTCGAGACCAGGACACGCGGCGTGGCCCCAGCCGGCAGTTCCGCCTCCACATTCAGGGGGCCCAGATCGATGCGCGCGGAGTTCACCCGCAACCCCTCCGGCATCGGCGCGTAGGGGAGATAGTGCGTCACGTCCACGTCGTTCAGCCCCAGATCGGCCACCACGTACGCCGGAGTGTCAGCGAAGGGCTTGGCTTTGATCAGGGCGGTCAGACTCGCCCAGTTGATCCGTCCGTCCGTGATGGCGACCAGGATCTCATTCTCCTTGTCCTCCGGCCGGGTCGAGACCCTCCCGACCGACAGGTCGAGACCATGGATCACGTGGGTCACCCCCACCGTCTCATCGTCCAGCCGCACCGCGCCACCTACCAGGGTCGCCTTCTTCAGCAGCACGGCCATGGGCTCCGAGGGCTCCTCGGCCGGTGGCTTAGGCGCGTCCGGCTTCGCCCCGATTTCGGCTAGGTTGATCGACCCGTCGGCCCGCCGCACCACCCACGCCATGGGCTGCTCCACGATGACCTCGTCCAGCACGATTCCTCGATGGAACAGGGAGCCGCAGGACAGGTTCGCCACCAGGCGGTCCACCGTAACCAGGGCCGGACCGCCATTCGGTTCGGAGATGAGGATGCCCTCGACCGTCGCCCGCAGGCGGAAGACATTGAACGTCACCCGCTGGACGCGGAGATCCTTACCCAGCGCCGCCGACCCCTTGTCCGCGATCAGATTGCGCACTTGGATCGGCAGCAGGAGGGCCAACCATCCCACCAGGACCACCAACGCCCAACCGCCGACCACTACCAGGGCCAATCGTACTCTGCGGTTTCTCAACAGTTGTCTAATCTTCATCTGTCGTGTCCAGGGGGTTCCAGGAACTGAATGACTCGCGCCCTGCCTTTGGGGTACCTTTGAACATAAAGTAAGCCGTGCGTTCCCCGACAACTAGCCATTCCTCCTCGCGCGGCGGTTACGGAATCGTGTCCGCGAGTTGCAGGGCGACGGGAGTAGGCATGGTCCAGGGTCGCGTGGAGGAGTATTGTTCCAGCGAGCGGCAGCCGCTGTATGCCGCCGGAAACCATGGCCGCCACGGGGAGCCCTCCAACCATGCGCCTACCGACCCTCCTGTTCCTCTCCATAGCGTTCCTGTTGGCCGACCGAAGCCAGGCCGCAGAACCGAGCACGCTGAATGTGCTCTTCATCGGCAACAGCTTCACGGCCCGGCACAATCTGGCCCAAGTCGTGAAGACCATGGCCGAGGCGGGGAATCCCGGGCTGACGTTCAACATCACCCAAGTCATCTATGGCGGGCGGCGGCTGGTGGATCACTGGCGGCTCGGCACGCAGAACTACGTGCGCCTCGCCGAGCTCACGGCCGACGAGGAGCAGGCGACCATCGCGGCGTTGGAGAAGGCGGTCGAGGACGACCCTGCGGACAAGTACGCCAAACAAGCCCTCGTCAGGCACCGCGCGCTGCTCGCGAGCTTGGCAACCCGGCGCCAGAAGTGGGACATCGTCGTCCTGCAGTCCTACCGGGACGACCTCCAGGGAGACCAGTCGCTCTATGTGGAGTACGCCCCGAAGTTCGCCGAACTGATCAAAGCCCAGGGAGCCCGGGTGGTGCTCTACGAGACCACGCAGGACACCCAGAACGCGGCTCCGTTGACCGCCCCGCCCAACCCGGAGCCAGTCCTGGCGAAGGCCAGGCTGATCGCGGGGCTCGCGAACCGGATCGATGCCACGGTTGTTCCCATGTCCCTGGTGGCCCTGCGTTGCCAGACCGTGCGGCCCGACCTCACGCTCCGGTTTGTCAACGACTCCCATCTGAACCAGACAATGGCCTACCTCACGGCCTGCACCTTCTACGCCGCCCTGTTCGACCGGTCGCCCGAAGGCCTGCCCGTGGACAGCGTCACCGATATCCGGTTTCTGGAGAAGGACGGGGAGGCCGACAAGACCAAAGACCGGGATGGGAACCCCATCCAGCGCACCTTCGCCGGCCAGGATCTTGCCGATCTGCAGAGGATCGCCTGGGAGGGACTGGGCGAGTTCAAGGGAATCCGCACAGCCGCAGAGTAGCCATCCTCCCTCCACCGAGTACCCACTATGCACCAGACCCAGACTCCCAGTGCCCCGTCTGTCCCGGTTCCCCTCATCGACAATGCGGGCAGTCCCCACGCCAAGCTCCGCTGCCTGCGTCTGGACGAGGTCACCCTCACCGACGGCTTCTGGGCACGTCGCTTCGAACGCGCCCGGACCGTCACCCTGCCCCGTCTCTGGGAGCTGGCCGAGCCCTGGGCGTGGCATAACCTGCTCGTAGCGGCCGGGCTCAAGGAGGGCGGCGCCAAGGGGTGCCGGTGGGAGGATGCCTGGGTCTACAAGTGGATCGAGGCGGCCTGCTACTTCCAGGTCCAGCACCCCGACCCCGCGACCCTGCGGCTGCTGGACGAGATCGTCGCGGTCATCGCCAAGGCCCAGCAGCCGGATGGCTACATCGCCACCCAAGTCACGCTGCGCGGATTCGAGCGACTGTCCTTCCAGGGCAATCACGAGCTCTACACCATGGGGCACCTCATGACGGCCGCCTGCGCCCACCAGCGGCTCACCGGCGATGATCGGCTGCTCGCCGTCGCCTGCCGAGCCGCCGACTGGGTGCACCGAACCTACACGACCAACCCCGATCCCATGCTGGCCAACTGCCCCATCAATCCCTCGATCATCATGGGGGCGGCAGAGCTTTTCCGCACCACGGGCGAACCACGTTACCTTGAGCTGGCCAACATCATCATCAACAACCGGGGGCGGGCGCGCGGCAAGGTATCCCACACCGATTGGGGGCCAGCCGGCAACAGCGACAACTGCCAGGACCGCATTCCCTTGCGGCAGGAGACCGAAGTCGTGGGGCACGCGGTGTTCTGGTCCTACCTCTTCGCCGGAGCCGCCGACACCTATATGGAGACAGGCGACGAGTCGCTCCTGGCAGCGCTCGCCAGGCTGTGGACGGACCTGACCACCCGCAAGCTCTATATCACCGGCGGCGTCTGCCCCCACCACAAGGGATTCTCCACGCGGGACCCGGAACCGGGCCGACGCACGATCACCAACGACGTGGTCCACGAGGCCGCCGCCACGCCCTACGAGCTGCCCAATGCAACAGCGTACAACGAGACGTGCGGCCAGATCGGCACCTTTATGTGGGGCTGGCGCATGCTCGCCATCACCGGCGAGGCGCGCTACGCGGAGACCATGGAGCGCACGCTGTACAACGCGATCCTCGCCGGGGTGAATCTGAGCGGGCAGGGCTGGTCCTACACCAATCCGCTCCGCTGGTACGGGCGGGAGCATGTGCTGTTGAACAACGACTACCACCAGCGCGTGGACCCGGGGGAAAAGAACATCTGCTGCCCCACGAACCTGATGCGGACGGAGGCTTCCTGGAACGCCTACCTCTACATGGCCGACGAAACGGGACTCTGGGTACACCACTACGCCGCCAGCCAGCTCGCCACCGTCCTGCCCGGCCTCGGCAGACTGGAGCTCGCCCAGACCACCGACTTTCCCTGGGACGGCAGGATCACCCTCGCCGTCCGCGCGACCGACATCGGCGAACCCTTCGCCCTGCACCTGCGCATTCCCCCATGGACGGTCGGGGCCACCGTGTCTGTCAACGGCGCGAACGTCGCCACCCCGGTGGTGCCGTCAAGCTATCTCACGCTCGAACGGCAATGGCAGGCAGGTGACACCATCGAACTGGATTTCCCGATGCCCGTCCGGCTCATGACCGGGCACCCCATGATGGAGCATGCACACGGCCACGTGGCCGTCACCCGCGGTCCCATCGTGTACTGCCTAGAATCGACCGATCTTCCCGAGGGCGTCGGGGTCGGGGACATTCGTCTCCCGCGCAACCCCGCCTGGACCATCCGCCACGATCCGGAGCTGCTCACTGGGGTGACGGTGCTGGAAGCCGAGGCCGTCGCTCTGCCGGTTCCCACCGGGCAAGACCTATACCAGCCCCTTGGTGACAGCGAACCGCGGCCGGTCCCGATCCGCCTTATCCCCTACTTCGCCTGGAACAACCGGGGCGAACCCGAGATGGCCGTCTGGCTGCCGCTGGACTGACCGCGGCGTTCCCGGCGTGAACCGGATGCAGCGCTCCATGGACGGTATCCGCTTGGTGTAGCGAGACTTGGCTGCCCAGGCCGCCAGGCCGACTTCCGTCTGTGCCGATGGACGGGGATTTTGCGGGCAGACAAATTTGTCTTCGTCCGCGAGCCCGGGGGACACAAATGGCAACCCTGAAGACCGCATTATACATACATGCGTGTTTGTATGCCCATGTCCTAACTAACTTGCTATTCGCATGTTATATACATACACACATGGTTTATTTCAGTTTATCGGCCATTTGGCATAGGCGATGCTGATGGTGTCGCGACCGATGAAAACTGTCGGCACCACTCCCGGTACGGTGTGCGAACGGCAGGCAATGATGGCCCTGACGTAGGCGAGCAAGCACAATGGATCTCAAGGCATTCGCAATCTGGAAACGCTACGGAGACCTCGAGGCACTCAAGTGTGTCGACCTCAAGGTCCGTGCCGGGGAATTCTTCACCCTCCTGGGCCCGTCCGGCTGCGGCAAGACCACCCTGCTCCGGATCATTGCCGGACTGGAGATGGCGGACAGCGGCGTGGTGATGCTCGGGGGAAAACCGATCACCTGGATGCCGGCCAACGAGCGTCCCATCAACACCGTGTTCCAGAGCTATGCTCTCTTCCCCCATCTGACCGTACTGGAGAACGTCTCCTTCGGCCTGATCTCCCGCAAGGTGGCCAAAGCCGTTGCCATCGCGAAGGCCAAGGAGACGCTGGATTTGGTGCAGTTGAACGGCTTCGACGACCGCAAGCCCCACCAGATGTCCGGCGGCCAGCGCCAGCGGGTGGCCCTCGCCCGGGCCCTGGCCAACGAGCCGGAACTGCTCCTCCTCGACGAGCCCATGTCGGCGCTGGACGCCAAGCTGCGCATCCAGGTGCAGATCGAGCTGCGCCAGATCCAGCAGCGGCTGGGCAAGACCTTCATCATGGTCACCCACGACCAGCAGGAGGCGTTGACCGTCTCCGACCGCATGGCGGTCATGAACGTGGGCGAGGTGGCCCAGGTGGGCGACGTCCGCGAGGTCTACGACCGCCCCCGGACCCGGTTCGTCGCCGACTTCCTCCGCACCGAGAACTTCATCGCCGCCAAGCGGACCGGCGACCACCAGGTGGCCACCGAGTTCGGCGAATGGACGGTGCCCCAGGAGGTCCCCTGGGAAGAGGGAATGGTGACCGTCCGCCCCGAGAACATGCGGGTGACCCAGAGCCCGGAACGGTGCGACTTCAAAGCGAAGGTCCGGACCGCCCTCTACCGGGGCTGCTACCAGGAACTGCTCCTGGAGAACGGCCTCCGGGTCGAAACCGAGTCCATCCGCCCCATCGCCTCCGGCGAGGAGGTCATGGTCCACGTGCCCAAGGAATCGGTGGTGGTGCTCCATGGCTGACAACGACCATCCCAACGCCGAAGCCGCCCCCAAGGGGCTGGTGATCTTCAACGGCGTGATGAAGAAGCGGCGGGCGCTGATGTGGCGGGGCTTCGGTTTCTCCTCCCTCGGCCTCGGCTGGATTCTGATCTTCCTCGCCCTGCCCTGCCTTTCCCTCTTCGTGGTGAGCTTCGCCACCCGCGGCGACTACGGCGACATCCAGTGGACCTTCACCCTGGAGAACATGAAGCGGCTGCTCGGCTTCGGCTTCTTCGGGTGGTCGGCGGACAACCTGCTGATCTTCGGACGCAGCGTCGTGGTGGGGGTGGTCACCACCTTCCTCTGCGTGGTGCTGTCCTATCCGCTCGCCTTCTTCCTGGCCATGCGCCCGGACCGGACCCGAACCCTGTGGCTGACGGTCCTGCTCATTCCCTTCTGGACCAACCTGGTGATCCGCACCTACGCCTGGCTCCTAGCCCTGGCCCCGGAGATGCCATTGGCCTCGCTGATGGCCCGGTTCGAGATCATCGAACGCGGCCAGGCCCTGTACCCCAGCGTGTTCGCGGTCTACATCGGCATGGTGTCGGTGTTCCTCCCCTTCACCGCCCTGCCCCTCTACACGGCCGTGGAGAAGCTGGACTGGACCCTGATCGAGGCGGCCCGCGACCTCTACGGCAAGGGCTGGCGGGTGTTCCGCCACGCGATTCTGCCGCAGACCCTGCCGGGCCTCTCGGTGGGCATCACCCTCACCCTGATCCCGGCCATGGGCATGTTCGTCATCCCGGACATGCTGGGCGGTGCCCGCTACATGCTCATCGGCAACCTGATCCAGCAGCAGTTCGGCACCAGCCGCGACTGGCCCTTCGGGGCGGCCCTGAGCCTCGTGCTGATGATTCTCACCCTCGCCGCCCTGTCCGCTAGCCGACGGCGGCATACCACCGGGGAGGCCCACCGATGAAGGACCGGGCAAAATCCGCCGTCAGCGCCATCTCGGTGCTCATCTTCTGCTTCCTCTACATCCCCCTGCTCTGCGTGGCCGTCTTCTCGGTGAACGCCTCCAAGCTGGGGCTGGAATGGGGCGGCTTCACCTGGGACTGGTACATCAAGCTGTTCCACAACGAGATGATCCTGAACGCCGCCTGGAACACTCTGGTCCTGGCCGTGGTGTCCACCCTCATCTCCACCATCGTCGGCACCTTCCTGGCCATCGGGCTCTACCGCTTCCCCTGGGGCAAGAAGGTGCTCGGACGGCTCGACCTCCTCCTGCACCTGCCGGTGGTCACGCCCGACATCATCTTCGCGGTGGCGTTGGTGGTCGCCTTCAGCGCCTTGCGGGCTCTGACCGGGCTCTTCGAGCTGGGCCTGGGCTCCATGATCATGGGGCACATCACCTTCCAGATCGCCTTCGTCGCCCTGGTGATCCGCGGGCGGCTGGAGCTGATCGGCACCGACGTGGAGGAAGCGGCCTACGATCTCTACGCCAGCCATCGCCGGGTGCTCTTCAAGGTCCTCCTGCCCTTGCTGCGGCCCGGCATCATGGCGGGTGCCATGCTGGCCTTCACCCTCTCCCTCGACGACTTCGTCATCAGCTTCTTCACCGCCGGGCCGAAGTCGACCACTCTGCCCCTGTTCATCTATGCCTCGGTCAAGCGGGGTGTCACCCCGGAGATCCACGCCCTGTCCACCCTGGTCATGATCCTCACCATCCTCTTGGTCGGGCTCATGCAGTGGATCACGAACCGCAGTGCATCCGCAGATAACTCCCTGTCCCACTAGATAGAAACAACCGTCCCAGCCAAAAAGGAATCCGTCCATGCGCCTGAGAAGTATCCTGAAGTCCGCCTTCTGTCTCTTCGCGTTCTTCGCCGCCGGAGCCCTGGCCCAGGAAGAACTGAACCTCTACATCTGGAGCGAGTACATCGATCCGGAGATCATCACGGCCTTCGAGAAGAAGTTCGACTGCAAGGTGGTGGTCAGCCTCTACGAATCCAACGAGGAAATGCTCGCCAAGCTCCAGGCCGGTGGCGTCTCCCAGTACGATCTGGTGGTGCCCTCCGACTTCATCATGCCCTCCCTGATCGAGCTGGGCCTGCTCCAGCCCATCGACCGCGCGGCCGTGCCGAACATCAAGAACCTGAAGGACAATTTCGTCAACCCGTCCTTCGATCCCGGCAACAAGTACTCCGTGGGCTGGCAGTGGGGCACCGTGGGCATCGTCTACAACAAGGACAAGTTCAAGGAGCCCATCACCTCCTGGAAGTCCATCTTCGAACCCGCCGAAGGCACCAAGTTCATGCTCTTCGACTCCGAGCGGGAGATGATCGGTGCCGCCCTGCGCTACCAGGGGCACTCCATCAACACCCTGAACAAGAAGGAACTCATGGCCGCCGCGACCCTGATGATCGGCGACAAGAAGAGGAACGGCTTCATGGGTTTCGAGGGCAATGTGGGCGGCCGCAACAAGGTGATCGCCGGCACGGTGGATATCGCCATGGCCTACAACGGCGACGTCATCCAGTCCATGGCCGAGCATGACAACCTGGGCTTCGTGAACCCCAAGGAAGGCACGGTCATCTGGGTCGACAGCCTCGCCATCCCGGCCAAGGCCCCGAACGCCAAGCTGGCCATGAAGTTCATGAACTTCATCCTGGAGCCCGAAGTCGGCGCCCAGCTCTCGAACTTCAACCAGTTCGCCACCCCGAACAAGGCCTCCATGCCGATGATCACTCCCGACGACCTCAAGAACCCGGCGATCTATCCCGATCCCGAGACCGAGAAGCGCCTGGAGTACATCAACGACCTGGGCAAGAACAACGCCATGTACAGCGAACTCTGGAAAATGGTGAAGACCCGCTAGGCAGAACGAAACCAGCCGCCGGTCTCCGGGCCGGCGGCCGTCGTCCCCCAGGCAGCAGCCACAGCTAGACCCACTCCCGATCCCCTCCCGGCAAGGCGGGGCGGCAGCCCCCGCCAGCCGAGGTCCGGCATCGGACACAGCCACGGTCCAACCCACGCCACAGCGGCGCGGGACGGGCGCTTGGTGTCCGGTCCCGGGAGAGAATCCGCACAGCGAAAGACCCATCATGGAACGCAACGTCACAGAAGCCCTCGCCGAAGTCCAGTGGATGAACGGCATCGTCTCCGGCACCACCGAACTGACCCAGCCCGTGCGGGAAAAACTCGCCAGCCACACGGTGGAGAATTTCCGCGACCACATCAACAAGGGATTCCTGGAATACCGCAAGTCGGCCACCATCTCGGGCGACTTCGCGCTCACCGAGTGGGAAGGCCAGGGCTCGATCCTGCGCGACGCCCTGGGCCGCGAGTTCATCGACATGCTCGGTGGCTTCGGCCTCTACAGCCTCGGCGTCCGCCATCCCAAGGTGGTGGCCGCCGCCAAGGCCCAGATCGACCGCTCGCCCCAGTACTCCCAGGAGATGCTCGATCCCCTGCGCGCCCAGCTCGGCCGGGTGCTCGCCAAGCTGACTCCCGGCGACCTGCAGTACGGCTTCTTCGCCAACAGCGGCACCGAGGCTGTCGAGGGTGCCCTGAAGCTGGCCAAGCTCCACACCGGCAAGTCGGGCTTCATCTCCATGCTCAACAGCTTCCACGGCAAGTCCCTGGGCTCCCTGAGCATGATGGGCAAGTCGGTGTTCCGCAAGCCCTTGATGCCGTTGCTGGCCAACGTGCAGTACGCTCCCTTCGGCGATGCCGATGCGGTGGAGATGGAACTGATGAAGGCGGCCCACGTGGGCAACGGCATCGCCGCCGTGATCGCCGAACCGGTCCAGGGCGAGGCCGGGGCCGTCGTGCCCCCGGACGATTTCTGGCCCCGCCTGCGCGAAATGTGCACCCGCTACGGCGTCCTCCTCATCGCGGACGAGGTCCAGACCGGGTTCGGCCGCCTCGGCGAGATGTTCGGCGTGGACTGCTGGAACGTCGCGCCCGACATCATGTGCTTCGGCAAGGCCCTCGGCGGCGGCGTCATTCCGTGCAGCGGCTTCGTCTCCACCCCGGAGATCTGGAAATGCCTGGAACCGAATCCCTTCATGCACACCACCACGACCGGCGGCAATCCGGTCGCCTGTGCGGCTGCGTTGGCCGCCATCGAGGTGATGCTGACCGAGGACACGCCGCGCCAGTCCCGCGAGAAGGGCGCCTACATGATGGGCGAGCTGAACCGGCTCAAGGACAAGTATCCCCACCTGCTCACGGGGATTCGCGGCCGGGGCATGCTCATCGGCATGGAGTTCGTCGACGGCAAGGTGGGCTACCAGACGGTGGCCGGGCTCTTCCGGCGCGGCGTGCTCACCAGCGGCACCCTGAACAACTCCCAGGTCATCCGCATCGAGCCCGCGCTCAATATCCCGATGGAACTGCTCGACCAGACCATCGACCGGCTCGACCAGGCCCTGGCGGAACTGGCCTAGAAGGGAAGCAGGCGCATGTCCTCTCCAGTTACAGTGGCAGCGGTCCAGTCGGCCTTCGGCAACGAGGCCCGGGCCAATTGGGACCGGGCCGAACAGGCCATCCGGGCAGCCGCCGCCCACGGGGCGCAGATCGTGCTGCTGCCGGAGCTGTTCGAGCGCCACTACTTCTGCAAGACCCAGGAGATGCGCTTCTTCGTCTACGCCACGTCCTGGAAGGAGCACCCCGCCCGCGAACGCTTCGCCGCCCTGGCGGCGGAGCTGGGCGTGGTGCTGCCCTTCAGCTTCTACGAGCGCGCCGGCAACGCCTACTTCAACTCCGTGGCCGTGATCGACGCCGACGGCCGCACCCTGGGTGTCTACCGCAAGACCCATATCCCGCAGGGACCGGGCTACGAGGAGAAGTTCTACTTCTCCCCCGGCGACGGCGGGCTGAAGGTCTGGCAGACCGCCTACGGCTGCATTGGCGTCGGCATCTGTTGGGACCAGTGGTCGCCGGAAGCCGCCCGGTGCATGGTCCTGATGGGGGCGGAGATCCTGTTCTATCCCACCGCCATCGGTTCCGAGCCGCAGGATGCCTCGCTGGACAGCAGCGAGCACTGGCGGCGGACGCAGTTGGGGCATGCCGGGGCCAACATGGTCCCGGTGGTCGCCGCCAACCGCGTCGGCACCGAACGGCAGAGCGGCATCGAGATGACCTTTTACGGGAACAGCTTCATCGCCGGTTCCCGTGCCCAGTTCCTGGATCAGGCAGGCCCCGCCGAAGAACGCATCCTGTATGCGTCGCTTGACCTGGAACGCAACCGCAACGAACGCGCAGCCTGGGGCCTGTTCCGGGACCGACGTCCCGAACTCTATGCGCGAATCATGGAATTCTGAGCCCGTATGTTTACCGAAGAACGCATCGTCACTCCGCGCGAGATGGGTTTCCGCATGCCGGCCGAATGGCACCCCCACGAGGCCTGCTGGATGGCCTGGCCCCACGACGCCATCGCCTGGCGCGGACACCACCGCGAGGCCAAGCACTCCATCGCGACCCTGGCCAACTCCATCAGCGAGTTCGAGCCGGTCAAGATGCTGGTCCCCCAGGGGGCCCGCCTCGAAGCCGCCCGCTTCTGCGGCAGCAGCGTGGAGTTCGTGCCCTGCCCCATCGACGATGCCTGGACCCGCGACACCTGCCCCTCCTTCCTGGTCAACGGCAACGGCGACCTGGCCGGCGTCAACTGGCGCTTCAACGGCTGGGGCGAGCTGGAGTATGCCAACTGGGAGAAGGACAAGGAGCTGGCGCGCCGGGTCTGCCAAGTGTTGGACATCCCCTGTTTTGCCGCTCCGATCATGAACGAAGGCGGCGCGGTGCATGTGGACGGCGAAGGCACGGTGCTCTGCACCCGCTCTACCCTCCTCGATCCGCACCGCAATCCCGAGCTCGGCATCCGCGAGGCGGAACGCATCCTCTGCGACTACCTCGGAGCCGAGAAGGTGGTCTGGCTCGACCGCGGCTACGAGCAGGACGAGACCGGAGGCCACATCGACGTGGTCGCCAGCTTCATCTCCCCTGGCCGGGTCATGCACCTCTCCACCAGCAATCCCGACGACCCCAACTACGAACGCTTCGAGCGCAACATCCAGCTGCTTGAGAACACGACGGACGCCCAGGGCCGCCGGATCGAGGTGGTGCGGATGACCCAGCCCGAGCGGTGGTACGAGGGCACCCGCCGCATCTCCAGCAGCTACGTCAACTTCTACATGGCCAACAACGCCATTTTCGTGCCCCTCTTCGACGAGCGGGCGGACGAAGAGGCGATGGCCATCTTCCAAACCCTGTTCCCAACCCGCGAGATTGTCGGCATGCCCGAAGCCGCCGCTGTGTTCTACGGCGGTGGGGGCGTGCATTGCGTAACCCAGCAGCAGCCAGCATGTGAGTCTTCCTTTCCCGGAAACCGAAAATGAACTTCTGCGAATTCGATCCCCTGTCGAGCGTCTACACCCACTCCACCAACCACATCGTCAGTTCCGGCCGAGGCTGCGAGCTGTACACCACCACCGGCCGGACCCTGCTCGACTTCACCAGCGGCATCGGCGTGAACAGCACGGGCCATTGCCATCCCAAGGTGGTCGCGGCCATCAAGGAGCAGGCGGAAAAGCTGATCTTCACCCAGATCAACTGCGTCTACAACGAGAGCCTTGGCCGCCTCTGCCAGCAGCTCAAGCGGGTGGTTCCGGCCGCCCTCGACACCTACTTCTTCGCCAGCAGCGGCGCGGAGTCCGTCGAAGCCGCCGTGAAACTGGCCAAGCATGCCACCGGCAAGGCGAACGTCGTCGTGCTGCATGGTAGCTTCCATGGCCGGACCCACCTGGCCATGGCCATGACCACCAGCAAGACCGGCTACCGGCTGAAGTACCCCAACCTGCCCGCTGGCATCTACGTGGCCCCCTACCCCTACGCCTTCGCCTCCGGTCGGTCGGAAGCGGCGGAAGCGGCCTATGCGCTGGCCGAGTTCGAGAAGTTGCTGAACACCTGCACCGCTCCCGAGGAAACGGCGGCGGTGGTGGTCGAGCCGGTACTGGGCGAAGGCGGCTACATCCCGCTGGCCAAGGGCTATCTCAAGGGCCTGCGCGAGATCTGCGACCGGCATGGCATCCTGCTCGTCGTGGACGAGGTGCAGACGGGCTTCGGCCGGACCGGCAAGCTCTTCTCCCACGAGTACGACGGCGTCACCCCCGACATCATGACCATGGCCAAAGGCATGGGCTCGGGGCTGCCCATCTCCGGCATCGCCTACCGGGGCGAGCTGGGCAAGAAATGGATCGCCGGTTCCCACGGCGGCACCTATAGCGGCGGTCCCATCCCCGCCGCCGCCGCCGCCGCCACCATCGACGTGGTTCTCGGCGAGAAGCTGGCCCACAACGCGGCGGCCCGCGGCAAGCAGCTCGTGGCCGGCCTGCGCAAGCTCCAGGCGAAATACCCCGTGATCGGCGATATCCGCGGGCGGGGCCTGATGGTCGGCGTCGAGATCATGAACGACGACAAGCCGGACCCGGACAAGATGCGGGACATCCTCAAGGAAGTCTACGCCCGCGACCTCCTGCTCCTCTCCTGCGGCCTGCGCCGCAACGTGCTGCGCTGGATTCCCCCGCTCGTGGTCACGGCCGAAGAGATCGACCGGGGCCTGGGCATCTTCGCCGAAGCCTTGGAAGCGGCGGGCTACTAGCCATGTACCTTAGACGCATGCCCGAAATCCACGGCGGCGAGGGGGCCCTCGCCAAGCTGGCCGCCAGCCTCGACCGCCGGGGGGTGAGCCGGATTTTCATCGTGACCGGTCCCCATGTCTCGCGCACGGACGGGTTCGCCGGGATTCTCGCGGCCGTCTCCCCCGGACGTGCCGTCGAAGTCTACGCGGAAACCAAGGCCGACCCCACCATCCAGCAGGTGGACGAGATGGCCACCCAGGCCCGCGCCTTCGCCGCCGACTGCGTGATCGGGATTGGGGGTGGCAGCCCCCTCGACGCCGCCAAGGTGGTGGCGGTACTGGCCACGCAGTCCGGTTCCGCCGCGGACTTGGTGGGGGCCGACTTGGTGAAGCGGCGGGATATCCCCCTCGTTCTCATCCCCACCACGGCCGGGACCGGCAGCGAGGTGACCGAGTACTCCATCCTGACCAACACCGAGACCCAGATGAAGGGCGCGGTCTGCTCGACGGAGATCATCCCGGACTATGCCTTTCTGATTCCCGCGCTCACCATCAGTATGCCCCCCTCGGTGACGGCGATCACCGGCATGGACGCCTTCTGCCACGCCACCGAGGCCTATCTGTCGCGCAAGCGCAATCCCTACAGCGACCTCATGGCCTTGGCGGCGGTGCGGCTCATCGCCACCCACCTGCTCCAGGCGTTCCGGCAGCCCGCCGACACGGCGGCGCGCGAGGGTATGCTCACCGCCAGCCTCTATGCGGGACTGGCCTTCGGCAACGCGAGCGTCACCGCCGTGCATGCCTTCGCCTACCCCCTGGGGGGGATGCACCACGTGCCCCACGGACTGGCCAACAGTCTCATGTTCGCCCCCGTGTTCCGGCACAACCTCGCGGGCAACGAGGAGCGTTTCGCCGACTTGGCGGAAGCCTTCTGCGGTACCCGCGATCCCGCCGCCTTCGTCCCGGCGGTCCGGGCCTTGCAGGCCCAACTCAACCTGCCCCTGTCGCTCGCCGCGGCGGGAATTCCGGAAGACGATCTCGAAACCATGTCCCAGAACGTGCTGGGCGTGCGGCGTCTGCTCGACGTGAACCCGAATCCCATCGGGCTCGACGAGGCCCGCCGCATCTACCGCGAAGCATTCGACGGCGTGTGATCGGCATGCCACGACCTAACTAGGAGGCCTACCATGAACGACGTGAAGAAGATGTACATCGACGGCGAATGGGTGGTGTCGGCATCCGGCCAGACCCGCGACACCATCAACCCCGCCACCGGCCGCGTGCTGGCCACGGTCACCGAAGGCACGGCCGCGGACGTGGACCGGGCCGTGGCCGCCGCCCGCCAGGCCTTCGACGAAGGCCCCTGGGGCACCACCCCGGCGGGAGCCCGCGCCGCCCTCCTCTTCAAGCTCGCCGATCTGGTCGAGGCCAACGGCGAGGAACTGGGCGCCCTGGAAACCAGCGACAACGGCAAGCCCCTGCGCGAAACCGCCTACGACGTCGCCGACACCGCCGCCTGCCTGCGCTACTACGCGGGGCTCATCACCAAGCCCACCGGCCAGACCTACGAGGTGGCCGATCCCATGCAGGCCATGGTCGTGCGCGAGCCGGTCGGCGTCTGCGGCCTGATCGTGCCGTGGAACTACCCACTCCTCATGGCCACCTGGAAGATCGCCCCCGCCCTCGCGGCCGGGAACAGCATCGTCTTCAAGCCCTCCGAACTGACCCCGCTCACCGCGATCCGGCTCTTCGAACTGATCGAGGAAGCGGGTTTCCCCAAGGGCGTGGCCAACCTCGTCCTCGGTGCTGGCCCGGTGGTCGGAGCCCGTATCGCGGAACACATGGACATCGACAAGATCGCCTTCACTGGCGGCACCAAGACTGGCCGGGCGATCATGACCGCCGCCACCGGCAACCTCAAGAAGATCTCCCTCGAACTGGGCGGCAAGTCGCCCTGTGTGGTGTTCGAGGACGCCGACCTGGAAACGGCGGTGGACTGGGCGCTCTTCGCCATCTTCGCCAACCAGGGGCAGGTCTGCTCCGCCGGCTCCCGCCTCCTCCTCCAGGCCAGCATCCACGACCAGTTCGTGGAGCGCCTGGTGGAACGCGCGAAGCAGATCCGGGTCGCCCCGGGCGACAGCGAGGGCGTCGAGATGGGTGCCATGATCTCCGAGGCCCACATGGAGAAGGTGCTCAGCTACATCAAGATCGGCAAGGCCGAAGGGGCCACCCTCAAGTGCGGCGGCCATCGGCTCACCGAGAATGGCCTCGGCGAAGGCTTCTTCATCGCCCCCACCATCTTCGCCGACACGACGCCCGACATGCGCATCGTGCAGGAGGAGATCTTCGGCCCGGTCCTCGCCGTCCAGAAGTTCACCGACGAGGCGGACGCCATCGCCCTGGCGAACCATACCATCTACGGCCTGGCGGGCGGCGTCTTCACCAACGACGGCGCGCGCGCCCTGCGCTTCATCAAGAAACTGCGCGCGGGCATCACCTGGATCAACGCCTACCATCCCACCTACAACGAGGCCCCCTGGGGCGGCTACAAGCAGAGCGGCATCGGCCGCGATCTGGGCACCTTCGGCCTCGATGGCTACACCGAAGTGAAGCAGATCAACATCAATCTCGCCCCCGGTCCCGTCGGGTGGTTCGAGGCCTAAGCGGCGGTTGATTTTCCGGTCGCCGCCGGTAATCTGGCGGGGAAGCCATGGCCGGGCATGGCTTCCCCCGCGTTCCTCCCCCGGCGGAGAGTTGCGATGCGTCGAACCAAGGAAGACGCCGAGAAGACTCGGGAAGCCATTCTGAAGGGCGCCTTGCGGGTGTTCTATCGGAATGGGGTGTCCCGGGCTACCCTGGCGGAAATCGGCACCGAGGCGGGGGTCACCCGCGGGGCTGTGTACTGGCACTTCAAGGACAAGATCGACCTCTTTCTCCAGCTTCACGCCCACATGAACCGGTTTCCCGAGGCCAAGCCCGAGTTCTGGTCCGACGAGGCCATCGAGACTCTCGAAGACCTCAAGCTCGCCATGCTCAGGCGGCTGCTCCAGTTCTACGAGAACCGCGAAGCCCGCATGTTCCTCATGATCGTCTACTCCCGGATGGAGTATGTGGAGGACTTCAAGGAGCTGTGGCGGCACGAGCGCCATTACCAGCGCTCCTCCATGCGCGAGCTGGAAAAGACCTTCGTCCGGCTTCGCGAGGCCGGGCAGATCCACGAACGCATCTCCCCCTCCCACGCCGCCCGCCACACCTACGTCTTCCTCGACGGCATGTTCGACTCCTGGGGCTTCGACGAGGACCGCTTCATCACCCGCAGCGAACTGGAGGAGACCGTGAACGAGTTCTTCCAGCTCTTCGAGCCCAACCGCGACCGCTAGACCGTCTACGGCGATGTGCCACCCAGTACCACGTCAGGCGTAGATTTCCAGGCCCGGATAAGGAACCCCCATCCAGAGAACGGGGCACTGGTTCGCCCCTCCGAGGAAGGCAGGTCGGGAGCCTTCCTGTCTTTTCCCGTGGTCTGCCGTGTTCCCAGGTCAATGTGGGAGCCGCTTCTATGCGGCGACCCGCTCCGGCCAGGCGACGGCAGGAACCGACTGCAGAACGCTCCATCGCCGCGCGGAGGCGGCTCCCACTCTGCCCGCCAACATGACGATGCCGGACTACCCCAGCCAACTCGCGGTTGGCCTAGCCAACCCTTAGGCCCCGCCCAAAGGACGGGGGACTCTGTTCCTACGCCAGGAACGAAGGGGATGATAGGTTCCTGGTCGGGCGGCACGCTCCCCGCCCGAGGCCGGGCGGCTCTCCAGCATGTGGTTCTGTACCGAGTTGTGGAGAAGCGCCCGGTCTCGGGCGCGAAGGTGTGGCGGCTGACCGGAAAAGCAACCCGCCAGCGTCACTTCCCTGTGACGGCGGCGAGGTTGTCGATCCGAATGTAGTCGATGCGGCAGGTGCCCGTCACCGGGGTCCCGGTCGCCAGATCCAGCCGGAGCTGCTTCAGCTTCCCGGTCCAGGCGGGAACCGTCGACAGATCGACCACGTAGGCCCGGGAACCGTTGTCGTTGGGCACCACGGCGAAGCTCTTGCTGTTCGCCTCGCTCCACGCCGGGTCCGCATCCGTGGTGAACGCGAAACGCATCTGGGTGGCCGGGGTGTGGTTCTGGAAACAGATCGTGATCGACTTGCACGTGTCGAGGTCCACCGCCGGAGCATCGGGCGACAGCAGATGGGCGTTCGTGCTGTCCTCGACCGCGACGATGTAGTATCCACCCGAGACATACTTGACCGGCTTTGCCACCTCGTAGGATTTGGTTCCGGTCTTCCAGTCATGAGTGCCGAGATCGCCCTCGGTCCAGCCCTGTTTGTCCAGTTGCTGGTTGAACTCCCAGGCCGTGGCCACGGTGGTGCCCGTGGGCAACACATGCACGGCCACCATATCGCTCAACCAGAGTTCGCCGTCGTCGCCGACCAAGCGCAGCAGGTAGTCCCCGGACTGGGCGAAGGTGGCGTCGGTCGTGGCGGAAGCCGCGTCCGCGAAGGTCACGGGACCAGGACCATCCAGCACTTCCCAGCGGACCTTCAGGGCGTTGCCAGCAGGCCTGCCGTCGTCCTCGACCTTGCCGACTAGCCGAATCCTGTTTCCGTTCGAGTACAGAGCGGGACCGGCATCCACCACCGGTGGGTCGTTGAAGGGCATGGCCTGGCGTAGTTCCTCGGGGGTCTGGTACTGGACATTGTCCTGGAGTGCCCACCAGGTCAGATCCGGCACGGCGTTGATGAAGAACTCCACGCCGGGGTTCAACACGTAGCCATTGTTGTGGACCGTTCCGGTACTACAGCAGACGGCGGGATCGGAGTTCTTCTCTTTCCCCCACACGTAGATTTCGGCCGGACCGTGGCTCTTCTTCACCCAGTTGTTGCGGATGAAGCGCGAGTTCCGGATCTCGATGTTCTTGCACTGGGGCGACTTGAGACCGAGGACTTCGATGCCCGCCCCGGCGTTGTTCTCGAAGGTGCAGCCATCGATCAGGCATCCATTGCCACCAGCCTCGAAGTCCACGCCGCCCTGGTCGTGGCTCCCCGAATCGGGCATGTTGCGGAAGGTGCAGTTGCGGAAGGTGACCCCGGCGGGACCGCCGAGCATGATCCCCATGGTGCCCCGGCTGGCGTGGCCGCCGGAAGCGTCGAAGATGCTGTTCTGCACCAGGTCCCCAGCGATCAGGATCGGGTGCGGCGAGGTGTTGTGCGCGTAGCAGTCATGGCAGAAGACCCGGTCCACCACCATGGGCTTCCCCTGCTGGGATACGCGGAACCCCTGGGACGTCTGGTACATCTCGCAGTCGCGCAGCATCATCTCCCGAGCCGCCGCGCCCAGGATCGCGATCCCGGCAGACCGGCCGCCGTAGCTCTGGGGACCAGGCTTGCCGCGCCAGTCGGGAATGCCGTGGTTGTCCGGGAGGTAGAGCCCCTCGATGTGGGCGGCGATACAGTCCTCGATGAGCAGTCCCGCATGGCCCGACTTGGTATAGGAGACAATCAGTCCCTTGGCCGCGCGGCTTACCATCAGGCCGTGAATCCAGAGGTAGTCTGGGTCCAGAATCAGCGCGCAACGATCCTGGATATCCCAGTTCCGGCGAATGATCGGGCGGGCACCGGTGCCGTAGGGACCGATCTCCGCCCAGTTGTCGGCGGTGCCCTGGGCGGTGACCTGCAACTCCTGGTTGATGACGCTGCCGCGCTTGACGAGGAGCTTCTCGCCCGGACCAAGAACCTTGCCGTTGATGTTGGTGAAGTCCCGCCAGGGGGCATCCGCCGACCGCCCGGAGTTGGCGTTGTCGCCAGCCACGCTGTCGATGTAGTAGGCCCCGGCACCACCGGCGAAGCGGACCTCGGGGGTCCAAGGGGTTTCCTCTGGCCGGAAGATCAACCTGCAACGCTCCGAGGAAACGGCCGCGTTCGTAGCGGTCGCGGTGATAGTGCTCCAGTCGCGGATCTCGGCATCGGCCACGAGAGTCCATTCGGCCGTCTTGACCTCATCGGTCGCCATGACCCCCAGATTGCAGACCACATCGCCCACACACCGGACACCGGACGGTAGCTCGATCCGGGCCGAGGCGTCGCTTGTCGCCATACCCAGGTTGTGGACGACAGCGGTGATGGTCTCGGGACGGCCAATGCGGAACAGGGCGCGGCCTTGGGCCACATTGCGGATGTGCAGAAACGGCTTGCCCACAGGCTGGGCGGATACCGACAGGTTCTCCAGTTGCGCCTCGTGCGCCCGGATTCCTGGCACGGAGATCGCCAGCAGGCGGAGCTTGCCCTGCCAGTTGGGGACGCCCGAGAGATCGACGACCGAGGTCCGGGGCTCGGGCCAGATCGGGATGGATACCGTGCCGTAGCCGGTGTCGGTCAGGAAGATCAGGTTGGCGGCGCGGGCCGTGCGACACGAGATGTCGCAGCAGACGTATTTCCGTTCGGCCAGGTCGAGATTGAGGGAGGGGTTGACGATCATGGCGTTGGAGTCGGGGAACGTCGCGACGAGGACGTCCGCTGCCGCCGATACCTGCGCCCCTCTGGTCCCGCCCCAGCCGGACCACCCGGTGCCTTTGCCAAAGTGATCCGCGCCCGTGCGTCCATCGGCCGGGACGGCAGCGACCATGGCCTGGAGCTCCTGTTGGGCCAAGGCCATGGGGTTCTCGATCCGCAGGGCGTCGATGATCAGACCCTCCGACCCGATCTCGACGGCCGCTCCTCCGGGGCTGATCGGGCCCGAGCGCCGCAAACGGCTGGTCGCGCCGTTCACCTCCAGCGTGGCGTCGACGCCGTCCCATTGGGCGACGAGATGGTACCAGACCCCCGTCTTCGGCACTTCCTTGGAGCGGACCTTGGGATCCCACTTCCCCTTCTGCTTCACGAAGAAGGTGAACTGCCCGCCTTCCGGCTGTGAATCGACCCGGAGCAGATACTCGCCGTCCTTGAAGACGATGGGCCGGTAGTCGGCCGACTCCTCCTTGAGGTAGACCCAGCACTCGATTCGCAGACCGGGCGCCACGTTCAGGTACGGCGTGCTCGCCGCTTGGCCGGGCTCGGCACCGACGAGCAGGCCCTGACCCTCGTGGCCCGGAACAAAACGCGCCTCCGGCAGCGTGATATCGTGCTTGCGGCCCGAACGGTCCGCGAGATCGCCGTCGAGAGGCCAGTCCGCCACCACCATGTCGGGGTTGCTGGCACGGGGATTCCGCATCGCCGGGTTCTCGATGCGGAGCTCGTCGAGCGCCCCATCAAGCGCCCCGAGCTCCAATGGATAGGCCGTGGGCAAGGCTACCCCGGAACGGGCGATGCTGGCTCTTTCGCCATCCACTTCCAACGTGGCTTCCTTGCCCGTCCATTGGGCGACCACGTGATACCAGACGTCGGGCTGCACCGTCTTGCCACACGTGACGCGCGGCTCCCAGGACCCGTTCAGATACACGAAGAAGGAGAACCGCCCACCCTCCGACAGCGGGTCGACGCGCAGCATGTACTCGTGCTCCTTGCAGATGACGTGCTGGTAGGACGTGGGGAGCTGGGAATACCGGACCCAGCAGTCGATCCGTAGCCCGGGTGCCAGTTCGAGTTCGGGCGTGCTGGGCATCTCCACGTACTCCCGAGCGAACTGCAGCGCCTGACCGTGGCGTCCGGGAACGAAGCGCGCGTTCTCCACCGCCAGATCATGGCCCCAGCCGGATCGGTCGCGCAGGTCGCCGTCGAAGGACCAATACGCGACGGCAGCGTCCGCTCCGTGAAGAACTCCGACCGAAAGGACCGCGAGGGACGCAAGCACGAACAGCAGGTGTGAGCGCATGGGCGTGGACTCTCTCTGGATGGGTGGCAGTCGGGGAACTACACTACGCCGAGGTCGGGCATGGCACAAGCCGTACCATGCCAAGACGAACGAGGGTACGAAAGCGTACCGGTGGAGCTGTGGACCATGACACGAGCACTGATTGTCATCGCGCTGGGTCTCCTGGCCGGAGGAGTGAACGCAGCGGAGACCTACTCCCTGGACGCCCATGGCTTTGTCCGGGACTGGCTCGTTGGCGGTCCCTACCCGAGCTACGAGGGCAAGAAGGGCCCGCTTGGCTATGCGACCGACTTCCTCTCCGATCTGGGGGGGGAAGCCAAAGCCACGCCCCACTCCGGTCTGGCGTCCGAGGTCGAGTTCAGAGCCGACCAGGCCAAACTCATCGCGGGGATCGGCTCCACGAACGAATGGGGCTACAAGGAGACCAAAGTCGTCCCGGTCCAGTGGCAGGAACTCCACGGAACGGACGCCACGGGCATCCTCTCGCTGGACGGCAGGTACCCGGAGTTCCGCGACCACATCGTCGCGTACGCCTTCTGCTATGTGGACTCACCTCGGCAGCAGAGCATCAAAGTCCAGGTTGGCAGCGACGACGACCACAAGGTCTGGCTCAACGGGACGTATCTCGGCGGAGTGAGCCGGTCGCAGAACGTGATTCCGGGGAGTTCGGTCTATGCGGCAAAGCTGAACCAAGGGCTTAACCGCCTGCTGCTCAAGGTCGTCGACCGCACCGGCGGACACGGCTTCTGCCTGGTTTTGACCGACGAAGCGGGCAAGCCACTCGCCGACGCCCGAATCCGCCTCGCGAACCCGAACCCGAAGACAGCGCCGGAAACGGGACCGGACCAGGCCGTCGATCCTGCTGCCGTGGCGGCGGAGAATGCCGAGCTTGAGGCAGAACTCGCGGCGGCAACCGAGGCCTTGGCGGAAGCGCAGGACAAGGGGAATGCGCTGGCGCAATCCATCGGGAAGCTCCAGAGCCAACGCGAGAAACTCTATGCCCAGATCGAGCGTGCCTATGCCGAGCAGCGCAAGGGGCTTCGCTCCAATCCTCCCGCCATCGACGAACCCGTCCGTCCCGCGAGCATCCAGCGCCGCCGTATCTGCCTCAACGGCGACCAGTGGCTCGTGGCGGTCGCGCCGAAACCGAAAGACGACCAACCCGTTGCACCGGCCCCCTCCCCCGGCGCGGCCTGGCACGGAATCGCGTTGCCCCTGACCATGTTCAACCAGTACTTCCGGACCTGGCACTATCCGCTGAAGAACGCCGATCCGAACAACCGCTACGGGAAAGTCGAACCGCTGCCCGGCTGGCCGGACTTTGCGTTCGACTCCGTAACCTGCGAAGAGCGCGTGTGGTTCCGCACCGACCTCCGCCTGAGCGCCACCGAAGCCTGCACCTTCGTCTGCGACAATGTCAGCGGGAAACTGAAGGTGTATCTGAACGGCACGTTCTGCGGGGAGTACTCCGGCAACATCGGCATCGTGTCCATTCCCCTGATGGGCATGCGGGAGGGTGCCAACGCCCTGGATCTCTACCTGGAAGCACCCCGCGCCGTCGGGATTCCGCAGGGGACATTCACCACCCATTGGGGACTGCGCGGCGACATCTCCCTGGACATCGCGACTCCTGTGTCCGTCGCCGAGATGAACGTCTCGACTAGCTGGCGCCAGGCCAGTATCGGGGTCGCCACGGAGATGACGAACCGGGGTTCGGTGCCCGCCCAGGTCCGAGTGGACCAGTACTGCGTGCTGGGGGACCGGATCAAGTACCGGTTCCCCGCCCAAACCACCGAGATTCCAGCAGGTGGCAGGGGCACAGTCCGCAACGACGGCATCTGGACGGAAGCCAAGCCATGGGGGATCGGCGGGGTCTATGGCGATCCCGTGCTCTATGACCTCGTCACGGATGTCTACGTGGACGGGCAACTGGCCGACCGGCACGTGGAGCCGTTCGGGTTCCGGGAATTCTGGATCGCGGGCACGGATTTCTACCTGAATGGCAAGCGCATCATCCTCCAGGGCGATGTCGGGCTCGGGGATGTGCCCGGCAAACGGCTTGAGGTGGTATTGCCCCTGCTCCGGGCGGATGGGATCAACGTCATCCGGATTCATGATTCGGATTACTGGTCGCCGGACTTCTTCCGCATCTGCGACCGCCTCGGCATGCTGGCCTACGCCCAGATGTACCCGATCCTCCACGAGAAGAAGCCGCAGGAGAACCAGGCGACCGGGAAGCGCGAGTACATCCCCTACGAGGACTGGCTCAAGCATCCGCTCCACGAGTACAACCTGCGCAACTACGAGCGCTGGGAACGCATGCTCCGCAATCACCCCAGCGTGGTCATCGCCGCCACCGACAACGAGATCTTCACCCAAGCCTGGGACCGGCCCGAGAGCGAGGCCTTCAACATCCGCAACGACCGCCTCGGAGCCTGGTACGCCCATTACGTGAAGTCCCTGAATCCGTCTCTGGTCATGACCCGGGACGGCGACGAGGGGACCTGGGGCCACAAGGGCAAGTGGCAGGAGGAACCGCCCTGCGACACGGCGAACTACCACTATCCCGACTTCCATATCGACGAGTTCGTGAAGAATTGGCAGACCGTGTACGATTTCCGCCCGGCAGTCTTCGGCGAGACGCTCTACTGCTCCTACGGGGCCTGGGACAAGTGGATCGGTGCGATCCCGTCCCAGGTCGAGATGAAGGCGAACAAGGTGCGCCGGGTGGCTTCCCTGTACCGGGAGCTGGAGGTACCCGCCCAGATCTACATGGGCCTGTCGAGCGACGGCTTCATCCAGATCGACGATACGGGCGAGCACAACCCCTGGGGGGTGACGGCCAGCATCCGCCAGGAGTGCAAGGAGAAGGGCCAGGCCGCCGCGTGTCCGCAGTATCCCTGGGCTCCGGTCCCCTGGCCCAGCCTGTCCGGGCCGGGCCGGAAGACGCCAGCGGCGAGCATCGATATCGGCAGCTACGGGCACAAGACCATCAACTGGTTCGATCCCCACCTGCCCAGCCATATCCGCAACGCGGTGAACGATGCCTACCGCGATTCCCTGCTCCCCATGCCTCCGCTTGCCGCCCCGGCGAATGGCGAGTGCATCATCGAACTGGGTGCGGAGTCCGGCGGGAAGTGGGTGATCGCGCAGGGAGAAGGCATCGGCCCAGTGACCGGGGTTGTCGCCGACCGGAACGGTACCGCGTGGTTCCTCCTGCCTGCCGCCGGTCGCTACTCCTTCGCGTGCGGTGGGCAGACCATGCAGGCGGCTGTCCCTT
>QKCY01000340.1 GCA_003245525.1 Victivallales bacterium | reverse complement strand
ACCATCGGCGACCACTTCCACCCGCGCGGGGACCTCAATCGGGCCGCCATGGCCATGGATCGCGAGGTCTACGCCAACCTCCGTCCCCTCCAACCGTGGATCAAGGACGCCAAGCCGGTCGTCGAGATCGCGAACGTGATGAAGGGCGACTATCCCGGCTACGGCTGGGTAGGCGGCAACCGGGCCCAGCAGAAGAACCTCGCGGTGCAGGCCACCAAGTCCGCGACCCGGGTTCTCTGCGAACTCAAAATGCAGTTCGACAACGTGACCCTCGCCTCCTCCTGGGATAACTACCAGGTGCTGGTTCTCCCCGACTCCCCGACGAGATCGAGGTGGACGAGGCCATGGCGGCCCGCCTCCAGGCCCATCTGGACCGGGGCGGCGCGATCCTCTCCACTGGCAACTCCGGCCTCGATCCGGCGCACACCCGCTTCGTGCTCGACGCCTGGGGCGCGGACTACGTGGGGGCCGATCCCTACGATCCCGCCTACATCCAGTTCCGGCCCGAGTTCGCCGAGGGGATGCCCGACATGCCGGTCACTCTCTACGAGAAGGGCACGGACATTGCCGCCAGGCCCGGCAGCGAGATCCTGGCCACCATCGTGGCCCCCTACTACAACAACACCTGGGACGGCCGCCACGGCTTCGTCTACACGCCGCCGGACGCGGATACCGGTCGCCCGGCGATTGTCCGCAACGGTCGCGTGGCCCACGTCAGCCATCCCGTGTTCCGCACCTACTTCACCAGCGGGGCTCTGCCCATGCGGCAGATCGTGGCCAACCTGCTTGACGCCTTCCTGCCCGAACCGCTGACCCGCGCGCCGGGCGCGCCTTCCTTCAGCCGGGTCACGGTTACCTCCCAGCCCGGACGCCGGATGGTCTACATCATGGCCTATCTGCCCGAGGCGCGGGGCGCGGGGGTGAACATGATCGAGGAACCCCTCGAACTCCGCGACTTCACGGTGCAGTTGCGGCTCGATGGTCGGATGCCCCAGAAGGTCTATCTGGCTCCCAGTCGGGAAGCCTTGGATTTTGCCATCGACGGCAACTACGCCGTGGTCAGCGTGCCGGTGGTCCGCGGCTGGGCCGTCGTCGTCTTCGAGGAATAGACTGGCTCTTCTCTAGCCTTGCCTGTCGTCTGCCGCCCGTACTTCGGCCCATAGGGGGTAGACCCCTGCCGGCGTCTGGAGCGGCAGCTTGAACTGCTCCGCGAACCCCCACCAGTTCCCCTGTCGGATGCGAAGCGTGACGACCCAGGTGAGTGGCGATTCGTCCTCGTCGCCTTGGCAGTCCTCCGGCGGGGGGAAAGCGAGGTCCAGATGACCGGCCACGGCCAACTGCCGCTCATCGGCATCTGCGGCGACGTGGTGCCAGACTTGCTGCATGTCCTTGGTCTCCTCCCCGTTCTTGTCGCGGACCGGGACCCGGGCCTCGATCTCCACCGTGATGCCGCTGACTCGCCGCATGGGATCGGCCAGTGTCCACGAGACTCGCATGGGTTCCTCCGGCTCTTCGTTCTTCCGGAAGCGCACCATCGGCATGGGGCTGAGGAACCGGATGACCTCGTTCAGCACCGCGTACAAGGTCAACAGCAGGACCACAGCCAATGCCCCTGTTCCCAGCCAGCCCCAGAACCCCTTGCGGACCAGGATCGTGATCAGCCAGACGCAGCCGCCGCAGATGAAGCCGCCGCCGGTCACGAGGAACTGGGCCAGCGTCACCCAGCGCGAAGTCAATGGCGACAGACAGTGCGGCCGGAGGAGGGAAGGGTCCGGCTTGGTCTTTGGCTTTGCTTCCTTCGGGTAGAGCAGACGCCAGAACTCCCAACCCCCGCCGAAGAGGATGTAGGCCATCACGAAGGGGAAAAGGGCCAGATAGGGGTAGTGGATGGGCCTGACCTCCGGTACGAGAACCGCTTCCCAGGGCCGCTCGGGATCGACGTAGCAGGTCTGTTGGGAACCGACCGCATAGCCTGCCACGGTTTGCCGGGTCGCATCGACTTTGCGCATGAGTGGCGGCACCGGCTCGAACCCGTTCGAACTCAGGGTGTTGCCCCCGAACTGGTACTCGTAGAGAACGTCTTCCCGCTCCGGGAATGCCCAGTCGGCGGTTTGCTGTCCGGCATGCACCACCCGGCACGGGGTTGGGATCATCTGTTTCAGACGCAACACGCGAGAGAAGGCGCTGGCGCAGTCCGACCACAGAAACACAGCCATGGCGACAGCGAAGCAGAGCACGATAGCGTTGAAGCGGATCGCCTCCCTCTCGTCCTCCTGGTCCGGGTCGGCTGCGGGAGTCTTGCCCCTGAGCTTGGACTTGGGCTTCCAGATGAGAATCAGAGCGACGGCTCCGCAGCCGAGACCGAACCCGATAAGGCAGAACTGGGCCGTTTCGCCGGGCATACGCCGAAGGCAGGCTTGCGTGGGGTCGAAGGGAGACACGTAGCACATGCTCTCGCTGCCAGGCGGGTACTCCAGCAGAAGGCGCTGAATCTCGGCATACCGAGACTGTTCCTCATTGGCAATCCGAACCTGTTTGGAGCTATAGGTCTTGCCCTTCACCTCGTAGTGATAGAGAACGCGGATTCCGTAGGGGGTTTTCCGGGACCAGTCGAGATCGGGCTTGCAGGCCCCGATGCGACACGGCGTCTCGCGCCAGAAGGGCAGGCTCAGGAGTTCGGCAGGACCCACGCTCCAGCCCGTGCTCTTGAAGATCCCGTACACCCCCAGGCCGCCGAAGAACAGGGCCAGCGCCAGGTACTGCCGCAGCGGTTGCGGGATCTTGCTGGTCAGCCGACTGAGCAGCCCGTCCTCTTGTGCCTTGTTCCGATTCACGCCCATGGAGAAGGAAACTTGCCGCCAGAGTCGTGCCGTGCAAGGAGTTTCCGGTCCGATGCACGACAAATGGGGAAGAGTCCTTGACAGGCCCAGTGGATGTTGGATCGTGTTTCCGGCAACGAAAGGAACTGCCATGCGATTCGGTGCCCCGCTTGCCGTCGATTCGAAGGACCCCGCCGATCTCGCCCAGGCCCATGTGGACCTGGGCTACCGGGCGGGGTTCTGCCCGTGGAGCCTATCGCTCAACGATTTGCCCTATCTCCACGCCCTGCGCGACGCCTTCGCCACGCGGGACGTGCTCATCGCCGAGGTGATCGGCTGGCGCAATCTGCTGCCCGCCGATCCCGTCCGGCAGGAGACTGCCTTTACCTGGGTGGCGGAACAACTCGCCGTGGCCGACGAGATCGACGCCCGCTGCTGCGTCACCTTCGGCGGGACCGTGGACAACGACGGCAGTTGGACGCCCCATCCCGACAATCTGACCCCCGCCATGTTCGACCGCATCGTCGAAGCGGTCCGCCGCTTGCTGGACACGGTCAAGCCCAAGCGCACCAAGCTCGCCCTGGAGATGATGGGCAGTGTTTATCCCGACAGCGCCGACAGCTATCTCGCCCTGATCCGCGCGGTGGACCGCCCCGGCTTCGCGGTCCATCTCGATCCGGTGAACATCATCCTCTCCCGCGAGGAGTACTTCCACAACGGCGATCTCATCCGGGAGTGTTTTGCCAAGCTCGGCCCCTGGATCGTGAGTTGCCACGCCAAGGACGTGGTCTGGAAGCGCGAGCGGGGTTTTCACTTCGCGGAGGCCATCCCTGGGACCGGCGTGCTCGATTTCCGCACTTACCTGGCCGAAGCGGAACGCCTCTCGCCCGATCTTCCCGTGCTGCTGGAGCATCTCTACAGCCCCGAGGAATACCGACAGGGCTATGAATACCTGCGGGGACTGGTCAGTAGTCAGTAGTCAGTGGTAGACCCGGGGCATCCAGCAACTGACCACGGACAACTGACCACGGACCAGAGGACAGTGAACCACCCCCTTTACCCTCCGGTCTGGGAGAGTAAAGTACTAGGCTATGCAAAAACCGGGCCGCCGTGTGCGGCCGATCCTGTGTTGCCGCCATCTCGGAGCTTCGTACCATGTCCACGTTCGCCAAACTGGCGGGGGAAACCCTCGCCCTGACCGATGCCGACAAGCGCCGCATTCTCGCCGAAGCCGTGGCCAAGATCGGTGGCAGCCCCAAGAAGATTCTGATCATTCCGCCCGACTACACCCGCTTCAACTCCAACGCGGGCGTGCTGACGGCGATGCTCTACGAGATGCTCGCGCCCACCGCCGAGATCGACATCATCCCCGCCCTCGGCACGCACTTCGCCATGACCGAGGAAGAGATCCGGCACATGTTCGGGCCGAACATCCCCCTCGACCGGTTTGTGGTCCACGACTGGCGCAATGACGTGGTCCGCCTGGGCGAAGTCCCCGGCGAGCTGGTTTCCGAGTGGTCCGAGGGCCGCCTGAACTACTCCATCGATGTCATGGTCAACAAGATCCTGCTCGCGGGCTACGATCTCATCCTCTCGGTGGGGCAGATCGTCCCCCACGAGGTGGTCGGCATGGCCAACTACACCAAGAACATCATGGTCGGCGTCGGCGGCCCGGACATGATCAACAAGAGCCACTTCCTGGGCGCCTGCCACAACATGGAGCGCATCATGGGGCGCATCGACACCCCCGTGCGGCGCGTCTTCAACTACGGCGTGCAGACCTTCCTTTCCCACCTGCCGTTGGTCTACGTGCTCACCGTCATGAGCAAGGACCAGGCCTCCGGCAAGATGGCCATGCGCGGTCTCTATGTGGGCGACGACCCGGAGACCTTCGCCGAAGGCGCGCTCCTCAGCCAGCAGGTGAACTTCGACCTCATGGATGCCCCGCTCAAGAAGGTCGTGGTCTATCTCGACCCCACCGAGTTCAAGAGCACCTGGCTGGGCAACAAGAGCGTCTACCGCACCCGCATGGTGATCGCCGATGACGGCGACCTCATCGTGCTGGCCCCCGGCCTCAAGCAGTTCGGCGAAGACCCCGAGATCGACCGCCTGATCCGCAAGTACGGCTATCGCGGCACCCCGGCCACCCTCAAGGCGGTGGACGAGAACGAGGACATCGGCAACAACCTCAGCGCCGCCGCCCACCTCATCCACGGCTCCAGCGAAGGCCGCTTCCGCATCACCTACTGCCCCGGCAAGGACCTCTCCAAGGAGGCCGTCGAAGGCGTGGGCTTCATCGCGGGCGACCTGGACGAGATGATGGCCCGCTACAATCCCGAGACCCTCAAGGACGGCATGAACGTCCTGCCCGACGGCGAGGAAGTCTTCTTCATCAGCAACCCCGCCCTCGGCCTCTGGGCTCTCAAGAGCCAGTTCGCTTAGGCGGTAGGAAGCCAATGGGACCTATGGGACAGATGGGACGAATGGGAAAAGAGCGTCTTCCCTCTCCCATGCTTCCTCCCATAAGTCCCATAAGTCCCATCTCCCTCGCTTGACAGCCCTCCCCTCGTCACGGCTTCGGGGCGCATCTGGTTCCTCCGAGAGGTCGGACCACAAAACGTTTCCTGACGTGGTTTGCGGTCGCGACGGTTCCCGCGATCGGCCATGGGGCGGCGGCACTGGCCGAAAACCTGCTCGTCAACGGCACCTTCGACACCGAGCAGGCGGGCCTGCCCGAGTTCTGGAATCCCTCCTCCGCCAAACAGGTGGGCTGTCTTCCGGCCGGGGGATCCGAGGGCCGCAAGGCGGCCATCGTCCTCCGGCGAGGGCATGAAGGAGGACCCTGTCCCCTCCGTCACTCGGTGCTCGAACTCACCGAGGGCATCGACGACCATATCAGGAGTACAGCGGCAATCCCAAGCTCTTCGCCTGGGCGAAGGCTGCGGACGATACCCTAGACCCCGCCGTTGGGCTGGTACCTCATCCACCCTTTGTTGCTGGTCTTGGTGATGTGCCAGACCGCGTCAACATGCCCGTCGATGTAGCCCATGGTCGCCCGCTCGTTGTGACGGCAGTCGGGCGCAAGCCCGTCGCGCATGTAACTGTAGCCGCCCGTCTCCTTGCCGTCGGCAGCATAGTAGGTCTGCGAGGGGAACTTGATTGTGAGGACCTTGCCCGATGCCCCCCAGGACTGAGAGCTGCTCGGGGTCTTCCGCACCTCGCAACTGCGCGTGTAGCTGACCGGCTCGTAGACGTTGTCAGCGTGGTGGTCCAGGAGGTAGTCCGCAGTCCGGGAGGGGCAGAACCAGACCTGGTCGTCGTTGACATAGCTCTTGTTGAGGATGTACCACCAGCACTTCACCATATCGGCGTCCGTTCTGGGGTAGTCGAAATTGGATGCCGAGAAGGTGTCTTTGTTGTCATCCCAGTACATGTGTGCAGCGAGCATGATCTGCTTCATGTTCGAAACGCAACTGATCGCTCTCGCCTTCTCCCTCGCCTTGGACAGAGCCGGCAAGAGCATGGATGCCAGAATTGCGATGATGGCGATGACGACAAGCAACTCGATCAGCGTGAACCTACGTCTCATCTCCTACCTCCTAGCTAGCCAAATGCGGCAAGAACAACCGAACGCGAGAGACAACCCTCGCACGAGAAGAACACAACAGCTCCATGAAGGAAGCACGGACTATATACCCAAGTCCATGCATAACAAGGGAGGAGCGCGGGTCCGGCCGCTCAGCTGCAGCGAACAGATGTCCTTCCCGGAGGACGGCACCCGGCGATGCCCGCTGGCGAGGGAGTCCTCTTCATCAGCACCCCAACCCTCGGCCTCTGGGCCCTCAAGAGCCAGTTCGCGGACGCGGTAGGAAGCCAATGGGACCCATGGGACCTATGGGACTTATGGGACGAATGGGACGGATGGGAAAGGAACGCTTATCCATTCCCCCATGCCTTTCTCCCATAAGTCCCATAAGTCCCATAAGTCCCATAGGTCCCATAAGTCCCATCTCCCCCGCTTGACAGCTCCCCGCCTCGCGGGTATCTCGTAACGGCTTCGGAGCGTCGTCAGGGTTTGGTGCCGGAGCCGCAACCCCGAGAGGTCGGACCATGAAACGTTTCCTGGCGTGGCTTGCGGTCGCGATGGTTCCTGTGATTGGCCATGGGGCGGTGGCCCCGGGCGAGAACCTGCTCGTCAACGGTGCCTTCGACACCGAGCAGGCGGATCTGCCCGAGTTCTGGAATCCCTCCTCCGCCAAACAGGTGGGTTGTCTTCCGGCCGGGGGACCCGAGGACCGCAAGGCGGCCATCGTCCTCCACGGCGAGGACATGGGCACGGCCACCATGCGCCAGCAGGGCCTGGTCCTGGTGGCGGGCGAGACCTACAAGCTCAGCGCCTGGATCAAGACCAAAGGCTTCCACAGCCGCCATGCAGGGCTGATCATCCACAACAGCGGTTGGGTGAAGGAGGTCGGTTTCACGAGCCTGCCGCCCGATTCCGACTGGACCTTCATGGAGAAGACCTTCACCCTCTTCGAATCCAAGGGCAACGACTACGGCATCGCCATGTTCGCGGTGGACCCGACCGGCGAGATCCTCTTCGCCGACCTCAAGCTGGAGGCGATCAGCGAAGGCGCTCTGCATGGCTCCTCCTCCCAGGCAGCCATCGTGGCCGCTCCCCGGATCGTGCCGTTGGAGCCTCTGCTGAGCCGGATTCCCCTGGCCGATCCGAAACTCACCCTCCGGGTTTACGGCATGCTGCCGGAGCCCCCGGAAGCCTACGAATGCGTGGTCACGGTAGGGGGCAACCGCATTCCCCAGCAGATCCTGCCGGTGGCCAAGGCGGGGATCGTCGCGAGCCTGGCCGGGCTTCCCGTGGGCAGCTACCCGCTGGAAACGGTCGTACGCCATGCCACCACCAAGGCGACCGTGGTGGAGGCTAGTTTCCCGGTGCGGATCATCGAGCCCCCCGCTATCGACCGCACCCACATCCGGCCCCTGAACAACCTCGTCTGCGAAGTGCTGGACCAAGCCCTGGCAGCGGCTCCGGCGGCGCAGGGCTTCCCCTTCGTGAACCCGCGCGACGGCTGGGTGTTCGTCGCATTGGAATGCGATGCGCCGGGCCCCGGATTGGCCGTGGGTATCGACGGCGGGGAACCGATCATCACCATGGCCACGGACCGGCTGGAGGCCTTCCGTTTCCTGCCCATGGGCGAGCACCACATTGCGGTCACCGGCAACACCGCTGCTGCCCGCCTGATCGTGCGCTCCATCGTCGAGATCTTCGACTATCCGCCCTGCTCGAACTCCTTCGTCAAGGAGAACGGCAGCTACGGCTGGGACTTCATGAAAGCGCATATCCTTCCCGCCGTGACTACGCTGAATGGGGGTTCCCTGCCTGGCGACGCCTTGCCCGAGGCCAAGGCCCTCGGCCTGCGCTGGTTGGCCAACTGCAACGTGAGTTCCAGCGAGCCGTCCGCCGAGTCACAGGCCAAGATCGAGCAGCATCCCGGCTTCACCCAGCCCCAGTATGACGGGTTGACCTGCGACGAGCTGTTCTTCGGGCGCACCAGCCTCGATAACTTCACCAAGGCCCTCTGGAACCTGCGCAACCCGGACGAGCGGCTGGTCTACACCTGGATCGTGGGCAAGCCCGCCATCGCCTCGCTTCATACCGATTTCATGTCCGCCGCCCTGAACGCCTCCGGGGGCAAGGGGCGGCTCATCTTCGAAGCCTACTGCCATCCCCAGACCGACGAGAAGACCGCTGCCGCCTATCTCGACGGCATGGTCACCGAGACCATGCGCCGTTTCAACGCCTACTTCCCCCACGCCGCCGTTGGCAGCGGGATCATCTTCGGCAACTTCAACCAGATTCCCATCATCTCGCTGGAGCACGATCCGGCGGTGGACTTCAAATACTTCCTCGACATGCAGGTGAACTTGGTGGCGAACGATCCCGAGTTCGCCGACCTGGCGGTGACCGGCTACTGGGGTACCTACTACGGCGACGAGGAACTGGCCCGCTGGTCCTTCCTGCTCATGCGCCACTACGCGGTCGAGGGGCGGAAGGACATGCTCTCGGCCCAGTACGGCTTCCGCTACAATCCCGGCTTCGTCGCCAATCCCGACTTCGCCGACGGCCTCACCGGCTGGGAGGCCGCTCCCGCCGCCGAGGGGTCGATCAAAGCCGAGACCATTCCCGGCTTCGGCAAGAAAAGCGAGGGCCGTTGGGGCGGTGGCTCGGCGGGCGACTCGGTTTGCCTCATGGTCCGCGGCGCGGACCAGCCCAACCGGATCAGCCAGACCGTCCAGGGACTCGAAGTGGGCAAGGTCTACTCCCTCCAGTTCGTGACCGCCGACCGCAAGGATGTCGCCGAGAAGACGTACAATCCCCGTCAGTATGGCATCGGCGTGGAACTGGCCGGGGCCGAGATCCTGCCCGAGCGGAGCTTCGTCCACATCGACCGGCGCAACTCCGGCAAGTGGAAGGGCAACGGCGACGTGGCCAAGATCAACCTGCACCGGATCGTCTTCCGCGCCACGCAGGCCACCCTGCCGGTGGTTTTTACCGATGCTGCCGCCACGCCCGGCGAGGAGCTGGTGCTCAACTTCGTCCAATTGAAGCCCTATCTCGAGTAGGCGCAGGGAGTCGTGATGATCCAGGTCCGCAGATATACACCCATCCGTTCGGCCGTCCTTGCGCTGGCGGCCGCGATGGCCGGAACGGAGGTCCTTGCTGCCATGAAGCCCATCGTTCTTGAAGCCGAAGCCGCCCGGCTCACCCCGGGGCGGGCGGTCGTGGTGGAGCAGGCCAGTTTCGCCAGCCAGCAAGGCGTGTCGCTGGCCGAGGGCTGCAAGACCCAGGTGGGTTCGCCCGAAACCCCGCCGGATCTGGTCTTCACCGTCACCGTCGCGGAAGCAGGCCGCTACCTGATCCGAACCAACGCTGCCACCGATGCCAAGGGCACCGAGGCCATGCGCCGGGCGGCGAGCAAGAACGCCTCTGCCTATCTCATGCTGAAGGTGGGCAACGGGCGGCCAACCCAGCGCGTCGTCTTCGTGCCCTGGAGCAAGCCCGAGAGCTGTGTCCAGACCCTTGGCAAGTTCGCTTTCGACGGCACCGAGCAGGAGATTGCGGTCTGGCTCCCGGAAGGGGTCCGTTTGGACAACCTGACCCTCGCGCCCTATGTGCCGCCCGCCGTGCCCGCCGCGGTTGCCGCCTACCAGCCGACCCTTGTACCGCCCCCGTCCCGACCCCGGCTGTGGGTGAACCAGGATTCCCTGCCCCAGATCCGCGCCAATCTGGACCAGGGCGAGAATGCCCAGCTCTGGGCCAAGGTCCAGGAACGGGCCGCCAAACCCTATGCCCTGACCATCCAGCCCGGTACCGAAGTGGGCTACAACAGCGGTCTGGAATCCGCCGCCGTCTACAAGGCGTTCGTCTGCCTGATGACCGGCAAGCCCGAGCCCGGTCGCGAGGCGGTCCACCTGATGCACGAGTATCTGGCTGCGGTCGAGTTCGGCAACCTGCTCGACATCACCCGCGAGATTGGTCGGGCCATGTACTCGGGAGCCCTGGTCTACGATTGGTGCTACTCCCTGATGACGCCCGAGGAGCGGGAAAGCATCCGGGCCAACCTGATGCGGCTGGCGGATGACATGGAGATCGGCTGGCCCCCCTTCCGCCAGATGATCGTCAACGGCCACGGCAACGAGGCGCAGGTCAACCGCGACCTGCTCGCCATCGCCATCGCCATCTACGACGAGGACCCGGTTCCCTACCAGTACTGCGCCTACCGGATTCTGGAGGAACTGGTCCCCATGCGCCGTTTCGAGTACCAGTCGCCGCGCCACAACCAGGGCGTCAGCTACGGCCCCTACCGCTACGGCTGGGACATCCACTCGGCCTGGCTCTTCCGGCGCATGACGGGCAAACCGGTGTTCGACGACAACCTGGGCGGCGTCTACCGGTTCTGGCAATACAT
>QKCY01000156.1 GCA_003245525.1 Victivallales bacterium | reverse complement strand
GATGGTGTCTTGTCATAGGCTTGGATCACTAGGATGCTCACCACCCCGAACGGGGAGTGGCCTCGCGGCGGCGGTAGGCGATGCGTGCGCCTTCGTCGATGCCGAGGGGAACGAGGCAATACTCGTCGGTCCAGTGTTGGAGCTCCCCGCGTTGAGGCCGGTCCATCCAGTCGGCGCGCTCGCTCTTGGCGGTGAAGTGTCTGTCCCAGACCTCGAAGGGGCTCGGCGTGCTGCGATGGTGGGGGCCGATGAGATTGCGCAGGGAGTTCACCAACTCGATCTCGATGCGATTGCCCCCAGCCTGAATCGACGAGGTGATATCGACCTCGTAAGGGGCCCAGGTGATCGCGCCGACTTCGTTGCCATTGACCGCGACCTTGGCCAGAATGGCCTGGAGCGGGCCGAGCTCCAGCACCACCTGCTCGTCTGCTTGCGGCTTGGGCAGATCCAGCGTGGCGCTCAGCGTCAGCCTGCCCGCGTAGAACGGGTAGTCCGCCAGCAGGTCGGTACCACACTCGCCGGTCTCGGCAGTCAGGACAAACTCGGTTCCCTTCTGTTGGACCGCGAAGTCGCCGATGAAGTAGGCGGACTCCAGTTCGGTGCCGTAGAAGCGCTCGGGGTGGCTCACCGCAGAGGCGTCCGCAGCTACGAAATCGCGCACGATCCGGACCTCGTTCTCGCCCACGACGACCCGGCCGGTCGCATCGAGTCGATGGAAGCCCCGGTCACGATAGAAGGCGTCGCCGACGCGTTCGAGCGGGTGTCCGTTGAGAGTGACACTGCATTGTTCCGAATCCTCGATCACGAGGGCGCAGGAGGCCGGTTCGACCTCGGATCGGAAGGAGAAACTCAGCTCCAACGGGCCGCAGTAGTTCTGGGCGACCAGTTTCTCATGCAACCCGATCACGGGCAGTGGTTCGGACCAATCGCCGTCGCCACAGCGGTACCGGCAGAAGTCCAAGACCAGAGCGTTGGGGTCGTGCCGGGTGACCGTGAATGTCTTGGGGAGGCTGATACTCTGGGATTCGCTCGTCTGCGGTGCGGGAATGGCGACGGGACTAGCGGTCTCGTCCAGCACGAGCAGATGCGAGCCGCCCGGCGCGACGTGCAGCGGGGCCACCACCCAGCCGTCTTTGCACTCCTGCGGAATGGGGGAGGAGTCCGCGCTCTCCAGACCCCAGGCATCCAAACGGCCACTGCCGCGCAGGGCCAGTTCGACATCTGCGCCGTGGTCCCGGTCTGTGTTAAAGAGAAAGACGATGCGCGTATTGCCCACCCGGCGTGGGTGCAGCCAGATGCCCTCCGCGCCAGCACCAGTCAGACGCAGGTCGGGGGCGTGGCAGTGGTCGAGCACGGACTCCAGATTCGTCTCGGGATCGGCCGTGAAGAAGCGGTCGGTCAGAGCAGCAAGGGCCGCATCCTCGACGCCGTCGATCCGCGTTGGAATCACCCCCGTGGCGATGACGGAGCCACCTGCATCGAGCAGACCAGTCAGCAACTGCACGGTCGAGGCGCGCAGAGTCGCGATGTCCGGCAGAATGACGGTCCGATAGGCCATCTCGCCTACCAGCAGACGCCCATCCGCGACACTGCCATGCCGGGACATGATCTCCTCGTCGCCGTAGTCGTAGGCCCGGTGCAGAGTCATCAGACGTTCGCTCAGCGCGGCCCACGAAGCCTGGAGCTTCTGCACCGCCGGAGCCGTGCGGGCGGGGTCGAACTCGCCATGGGCGGATTCGAGGGGATGCAGCATGAGAATGTCGCCCGCGAACTGGCCCTGGCGGAGCACGTAGGACAAGCGGGCCATGGGATCGGCCACGAGCCGATTGTCCGTCCACCAGGGCTGCTGCTCGGAGAGATAGGGCGGGTAGAAGCGTTTCCGTTTCCCGCGCAAGGTATAGAAGGAGCCGTGGTAGCAGCGGTAGTTGATGCCCATAACGGCCATCCACTCGGCCAGCCACTTGCGGTCGGCGAAGCTCAGCGCCGAATCGCTGACTCCGTACATCTCGGCCAGCACCTCACGCCGACCGAACTGGTTGGCCGCACTAGAGCATTGCTTGGGCGTGCCGATGAAGGGGGTACCCGCAGGCCAGCTCTTGACGTTCTTGGTGAGGTGGTCGATGCCCGGAATGTGCATGTACTCGTAGGACGGCATGACCGTCCCGGTCCAGCCGATCTGGCCGTTCAGCGTGTCCTCGCCCATCAAGTGTCCCGAGAATTGGGTGTCGTGGGCGTTGCACCAGTCATAGACCTTCTTCCAGTAGGTCTCCAGATACCGCCGATTGACCGTGCGCCAGTAGTGGTGGCGAACCCTCTGGTAGTCGCCCACGGGCGCAAAGAGATCGGGCAGATGCGACAGCAGATCATAGCCCCACTGTTGGGCGAACCGTTCGGCAAGATCCGTGGTCCAGGGCAGCGAGGGATGGGGCGTGTAGCGACTGATCCGCAGCCAGGGCTCGTCCACCCAGATGGCTTCGACCGTCTTGCCGAACTCGTGTCCGTGGTGCTTGGCCAGGGGTTTGTAGGCCGCCGCGAGATAGGCGTCCATGGTGTCGTCGTCGAGCAGATCGAGAACGGCCATGAGTCGCGCCCAGTCTCCGGTCGGAGCGACCACCAGCCGGTAGTACGCCTTGTCCGCGTCCGTGTGCAGCAGTTCGCTGCGTTCCGGGGCCGGATCGCTGACCGGTGCGGCGATGACGAGCTGGTGCCGGAAACGCTCCTCCATGCCGGGGACGCCGGACACCATGTAGGGCGCCGCGTTCTTGTCGGCGTGCTGCAGCATCACGCGCAGACCCAGCTTCTTGGCTTCGTCGATGGCCCGGTTGCTGAAGCGAATCCACTCCGGACTCAAGTAGGGCGTGCGGACGCCCATGAAGGCCCGGGCAATGATTGCCCCCCAGCCCGCGTCGCGGAAGCCGCGCAGTTGACGCTCCACTTCGGACTCCTCAAGTCGGTCGTTGAGGAACCATAGCGTTACCCCGCGGTACTCCGGACCGGGGCTACGGAATTCGGCGGGGTCGAGCCGTTCGGCAGACGACATGGCGGGGTTTCCTCGGCGAGTCAGGAACGAACAGGAACATGCGGGGCGGCGGCGAGACCATAGCCTCTGCGCTTGCGGAATCCACCGTGCGGGAGGCGTTGACAACCCCGGAGGGACTGTTACGGTCTAGGGTATTCCGTCTCTGCCAGTACCCGAGGAACATGCATGAAACTCTCTGCCAGTACACTGGGTTGTCTGAAGTGGGATCTGCCGACCATTCTGGCGCGGTTGCGCGAGTACGGGTTCGACGGCATCGACTTCCGGGGGCTGGGAACCGAGCTGAAGCTCTGGCTGCTGCCCGAGTTCAGCACGGGCATCGCCGCCGCCGCCGCCCTGATCCAGGACCATGGACTGGCCGTCTCCTGCGTCTCCAGCGGGGTGCTGCTCACCGACACCCGGCCAGAAGGGCTGGCAGCAGGGAACGAGGAGATCGCCCGTACGGCGGAGATCTGCGCCGGGCTCGGCTGTAGTCAGATCCGGGTCTTTGGCGGAAGCCTGAACCTGGCGGATGGCGCCACCGAGGGCGACCGCGAGCGGGTGGTTGCGAGCGTTGCCGAGCGGGTGGCGGCGCTGGCCGACCGTGCCCGGACCATCGCCCCGTTGGACCTGCTGATCGAGACCCACGATGCCTGGACTTCGTCGGTCCACATGGCCGCCGTCCTGGAACGGACGAACCGCCCCGACGTGGCCTGCTGCTGGGACGTGAAGCACACCTACTGGACCGGCCACGAGGTGCCCGAAGTCACCTGGCAACGGATTGGCCGCTGGGTGCGCAACACCCACTGGAAGGACGGTCGCCGCTGTCTCGACGGCAAGGAACGGTTTGGCCGCGACCTGCGGGACAGCGGGCTGCTCTGCCCCATGGGCGAGGGAGTGATTCCCCTGGCCGATTGCCAGGAGCTCCTGGCCACGGTCGGCTACGATGGCTGGTACACGCTGGAATGGGAAAAGCGCTGGCATCCCCACATCGAGGAAGCCGAGATCGCCTTCCCGCAATTCGTCCGCTACCTGCGCACGTTGGCGGAGCGGTCGGCCAAGTAGACAGTTCCTCCACGCGTCCAGACGGTGCCCTGCGAACCGGACGGCGGGAAGGTCACTCCACCTGCCAACCGAGTGCGCGGCAACGGGCCAGAACGCTGTCCGCCGCAGCCTTGGCTCCCGTGCAGATGTCCTGCTGGGTGCCCTCCCGCTCGATCACGACGGCGGGGAACTCGGCAATCCCGTAGCTCTCCGCCATCGCCGCGCGGCTCTCGGCAGGAACCACCACCACCGCCACGTCCTGGCCAGCCTTGGCCTGAAGGGCTTTGCCCAGGGCCTCGCCGCCGGTCTCGGCCAGGACCAGCAGCCGGGCGGCGGGGGCCGGAGCCAGCATGGACTCGGCCGGAGCGGCCACCAGCCGAGTAGGCTCGACGGCTTCCCCGGACTGGTCGATGGGCGTATCCGGCTGACCCCGCAGGACCCAGGCCACAATCAGCACGACCACGGAGGGAATCACCATCCGCAGAATACGGCGCAAGGTCCAGGGAGTGGCAGGTGGCATGGCGGGCACTTCTAGAAGGACAACTTTTTCAGCCGTTCGGTGGCCTCGATCACGTCAGCCCGATGGCCGAAGGAACTGAAGCGGATGAAGCCCTCGCCCGCCGGCCCGAAGCCGGAACCGGGCGTGCAGACCACGAAGGCCTCGTTCAGGATGCGCGAGAAGACATCCCAGGACTTCTGGCCGGGGAAACGCGCCCAGATGTACGGGGCGTTGTGCCCGCCGTAGTGCTCGATGCCCATGTCGGCCAGGCACTGCTCGATGATGGCGGCATTTTCCATGTAGTAGCCCACGGTCGCGGCCATCTCCGCCAGCCCCTGGTCGTCCACGGCGGCCAGACCGCCGTGCTGGACCACGTTGGAGGCGCCGTTGAAGACGGTGGTCATGATCCGGTTCCAGTCCTTGAGCACCGAGGAACCATCATCGTAGACCAAGTCCTTCGGGCAGACCGTCCACCCCAACCGAAGCCCCGTGAAGCCCACGGGCTTGGAGAAGGAGCTCACTTCGATGGCGCAGCGGCGCGCGCCCTCGATCTCGAAGATGGAACGGGGCAGCTCGGGATCGGCGATGTAGGCGCTGTAGGCGGAGTCGAAGATGATGATCGAGCGGTTGGCCAGGGCGAAGTCCACCAGAGTCTTGAGCTGGGCCTTCGTCGCCACCGCGCCGGTCGGGTTGTTCGGGCTGCAGAAGTAGATCAGATCGGTGCGCGGCAGCTTGGTCAGGTCGGGGAAGAACTGGTTCTCCGGCAGGCACGGCATGTAGGTGATGCCAGCGTACTGCATGCTGGCCTGGTCGAAATCGCCGGTCGCGCCCATGATGACGGAGCCGTCCACGTAGACCGGGTAGGAGGGGTCCTGCACGGCTACGGTGACCTGGTTGCCGAACAGCAACTGGAGGCGGCCGATGTCGCACTTCGCGCCGTCGCTGGTCAGCACCTCGTCCGCCGTCACCAGGTTGTTGTAGAGCTTGCTGGCGATGGCTTGGCGCAGCGAGTCGAAGCCCTGCTCGTCGCCGTAGCCGGAATAGCCAGCGGGCGTGCCGAGGCCCGCCGCCGCCTTGGTCAGTCCGTCGGTGATGTGGGGCGTGAGGGGCTCGGTGGTATTGCCAATGCCCAGGCTGATGATCTTGGCACCGGGATTCTGCTCCTGGCAGGCCTTCCGGCGACGGCCGATTTCAGGGAAAAGATAACCACCGGGAAGCTTGGCGAGATTGCTGTTGCGCGCGACCATGGATTCTCCTTCGGGTCGGGACTGACAGGGGCAGGAGCCCTCTGTCCGTAGTTTTGATATGAACGGATAATCATAGCCACGGGACTAGGGCTTTCAAGAAAAGCTGGGCTCGGTACCAACTCCGAGGTTGCATCGTTCCCCGGCATGGGCCATAGTCGGGGGGTGCCTGGTCGGTGCCCCCCATTCCCTGCCCAACAGAAGCGTATCCTGCATGAGTATGACATCGTCCGACGCGAACGCGCCCAGTCCAGCGCCTGCGGTGCCTGCGGAACGCGAAGCCAAGCTAAGCACGATCCTCGTCATTCTGGGGGTTCTGTTGGTGGGAACGTGCTTCCTGCAATGGCAGGAGCAACGCTTCTTCATCCTCTTCGGGGCCAACGTGGCCTTCGCCTCGTGCATCCTCACGCTGGTCATGTTCCACCGCTGGCACGACTGGCATGTGATGCCTCTCTCCCTGCTCTTCTTCTGGGTGGCCATGCAGCAATTCCTGCGCGCACTGGTGGACCTGCACTGGCTAGGCAGCAACATCCTCATCGCCTGGCTGCTCGACTACCCCTGGTTCATTCCGACCCTGATCGGCTTCGCGGCCACCGTCTACCTCTGGCATGTGTTTGCGGCCCGCGCCCGCATGGCCGCCCAGGAGGCCCGGGTGAAAGAGGCCCTGCAGCAGACCCAGAAGCTCGAAAGCCTCGGCATCATGGCCGCCGGCATGGCCCACCAGTTCAACAACATCCTCACCACCATCTCCGGCAACACGGCCCTGATCGGCTACGACCTGCCCGCCGACTCCGAGATGCAGAGCAGCATCACCGCCATCAACGATGCCGTCCAGCGCGCCGCCCGCATCAGCCAGCAGATCCGCGACTACGCAGGGGGCGGCACCCGCCACATCACCTCCCTCGACCTGGCCAGTGTCATCGGCGAGATGCGGGAACTCTTCGACTCCTCGACCCGCTCCGCGGTCAAGGTGGTGTTCGAGTTCGACCAGCAGGTCCCCCGCGTGGTCGGCGATGCCAGCCAGGTGCATCAACTGGTGGCGAACCTGCTCACCAACGCGGCCGAGGCCATCTCCCCCAAGGCCGGGCGCATCACCATCAGCGTGAACCAGGAAACCGTGCGCCCCGACGCCCTGGCCGACACGGTCACCGCCCGGCCCATCCCGGCGGGGAGCTATGTGGAACTGCGGGTGACCGACTCGGGGAGCGGCATGGAGCCCGCCGAGGTCCGCCGCATGTTCGACCCCTTCGTCACCACCCGTGGCCTGGGGCGCGGGCTCGGCTTGGCGGCCGTCACGGGCATTGTCCATACCCACCGGGCCTACCTGAACGTCAAGACCGCCCCCGGCGAAGGCACCACGGTGCGGGTCTTCTTCCCCACCGACCAGAAGGCCCCGGAGACGGACCCCATCGTGATCGGCTAGCGCAGGTAGACGCAGCGCAGGTCGCGGAGCGAGGTCGCCACGTACACCACATCCTCCTCGTCGTAGGGGCTGTGGTATTCCTGCATCACCACGGTCTGGCCCAGCTCCTGGTCGCGGAAGACCAGCGTCTGGGGGACGATCATCTTCTCGCAGAGCGTCTCGTCCTTGCCGTCGTAGATGTGGTTCTTGTCGTAGGCACAGTGGATCAGGCACATCTCGCCGCGCGTCTCCAGCGCCCAGTAGTAGTGGTCCTTGACGCGGAAAGCCACCATGCGGTCAACGATTTCCTCGGGAACGCCAAACGACTTCAGGAAGTGCGCGTAATGGTTCATCTGGGGCAGGAGTCCTGTACGGCGTGCTCTGGCCTCGGTCCCGCCCGACCGGACGGAACCCTCGTGGGTGCGCAATATACACGCCATCCACCGGGTTGGGAACAACGGCGGCGACGGGTTGACATTCGCCTGGCATGGACGACAGTCCGCCCGTTGCCTTCACTTCTCCAGCTCCTTGAGGACAACCCATGCAACTCGACGATTTCCTGCGCGACGCGGAGAACCGCTTCAACGAAGACTGCGGGCTCTACGGCTGTACCTGGCAAGGCCCCGGCTACCACAGCCTCGTCCCCCCCGGCACCTGGGCGCACCAGACTCGCGACAACCTGGACATGGCGGTCTTCCTGCTCCGTTCGGAGAACGCGACCTACCATGCCCGCGCCGCCCGCATCATCGACACCGTGCTCGGCTTCCAGGACACCGCCCCCTACAGCCGCAACTACGGCATCTGGCCCTGGCTCACCGAGGAGCCCCTGGAGAAAATGGCCCCGCCCGACTTCAACTGGGCCGACTTCTGCGGCGCGGCCCTGGCGGTCGTCCTGACCGAGTCCCTGGCCAAGCTCCCGGCGGAACTCGTGGCCCGCATCCGGGCCGCGCTCGGCCACGCGGGGTGGTCCATCTTCCGGCGCAACGTACAGCCCGGCTACACCAACATCGCCATCATGGGGGCCTGCGTCACCGCTGCCGCCGGCGAGTTGCTGAATGAGCCCCGCCTGCTGGCCTATGGTCGCGACCGGCTGGCCGCCTTCCTCGCGTTCACCGACTACCATGGCGGCCTGAACGAGTACAACAGCCCGACCTACACCCTCGTGGCCCTGCACGAATGCGAGCGTACCCTCCAACTCGTCCGGGACGCCGAGGTCCGCGCCCTGGCCGAGCGCCTGCGCGGTTTCGTCTGGGGAACCCTGGCGGAGCACTTCCACCCCGCCACCGGCCAGTTGGTCGGTCCCCACAGCCGCGCCTATGCCGATCTGCTCTCCGCCGACACCGCCGGGGAGATCGCCCGCGGCACCGGCCAGGCCATCCATGGCGCGGAGGACTTCGCCGACAAGCCGTCGGTGGTCCACCACCTGCCCTGCCCCAAGGAGCTGCGGCCCCGCTTCGCCGCGCTCCCCGCCGAAACCGAGGTCCGCTCCCGTTTCATCCGTCGGGAGCCCGACACCAATTCCACGGTTGGCACTTCGTGGCTCGCCCCCGACGCCTGCCTGGGCAGCGTCAACGCCGATTGCCTCTGGATTCAGCGTCGTCCTCTGATCGGGTACGTGAAAACCCCCGGCGGAGTCGCGGTCCTGAAAGCCGAATTCCTCCGCGACGGCAAGCCCTGCTCCTCCGCCGAAGTCCGCACCGCCCAAGGCAACAACCTGGCGCTTTCGGCTTTCCAGGTCGTCACCAACAAGGGCGACCACCACATCCATCTCGACCGTCCCGCCAACGGGGTCTTCCGGGCCAGCGACTGGCGCATCCGCTACCGGGCCATCGGCACGGGCTGTACCGTCCAGGCAACCGCCCCGGACGAGTTCTGCTTCACCCTGGGCAGTTGGCGGGCCGTTCTCAAGGTTCTGCCTGCACGTTTCGCCGGCGAAGAGGTCCCCTGGACCTGCGGCCGCGACGACACCAGCGCCTGGGTCGATGCCGTGCTCCATAGCGGCGAGGAACGTGACTGGCCCCTCGCCGAGCTCGGCGAGACCGCCATCGGCGCGGCTCTGGAACTGGTTGCGCCTGGGGCGAAGCCAACCGTCGCCCAGCCTGCCCAGCGAGCCGATGGGAACGCCTACCACTACACCTGGAACGACCTCGCCGTAACCATGCCCGCCAGACCCTTCCCCGGCGTGTAGTCTCCCCCTGGCACCGCCGAGCTCCCACTCGGCGGTGCAGCTTGCCATTGTCCCTCGCGGGCTGGGGACCGCGAGGGCTCTCGCGAACGGCTCAGGCCCAGCGGATGCACTCGGAAGCGGCCAGCACCACCTGATGGGTGAGATAGTCGTGCTCGTAGGTGTACGGGTTCGCCATTTCCCCCCGGATGATCCTCGCCAGCTCCCGCAACTGCGCTTCGTAGCGGTCGCGCTGCACGCCGAAACCGAGCGTATGCGTTCCTGCCGGGTAGTACTCGTTGCCCTCGCCCAGAGTCAGCTTCATCTCCAGGGAACGGTGGTCGAACCGCTCCAGCGGACAGAGTTCGATCACCCCCTTGGTGCCGCACACCTTCAGATAGCGGCGCTGGCCGGTGCCGTCCAGTTCGAAGCAGCAGGAGCGGAGCGTCGCGGTCCCGTACGGGTACTCCAGGACGACCAAGCCGTTGTTCTTGACCGCGCTCCCGCCGCCGCCGACAGACTTGAGGTACGGAGTCACGTTCTCCGGGCGTCCCATCATGGCGACAACGAAGTCGATGAGGTGGCAGACGAGGTTGTACATGATGCCGCCCTTGAAGCTCCCCAGGTACGGCTGGTACGCGGGGGTGCCGTAGTTGTGGCTCATCGATGCCTGGATCTCGAAGATGTCGCCCAGCCAGCCCTCGCGGACGATCTTCTTGCAGAACTCCATGGCCGGATTGCCGCGGAACATGTACCCCATCTGTACGGGAACCTGCCGCTCCCGGCAGCCATCGAGAAAGGTCTTGAACAGGCCCAGGTCTTCGCAGGGGGGCTTGTCCAGGTGCATGGGCAGATTGTGTTCCAGGCAACGGATGGCGGTGGGGATCAAGTCCGCGTTGGTCGGCTCCACCATGACCGCTTCCAGACCCTCGTAGTTGAGCAGCTCCTCCTCGCTCATCCAGTTCAGCCCCGCGTAGGGCTTCAGGTCGTCCCCGGCATACCGGGCCGATTGGGTCTGGCGGTCGTCCACCACCCCGACGATCTCGTAGATGTCGCTCAGCAACCGCAGCGTGCCCATCTTCCCTGATGCGTGCTCGTGGCAAATGCCGATCTGGCCGACCTTGATCTTCTTCATG
>QKCY01000205.1 GCA_003245525.1 Victivallales bacterium | reverse complement strand
GTTGACGGGAGGGAACCCGGAATGGAGCGGCTACCGGCTGTCGACCGCCGCCCGTTCGGCCAACGGCACGGTGGCGTTGCGGGCTGCAACCGAGACCGGCCAGACCATCCAGTTGGTCTGGGAGGCCCCGGCCGGAACGTTGCGGCTGGAACAGGATGGCCAGACGTTGCTGAGTCAACCGCTGCCGCCCAAAGCCGCCGATGCGTGGCGGCAACTCAGTCTCTTCGGGCGCGACCATACCTGGTTCGGTTTCGCCGACGGCCAGTGCTGTCTGCGCCTTGACTCCGACCGGCCCGCCAGCTTGACCGGCCGCTTCGCCTTGGGGGTGACGGCAGGGGAAGCCTACTTCGACGATGTGGCCGTCTGCCCGGTGGCCAAGCTGTTGCCGGAGACGGATCGGGCCATGGGCGAGGAGGGCAGCCCCGTCGCCTGGGGCGGGTTGGGGCAGCACGGCATCGAGCGGTATACGGTCTATGCCATGCCTTGGCTGGCGCGCGCTTCGGCCAGCGAGCAACAGGCGGTGGAACTGGTCCTGCCGACCTATCGGGATGCGGTACTGCGCTACGACGCCAGTCCCGGCCTGCGGATTCCGGGGAGTGCCGAGGCGGCCACGTTGGCCCTGCCGGAAGCTCCCCAGCGCTGGCTGGCGGTGGAGGCCCCGGCCTGGCACGACTACGTCTTTCCCGACCGCCTGACCGAGTGGACCCCGAGCGGCGGCAACTGGATTCCCCTGTCCCGCTGGAGTTGCGATCCCGAATGGCACTGGGTGGGCACCGAGACGAATGCCCGCAGTGCGCTCTGGTACGACCACGAACTGACGCCGCCCTATGCGGTGAACGCGGTTCTCTCCCTGGGTGCCCGCGACTATTTCGGCGAGGAGTACACCCGGGGCCGCGACCTCAACCTCCAGGTGGCGGGCGATGGCAGCGATCTCGACCGGGGATTTTCGGTGCGCGCGATGAATGCCCGCGACCGGGGCGTGGAGCTGTGGCGCGACGGGCAGCTCGTGGCCCAGGCCAAGGGCGTTGGCATGCCTTCCGGGCACACCTTGCACCATAATTGGTACGAGGTCGCAGCCTGGGTGGAGGCGGACCGGATTCGGGTCCGTTTCGAGGGGGTAACGGTGATTGATCAGAAGCTGGAGAAGCCAGCGGAACGTGGTAGGTTGGCCGTATGGACCGAGCGCAACTCGATCCGGGTGGCGCGGATCACGGTGGCCGGAGGCCGGTAGACGGCATGATGAGGATCATGGCAATGGCAGCGATGGCAATCGCGGGCGTGGCGGGGGCAGCCCCGCAGGTGACCGGCGGTCCGAATTGGCCGGGGAACACGGCGCCTCCCGAACGGATCTTCGACGGCAATCCGGCCACCTACTGGGCGGGCGATCCTAAGGCCGACCAGTGGCAGCTCGACATCGATCTGGGCGAGGTGAAAGAGGTCCCCGCCATCACCATCGAGTACTTCGACGAGCGGCACATGGCCCGCGAGGCGACCGCCGACCTCAGCACCGATGGCACCACCTGGCAGCCCATCGGGGCCTTGCCCGCAACCGTCCTCTCCTGCCAGCCCATCGGCCAGCCCGCCCGCTATCTGCGGCTCCATTTCGCCGGCAAGGCCAAGGACCGGCAGCCTGCCATTCGCGAGATCCGCTTTGCGGTCGAAGCCGCGAAGAAGGCAGCGGTGACCGAGGACATCGAGTATCCGAGTTCGGCGGACGGCACCATGCAGCCCGCCCGCTACTTCGCGCCGGACAATCCGGAGCCCGTGCCGCTCGTCGTGGGATTGCACACCTGGAGCGGCGATTACCGGCAACGGTTCCAGCCCGGTATCGAAGCGTGGTGCGCCAAGCAGGGCTGGGCCTATATCCACCCCAACTTCCGGGGGCCGAACTGGACGCCGCAGGCCACCGGTTCCGATCTGGCGGTCGCCGATATCCTCAGCGCGGTGGACTATGTTCGCCGGACGCGCGCCATCGATGCCCGCCGCATCTATCTGGTGGGCGGTTCGGGGGGGGGCTACTATGCCCTGCTCATGGCGGGCCGTGCCCCCGAAGTCTGGGCCGGGGTCTCCGCCTGGGTGCCGATCAGCGATCTGGCTGCCTGGTATCGCGAGTGCCGGGCGGCGGGCAGCGGCTACGCCGACCACATCGTCAAGAGCTGTGGCGGGGCTCCGGGCGATTCGCCCGAGGTGGACGCCCAACTGCGCTATCGTTCGCCATTGACCCATCTGGCTGGAGCGCGGGGGCTGCCGTTGGATATCAACGCGGGCATCCACGACGGCCATCGGGGATCGGTGCCGATCAGCCACACGCTGCTGGCCTTCAACGCGGTGGCCGACGAGAAGGACCGGATCGCGGCGGCGGATATCGCCTGGATGACGGAGCATGAGACCGTGCCGGAGCACCTCCGCGATCCTGCGTTGCAGGATGCCACCTACGGCACGCGTACGCCCCTTTTCCGGCGGCACTCGGGCCAGGTGCGGGTGACCATTTTCGAGGGAGGCCACGAGCTCGTCGAGGAGGCCGCCAGCCAGTGGCTCCAGCAACAGCGGCGCCCCGATCCGGCTCCGGCAACCCGGTGAGGGTGAAACCAAGCCGGACTGCGCTATTGTACCCGGCTATGAAGTGATTTTGTCTGTGAGTGCCCCCTGGAGTTCTGCATGCAGCGTTTTCTCGTTGCCGGCGACAACGACGACGCGGCCCGCGTCCACGACTGCCTCCGCTCGAACTACACGCGACGCGGTTGCAGCGTGGTGTACTGTGCCACGCCCGAGGAACTCATCCGCCAGTTGCGGGCAGGTCCTCCCGACGCCATCTTTCTCCACTTCCAGTACGCCGAGCTGACCGTCTACGAGATCTACCAGCAGATCCGGTCCCTGAAAGAGGGGCGGATACTGCCGATCCTGGTCATCGAGACCGAGATGCTGGGCGGCACCGGTTCCGCCGTCGAGACCCTGATCCTGCTCAAGATGCCGCTGACTGTCTCCGAACTGCTTCGGCGGGCCAGCGCCGTGCTGCATCTCGACGTGAGCACCACCGATCCCTCGGTGCTCTGCGAACCGACCTTCATGCATATGGAGGACGACGAGGGGCCCGATCCGGCCCGCGAGGCGGAGATGCGCCGCCGGCAGTTGCTCCGCCAGCATAGCATCCAGATCCGGAGCGAGGTGCAGAGCACGGCAGCCCACCAGTACCTGATTCCCGAGCAAGTGCGCCGCCGTTGGTTCTACAACAGCGATTTCGTGCAGGGGGTTTTCGACCGGATCGAGGACAGCGCCTGGTACCAGGCGCGGTGTCGCCGCAAGTACGGCGGCGGGGTCCAGCCCGTAGAGGAACCCGAACCGGCGGCGGAGCCCGTCGCCGAGGCGGGCGAGTCGGGGGTCCCGGTGGCGGCTCCCGCTACGCCGCAGCGGGAGCGCTCGCGCGCGGCCCGCAAGGGAGGCAAGAGCTACGCGGGGAAGATCCTCGTCGCTTTGTTGGTTCTGCTGGTCGTTGGGGCCGGTCTGCTCTTCCTGGCGAGCCGCGTCCTGCTCTCGGACACCTACTGTCCGCAGTGCGGCACGTATGGCGAGCAAGTGGTCTGGGACATCCATCGCGCCACCTGCGGCAGTTGCGGCGGGCATGTCGGCTTCGCCTGCAAGTGCGCGGAATGTAAGCACGAGTTCGCCTTCATTCCCGGACTCGATGTGAAGACCCGGTTCGGGGCCACCATGGCTCCGCCCTGTCCCGAGTGCGGTTCGCCGAGAACCGTCCGCGTGGGCCGCTGACGGCGCTCCCGGCCGTTCCCGCGAACGGCGGCAATGGGATGGGGGACCGCGTTTCCTCGCCGCCCGTTCCCTGAAGGCGGTATGGTTGCCGATGGGCGGTCGCAGGTTCGGCGGGCGGTCGTTGGCAACTGGGTTCCGCGCGGTCATCGACCGCGCGGCTACCCGGTCGGCACGGATTCCGGTTGCCGGGGAACAGGGCAGGGAAAAAGAAGACGCCTGCGGCGAGGACCGCAGGCGTCGGGATTGAGGCGAGTTGGCGACCGGAGGGCTACACGCCGGGCTCTTCGGCGGTGACGGCGGCGGTCACCGCTTCGTCGCCGTGGAAGCGGGAGGACCGGTGCCAGGCCGAGATGATGGCACTGGCCACGAAGATCGACGAGTAGGTACCGACGATCACACCGATGAACATCACCAGGGCGAAGTCGTTGATCGCACCGCCGCCGAAGACCAGCAGGGTGAAGACCACGAAGGCCGTGGTCAAGGAGGTCAGGGTGGTGCGCGAGAGGGTCTGGTTGATACTGAGATTGACGATCTCGGTATAGCTGCCCTGGCGGCGCAGGCTGAGATCCTCGCGGATGCGGTCGAACACCACGATGGTGTCGTTCAGCGAATACCCGATGATGGTCAGCAGGGCGGCGACCACCGGCAGGGACAGCTCCCGTCCCGGGAAGAGCATGAAGATACCGCCGGCGATGATCACGTCGTGGACCAAGGCCACCACCGAGGCGACGCCATAGGCGAATTCGAAACGGAAGGAGATGTAGATGATGATGCCGATAATGGCCAGCACGGCCGCCCAGATGGCGTGGTCGCGGAACTGGCTGCCCACCAGGGAGCCAACCGTGGTGTTGCTCACCTCGACGAACTTGGCGTCCTTGAATTTCCCGTTCAGCATCTGCGCCAGCTTCTCGGTCGTCAGGGTGCCGGCGACTTCGTCATCGGCGCCCTCGTCCGCGCCGCCCTTGGTCAGCTTGTCGCTCTTGAAGGTCAGCTCCAACTGCTTCTGTCCCACCTGCAGGGGGGAGTCCTTGAAGCCCACGCGAGCGCCCTTGATCTTGAGGTCGTTCTCCAGGAAGGCGCGGACCTCGGACACGCTGGGCTCATGCCCGGCTTCCGCCCGGAAGGCCAGTTCGCTGCCGCCGCTGAAGTCCACGCCCAGGGCCGAGCCGGTCGCCAGCTTGGCCGTGAACCCGATCACGGAGATGAGGATGAGGGAGCTGGAGAGGATGGTGGTGAACTTCCGGTAGGAGAGGATGGGGTAGCTGCAGTTGGTGATGCCGGGGAAGGCCCACATGCTCAGCTTGTCCAGCCCCCGTTCCAGGCAGAAGTCGAAGATGGCACGGGTCATGAAGAGAGCCGTGAACATACTGGCGACGATACCGACGCTGAGGGTGACGGCGAAGCCCTTGATCTGGCCGGTACCCACCTTGTAGAGGATGAAGGCGGTCAGCAGGGTGGTCAGGTTCGAGTCCAGGATGGTGACGAAGGCGCGTCCATAGCCCGCCTTGATGGCGTTGCCGACCGTCTTGCCGTTGGAGAGTTCCTCGCGGATGCGCTCGAAGATCAGCACGTTGGCGTCCACCGCCATACCGATGGTCAGCACGATACCGGCGATACCGGGGAGGGTCAGGGTGGCGCCGAAGAGGGCCATGGTTCCCAGCACCAGAACGATATTGCAGGACAGGGCGACCACGGCGATCACGCCCGACATGCGGTAGTAGAGGACCATGAAGATGATGACCAGGACCAAGCCGCCCGCCGCCGCCCAGAAGCCGCTCCGGATGGAGTCCGCGCCGAGGGTGGGGTCGGTGGCGAATTCGCTGTCGATCTTGATGTTGACCGGGAGGTTGCCCGCCGAGATGACGCCAGCCAGCCGCTTGGCTTCCTCGTTGCTGAAGGTGCCGGTGATGACGGCGTTGCCCTGGAGGATCTCGCTCTGGATGGTGGGGGCGCTGTAGACGGTGCCGTCCATGACGATGGCCAGCCGCTGGCCCACGTTGGCCTTGGTGATCTCGCCGAAGGCCTTGCCGCCGCGGAGGTTGAACTTGAGGCTGATCTGCCAGCGGCCCAGCTCGTCCAGGCTGGCGCGGGCCGAGTCGACATCCTCACCGCGGATGCGCTCGGGGCGCTTCTTCAGGAAGACGCGCTCGGTGTGGGTCTCGCCGTCGCGTTCGCTCTCGATGACGAAGGGGCGGGCCTGGTAGCCGGGGGAGGGGACGAAACCGTCGCCGCCCCGCTCGTACTCGTTCACCTTGGTTTCGTTGTTCGGATCGACGATGTAGAACTCGATGCTGGCCGAGTCCTGGATCAGCTTGCGGTACTGGGCCTTCTGGCTCGGGCCGACAGTCGGCACGCGCAGGCTGATGGTGTTGTCGCTGAGGGTCTTGACCTCGGGCTCGAGGACGCCCATGATGTCGATGCGGTTGCGCAGGATTTCCAGGATCTGGTCGCGGACGTCGGTCACCTGGCGGTTGCCGATGCGGGGATCGTCGGGATCGAAGCTGATGACGAACTCGGTACCGCCCTGGAGGTCGAGGCCGAGGTGGAGCTTGCCGGCAGCGCGCCGCCGGACATAGGTGATCACCGCCTTGTTGGAGGGCTTGTTGGTGACGGGCACGTCGACGTAGTCCCGCAACCGGGCCCCGCGCCAACCCACGTCGTCCAGCGCGGCCTGCAGCAGGGCCTGCCCGGGGGTGAGAGTCGCCTGGCCGCCGCTTTCCTCAAGGTTCTTGGCCAGCGCCGATTCGGCGCGACTGAGCAACTCGTCAAAGGAATCGACCTTCGCCTTGGCGGCCTGCGCCTCCTCGCTGTCGCCCGCGCTCAGCTTGCGCAGCTTCTCGACCTTCTTGGTCGACAGCTTCTTGAATACCTCCATCACGTCCCGATCCTTCACGGGCGGGATGGATGCACTCCATGCCACCATGATCAGGATGATCGTGATCCAGCGCCAGATCAGTGATTTGCTCATGTATCCCGTATCCCTCTGCCTTTGCCTGGGGTCTCAAACACTTCCGAAAACCAAACCGAAGGCGCGGCGATGCCGCGTCCTGCCGTTCTACGCCTTGGCGTCCAGATTCTTGCCGCTCTTGTCGACCACGGTGCTGACCGCGGCCCGGACGAGTTCGATCTCGACCCCCTTGGCGATCTCGACCATCACCGAGGTTTCCTTGACGGTGGTGATGGTGCCGAAGATGCCGCCATTGGTCATCACGCGGTCGCCGACCTTGAGACGGCTCATCAGTTCGCGCTGCTCCCGCTGCCGCTTCTGCTGCGGCCGCCAGAGGAGGAGATAGACGATCAGGACCATAAAGATCAACGGCATGGCACCGAGCCAGCCCGGGGGCTGCTTCTGCGGGGCGTCGGTTCCCGGCGCGGCGGTGCCGTCCGGCTGGGCCGTGGTCGTGGTGGTGGTCGCGGGTTGATCGGCGGTGCCGGTTTCGGCGGGGGCCGCCTGGGCGAGCGAGACAATGGTAAAGCCGGGCATGGGCATCGGACCGGTTCTCCTGAAGTGCGTAATTCACCGGGGGCCAAGAGCCAAAAATGAAACGAAATGTACATCGACGACAGCAACATACCAAATCCAGGCTACGGGATTGTCCGATTTCTCATTTCTGCAAATTCTCGGGCGTCGGCTGCTTGAAAGCGGAGCCCCCACACCTTAGGTTTCAAGACGCGCCGATTCCGTCTGGCGGAGGCCTGGCGCCGTTCTTTTGCTCTCCTGGAACTGGATACTGCGCGGCACTATGGCAGAAAAGGCCCGAATCCTGGTGGTCGACGACGAAGTCGGCATTGTCGAAGTGCTGCGGGCATTGTTCCGGCGGGAAGGGTACCGGGTCAAGACGGCCTGCAACGCGGCGGAGGCGCTCGAAGCCCTCCAGCAGGACACCTATCAACTGATGGTGTCGGATATCCGCATGGAGCCCATCGACGGCATCCAGTTGCTGGGCGAGGCCCGGCAGCTCCAGCCGCATCTGGCGGTGATCATGATGACCGCCTACGCGGCGGTGGAGACGGCGGTGGAGGCGATGCGCAAGGGCGCCTTCGACTACATCTGCAAGCCCTTCAAGGTGGACGAACTCCTCCTGACGGTGCAGCGCGCGCTCTCCTACGAGCAGGCGTTGGAGGAGAACGAGAGCCTGAAGGAGACGCTGAAGACCCAGTTCCATTTCAGCAACATGGTGGGCGACCACGAGAGCATGCGGCGGCTCTACACCATGATCGAGAAGGTGGCCCGCACCGAGAGCACCGTCCTGATCCGGGGCGAGAGCGGCACCGGCAAGGAGCTGGTGGCGCGCGCCATCCATGCGAGCAGTCCGCGGGCGGCCCGCCCCTTCCTGGCGATCAACTGCGCCGCCGTGCCCGCCACGCTGCTCGAATCCGAGCTCTTCGGCCATGTGAAGGGGGCCTTCACCGGGGCCAACCGCCCCAAGAAGGGCTTCTTTGAGGCGGCCGATGGCGGCACCCTCTTCCTCGACGAGGTCGGCTCCATTCCCATCAGCATGCAGCTCAGCCTGCTGCGCGCCCTCCAGGAACACGAGGTGCGGCCGGTGGGCGCGGCGGAGAACATCCCCGTCAACGTCCGGATCGTCGCCGCCACCAACGAGGATCTGGAGACCCTGATCCGCGACGGGCGCTTCCGCGAGGACCTCTACTACCGGCTGAGCGTGATTCCGCTCGAACTGCCGCCCTTGCGCGAGCGGCGGCCCGACATTCCCCTCCTGGTCCGCCACTTCCTGGACCGGATCGCCGAACGGGAGGATCGTACCATCAGCATCGCCCCCGAGGCGTTGGCCGGGCTCAATGCCTATGACTGGCCCGGGAACGTCCGCGAGCTGGAGAATGTTGTCTCCCGCGCCGGTGCCCTGTGCGAGGACAGCCGCATCGCCCTGGAAGACCTGCCCGACAACATTCGGGCAAGCGCGCGCGTCCGGCCCGCACGCCCCAGCGAAGAGACTCCGGCTTCGGCCGATGATTTCGACCTGCCCGAAGGCATGTCCCTCAAGGCGTTCCTGCGGGACAAGGAACGGGCCTACATCCAGCATGTCCTCGACCGCTTTGCCGGGGACAAGGAGCAGGCTGCCAGAGCGCTGGGCATCAGTCTGGCCACCTTCTACCGGAAATACGGAGGCTAGACCCATGCCGCAGGCGTCGCAGGTGCTCCGCCAATTCCCCGCCCTCTGCCTCATCGCGCTGCTTGCCGGGTGGGGGACGGGTTGCTCGACCAACAAGTACGCTGAGCTGACCTACACCTTTGCCGTCTTCCAGTACGCTGATCCGGACCTCATCGGCGGCCGGCTCAGCCGGACTCTGGTAGATCACGAGGGGACACGGGTCCTCTGTGTCCGGACCGTGCCGATCATCACCTCCCACAACATCGTGGCTGGCGAGGTGGTCGAGCGCGAGGGCGGCAAACGTGCCGTGCGGCTGTTTCTCGACCGCATCGGGCAGGATGTCTGGCTCCAGGCCTGCTGCCAGCTTGGCGGCGAGCGCCTGGCGGTCACCATCGACGGTTTCTATCTGTTCGACATCACGGTTCCCTGCCGCCAGACGAGCTACGAGACCATGCTCGTCGAAGGGCCGTGGGAAGCCGCCCAGGCGCGCGGCGTGGCCGCCAACGCGCAGGCAAACTACCGAATCCTGGACCCGAATACCGGTCTGTAGGCATCGTTCGGCCTGCCCACCGTCAACCTCCGAAGAGTAGACAGCAGTACCCATGACTACCGACACCCTCTGGCGCAACACCGAAGTCCTTTCGCCCCTCTTCCCGGCGGCCGCGAAAGGCGACGCAAAGGCGGCGGCGACCCTGGCCCAGGCTCTCGCCGGGTCCGACCCGCAACCCCTGACCGAGTGGCCGCGCGCTGTCCGCTCCTGCTGGCAGGAGGGGCTCAACCTGCTGGCCGAGGAGATCGACCGGCACGCGCTCGGCGACGAGCAGGTGAGTCTGATCCTGGCCGTGGCAGAGACCAGCTTCGACCACATCCTCCTGCGCGACACGCTGGCGACCTTGGCCCGGAGGATGTTCTCCAGCTACGCCGACCCGGCGGGGATGATCGCCGCGCTCGGAGTGTACGACCTGAGCGTCCCGCTGACCACCGTGCGCCGTCGGTGGGATGTGTTTGCCGCCCTTGAGCCCGGGGCCGTCTGCTGCGAGCCGACCCGCTCCCTGGTCGGCAGCGTCAGCGCGGTCGACGCGATTGTCGACGAGGTGATCATCCAGTTCGACCATCCGCTCGAGATCGGCCTTGCCCTCGTGCTCTCCAATCTGGTTCTGGTCAAGCCCGGCTCGGAGCTGGACCTGCTGCTCCAGGGCGCGTTGGCGTGGGACAGCTCCGCGTCGCCCGCCGACTTCGCCCAGATGCTGGCGCAGGGCCTGGTCTCGGCCTGCGAGGTGCCCGCGAACCTTGGTGAGATGCTGTTGGTTCCCCGGGTGCTCTCGCCCGAGCAGTACCGCGCGTGGCAGGGACAGGCGGCGTCCGGTCCCGCCAAGAGCGAGGCCAGCGAGCGCGGCTGGGACGAGGCCCGCGGTTTGGACGAGCTGGTGGGGCTGATGGCCCGCCAGAGCCCGAAGCCGACCCGTCCGGATGGCTATGACAACGTGCAGGACATCCTGACCGCCGCCGCCCCGCGCCGCGACCAGGCTGCTACCTTCGCCGAGGCCCTCGCCCGCCTGGTCGGCGTGGCCCATGGGCAGGAATGGCTGGAGGAACTGATCCTGACCGTGGCCGACGATGCCATCTCCTGGCAGGATGTGGACCTGTTCGTGACGATCTGCGATCACATGTCCGGCCGCTTGCTGCCGAACTGGTACCGGGCGACGCTGATTGCCCGCGCGCCGCAGTATCTGGCCGACGCCTGTCCGGTCATGCCGTTGCGCATCTGGAGCCATGCGGAGCGGCTGCTGGCCGAGACGCCGGGGGCCGAAAAGCTCCTGCTGAACGCGGTGGCCCATGGCGTCAGCGTGGGCAACACGTCGGCCGACGCCCTGCTCTGGCTGTGGCGGACCGGCGGCGAGCCGGCCCAGATGCTGGCCAACGCCACGCTGCTCTTCCGCACCCTGGCCAAGCAGGTCCGCGGGTCCTATCTGAAATCCAACCGCGACCTGCGCAAGCTCCTGATGGAGAACGAGCACTTCCAGCGGCTGATCATGAGCGAGGGCGAGACGGAGCACATTGCCTCCCTGGTCCGCTGCACGAAGCACCTGCCGCTGCTGGATGCCGGCGAGCGCCAGAGTCTGCTGGTGCGCATCGTCCGCATCTTCCCCGAAGCCATGTCCCTGGTGGAGGAGCGTCGCCACGCTCCCGCCCGGAGGGAACTCGAAAAGCTCACCTCCGCCCGCACCTTCGAACAGCGGCGGCGCGAGCTCGAAGAGATCATCAACGTCAAGATCCCGGCCAACAGCCGGGCCATTGGCCACGCCCGCGAGTACGGCGATCTGCGCGAAAACGCCGAGTACAAGGCGGCCAAGGAAGAGCAGACCTACCTCAGCGCCCGCCGCGGCGAGTTGGAGCGCGACCTGCACGAGATCAAGGCCACCACCTTCGACAACATTGTCGTGGGCGATATGGTCCAGCCGGGTTGCTCCGTCCAGCTCACCATGGCCGACGGGGATGTCCGTACCTACTATCTCCTCGGTCTCTGGGACAGCGTGCCCGAACGGCGCATCCTGTCCTACGACACCCCCTTGGGCCGTGCGCTGGTGGGAACGACGGTCGGCGACGAGATCACTATGCCCGCTGGCGGCGACGCCACGGTGTCGGCGATCGCGGAACTGCCCCCCGAGATCAAGGAGTGGGTGCGTATCCCCGCCGACGACAAGTAGGGTCCCGAGCTACCGGGTGGGCGCTGTCCGCCCATCCGGTACCGCGACTCGTTCCCAGTCTGCGGCCAAAGGCCGTCGTGGGGCGCGGCGCTTTGCGCCGCTTTCCATCCACGCCTGCCGTTCCGGCCTCCGTACGGAAGCCGCGTACGGGGAGTGTCCGGGAGAGACCAAGGCGCCCCAGGCGGGGCGCCCCCCCTCTTCCGGCTGCGAGCACTTCCCAGAACTCCGTGTATGGCGTCGATCCGGAGTCAGCCCTGCCGCCAGCCCAGTTGCTGGGTGGCCCAGGCCCCGACCAGGATGGCTTCGGCGGCATCGTGCCGGAGCGAGGTCGGGCGCTTGGCGTCGCTTTCCTCGATCAGCCGCCGGGCCAGGCCATCGGCGGTGTGCTTCGCTTCGCGGCCACTGCGCTGCTCCCGCTTGAGCAGGAGTTCGGCGCGCCAGTCTTCGGCGCTGATCTGGATGACCTGGACCCCCCGCGCCTCGGCCAGTCCCCGCCAGAGGTCGGCGATGGGACCGCCCCCTTCGAGCACCAGCACGGCCAGGTCGGCCTCCTCCTCCAGCACCGCCCGTGCCGCCCGGCGCAGGACCGTACGGTTGGGCAGGTGCTGGGAGCGGTAGCGGCGGAGCCGACCCGTCTGGTCGAACCAGGCCAGGCCGAAGCGCAGGCCGACATCCACCGCCAGCAGGGAAGGCATCAGAACGTCTCGTAGGTGTCCACCAGCGACGACACCCGGAGCTGGCCGCGGACCTGCTCCAGGGTGAGCGGCTGCCAGGGCGCTATGGAGATGGTGCGCGATTCGTGTCCGGCCAGGGCCAGGAAGTTGTCGCCGAACCAGGCGTCGGCCTCGCTCAGTTCCAGCCGCACATAGAGGGCCGGATGGGCGGCGGTCACGGTCGCGGCGAACCGGTTCTCCCCGGTCTGCGTCACCTCCACCGTCAGGGCGGGATCGCGCAGTTCCAGGTGCTTGGGGCGGGCGAAGGTCTGGTAGTTGGCCGAGACCAGCTCCTTGCCCTGGAACAGGCGGGTCCAGAAGATGAGGTCCCGCTGGCCCCGCTTGGCCACGGCGGCCGCGCAGTCCACGACGCCCACTTCGGAGTCGCTCTGGCCGCCGATGCTGGCGGGGAACATGCCCGCGTCCAGCTCGTGCCCGGCGAGGTCGGTCAGCCGCCACTCGCAGCTCAGGTTGGCTGGCTGGCGGAGGTGGTTCGAGACGTGGACCGACATCTCCTGGGTGGCGGGCTTTTCCACCACCGAGACCAGCAGGGGCGAGAAGAAGCGCTTGGCGAAGTACTGGAGCGCCTTCCAGCGGCCGAACACGTCGATGCTCGACCAACTCGCGGCGGGCCAGATGTCGTTGATCTGCCAGTAGATGACGCCCATCATGCGCGGCTGCATCCGGCGGGCGTGCTCGCAGGCGTAGCGGATGCATTCCGCTTGGGTGACCTGGGTCATCCAGACGGTGTTGGCCAGGCCATGGGGCATCTTGAACCAGTCCAGCAGGTAGGCGAAGATCTTGCGGTTGCCGTTGTCGCTCCGCTGGTGGTAGTCCATGATGTAGCTGGTCAGGTTCAGGTCCCCCGGCGCGCAGAAGGAGGTGAGGGTGCGGGGCTCCGGGAAGCTCTGGAAGCCGAACTCGCTCATGAAGCGGTGCTGCCACTGGCGCTGGTATTCGAAGGGCTTGCCGCCGAACCAGACGTCCCAGCAGTGGGCGTCGCCGCAGGTGGGATCGTTGAAGTTGCGGCGGTCCCCGTGGGGCGTGTGGGGGCTGCCCGGCCAGTATGGCCGGTCAGGATCGAGTTCGCCGACCACGCGGGGGAGCAGGTCCTCGAACAGCTTCTTGTAGTCCTCCCAGCTCATGCAGCGGTCGGTCCACTGGTCGCCGGCGAGGCCCTGTTCCAGTTCGTTGTTGCCGCACCAGAAGGCCAGGGAGGGATGGTGGCGCAGCCGCCGCACGTTGTCGCGGGCTTCGGCCTCCACACTGGCCAGGAATTCCTGGTCGAAGGCCGGGTAGGTGCTGCACGCGAAAATGAAGTCCTGCCAGACTAGCAGGCCGCGCCGGTCGCAGACGGCGAAGAAGTCCTCCTGCTCGTAGAAGCCGCCGCCCCAGGCGCGGATCATGTTCATGTTCGCGTCGGCCGCTGCCCCCAGGAGGCGCTCGTAGTCGGCGCGGGTCAGGCGCGGGATCAGGACGTCCGCCGGCACCCAGTTGGCCCCCTTCGCGAAGCAGGGAACCCCGTTCACGACGAACTGGAAGGACTCGCCCCATTCGTCCTTGTGGCGGTCGAGATCGAGGGTGCGGAGGCCGATGTCCCGCTGCCAGCGGTCGAGCACCTTGCCCTGGGCGTTCACCAGTTCCACCGTGATCTGGTAGAGGTGCTGCTCGCCCAGCCCATTGGGCCACCAGAGTTGGGGATTGTCGATGCGGAGGACGTCCTCCACGTAGTCCCCTTGGAACTCCACGTCGTTGGCGATCACCTCGCCGTCCTCGAAATGGACCCGGCAACGCATCCGCAGACCATGCGCCGAGATGCGCCCAATGCTCCCGCAGACCCGCAGATCGACTGCGCCGTCCACGTGTTCCTGGCGCACGTTCACGTCCAGCCAGCGCGCTTGTTGCACGCCCACCAGCCGAATGTCGCGCCAGATGCCGCAGGTGGCCGCCATCAGCCCCCAGTCCCAGCCATAGCTACACGGCATTTTGCGGATCCAGCTCTTGCCGGCGAAGCGGGGATCGTAGGAGTTCCAGCAGGGGAGCTTGAACTTGGCGTTGCGCTCGCCGATGTAGGGGATGGTGGAGTGGAAGTAGACGCTGATGTCGTTCTCGCCCGCCACCAGCGCGGGCTTCACGTCCACCTGCCAGGTGCGGAACATGTTGTCCGCCGCGAGCACCTCGCGACCGTTGATGCGGACCGTGGCCAGGGTGTCCAGACCCTGGCATTCCAGCAACACTTGGTCGCAGGCCAGCAGGGCGGCATCCACCGTGAACGTCCGGCGGTACACCCAGTCCTTCTCGGCCACCCATTGCTGGCCGGACTCGTTGTCGCGCCAGTTCATATCCTCCAACAACCCGGCAGCGAGCAGATCCTGGTGGACCGTGCCCGGTACCTGCGCGGGAAGCACCTGTTCCGAGTTGGCCTGATGGACATGCCAGGCACCGTTGAGATCAAGTATATGCATGGGGTTCGAGTCCTCAAATGGCTGGGAAATGTGGGTAGGTTGCCTTCAACCCTTCAGTTTATCACGTCAGCGGTTCCTCGGCAAAGACCGTGTCCCTCGGTTGCCCCACCAGGCCCGCCCCAATAACAGCATCGGGGGGGGCGTTGCAGCGGGAGGACACCATGCACTGAACGTGGGGAGCCTAATGTGAAGACGCTTGCTCTGGCCCTTCTCTTCGCCGGTACCATGCTGGTTTGGGGGGATCGCTACGCCCCTGCGCCGGATGGGTTGCCAGAGGAGTCCACGCCGATGAAGCAGGATCTCGGTGGGGGCAAGGAGGAGATCTTCGCCAAGCTCAAGGACGGGGCCCTGATCCGGATTGGGCAACGAATCGTGGGGGCCGAGATAGCAGGGGGTGCCGAGGGGGTGGTTCCCGAGTCCATCCACGTCAGCCGACTCAAAGGGACGCCCGACCTCCTGTACTGCCAGTGGAACGACTACCTGCAGGGCATGGGGTGTTACCAGTCCGGCTACTACCTGCTCTGCACGGCGGACAATCCGGAAACGACGCTGATCCGGGGCACGGTTCCGATCAGTGGGCGCTGGGGCTGGGCAACGGGCATCTCGGGGGGCTTCAGCATGCGCTACCGGGACAGCGTCCTACGCATCCGGGTGACGACCAGCTACAACGACGCCTCGCGGGAGCCGAAGCCTCTCTACCGGTTGGTCGCGCGTAAGGACAGGTCGCCCGCCTTCGCATTCGCCTGCTCGATCACCACGACGGTGACCCGGGTGTTCGCCGTTGTGGACGGCAAGGTGGAACTCAAGAGCACGCTGCTGGAGTACCAGGTGCAGGATGGAGACACCATCGATGCCATTTGCGAGGGTCTACAGGTGAAGCGGGAATGGGTGCAGAGTCCCCAGCTCCTCGGTATGCAGGTATCCACGATCCCCATCGTGATCCCTACGGATGCCGCCCTGAAACGCTACCCGACGATCCAACCCGAGGAGCTCTAGGAGGCCGGCCTGAACCATCCCGTAGCCCGGACCTCTGCCGCCGACGATTTGACCGCTGCGCTCCTTGGCCCGATGTTCTGCCTGCATACCAATGTCATTACCACGGGAACGGCTATGGATATTCTCATCATCGGCGGTAGCGGGCATGTGAGCGGAGCCACGGCGCGGGCGGCGTTGGCGGCGGGACACCGAGTGTGGACGGTGACGCGGGGGAAGCGGGAGCTGGTACCCGGGGTCGTGCCGTTGGTCGCGGACCGGACGGATCGGGCGGCCTTCGCTGCCGTGATCGCGGGGCAACAGCGGTCCTGGGATCTGGTGGTGGACTGCATCTGCTTCGACCTGCCGGACATCGAGCAGGACATCGCGCTGTTCCGCGACCGGGCGCGCCAGTTCGTCCTGATCTCCAGCGACTTTGTCTACGACCCGACGCGGCGCACCTTTCCCCAGTCCGCCGATGCCGCGTGCTATGTGACCGAGGGCGAGGGTTCGCTGGCCTATGGGCGCAAGAAGCGGCTGTGCGAATGTGCGTTGGCCGACGGCGATACCGGCGGGATGGGGTGGACCGTGCTGCGGCCCTGCCACATCTATGGTCCCACCTCCGAACTCGGTTGTCTGCCGTTGCATGGGCGGGACCGGAACCTGATCGAGAACTTGCGGGCAGGCAAGCCGCTGCAGTTGATCGGCGGGGGGCATCACCTGCAACAACCGATCCTGGCCGCCGATCTGGCCGCCACCATCCTCAGCGTGGGCGGCAACGGCAACGCCCAGGGACGGATTTTCAACGTGGCCGGTCCCGACATCGTCGAGTCCTGGCACTACTACCGGATCATCGCCGACATCCTCGGGGTGGGGTTGACGGTGGAAGAGGTGCCCGTGGACGCCTATCTGGCCGCCAATCCGGGGCAGGCACCGTTCCTCTGCCACCGCATCTACGACCTCGCGCCGTTGCGCGCCTGCGGGCTGCACGTTCCGGGCACCCGGCTGGCCGATGGCTTGGCCCAACACGTAGCCGGCCTGCTGGCCCGTCGGGCCGCCGAATAGAAACGCCCTCGCCAGCAGAGCCAGCGAGGGCGTTGCGGAGCGTGGTAGGCTTAGGTCAACTCGTTCTGGAAGAACTCGACGATCTCGCCGGTGGGGGTGCGCACGAAGGCGATGCGGACCGGGAGGGGCGTGGGCCGGGCGTCGATGGTGAGGCTCTTGGCATCCATCGTCACCGTTGCCCCGGCGGCCACGGCGCGGGCCAGGGCGGCGTCGCAGTCGTCGGTGCGGAAGGCCAGGTGCTCGCAGACGCCCTGGGGGCGGTCGCCGGACTGGGCACCCGCGAAGATCTCCACATAATTGCCGTTGCCGGAGTCCATCAGCGCGACCTGCTTGTCGCCTTCGCCCCACTGGGCCTTGACGGAGAAGCCGAGGCCATCCGCATAGAAGGCGCAGGCGGCCGGGAAGTCGGCGACCCGGATGGCGAGGTGATGGAAACCGTTGGTGACACAGGAACTCATGGGTTGGCCTCTGGTTTGGTTGGGGGGGCGTTACGCCGGGAATGCGCGGGTTTCTCGCGCAGGGATTCGAGGACTTCGACTGGTACCCGCTCCTGGGCGAGGGTCACCGTCGACATATGGCAGACACGGGCGCCAAGGCGCGAGTAGGTCCGCAAGGTGAGACGCGAAGCGGACTTCAGTACCCGGGCAGGCGTACTGCCCGCAGCCAGGTAGTCCCGGACCTGGGGGACGGCGATCTCCGCCGACATCAGCAAGTGGAGGATCAACAGCACGCCGACCACGACCGAAGCCAGGATGCCCGCCACGCGGTCGAACCAGGAGGGCAGGTCGGGGTCCCAGTTCCGCATCCAGGCCTGGATCATGAACACGCCGGGCAGGCAACCGAGCACAAAGGCCAGCCAGAACCCGCCCAGCACCCGGATCTCGTGGGAGTCGGTGCGGAGAACCAGATCGAGCAACGACAAGGAGGTCTGCCAGTAATGGCAGGCGAAGAAGGAGGCCCAGAGAATGGTGAACGCCACCGTCACCCGCTGGAAGGCGGTACGGGTCACCAGGGCCTTGATGGTCAACGCGACCACCAGCACGACGACCCCACCGGTAACGAGCATGGCTTGCATATCCATGGGTCAGCCCTCCACTCCGCGCCGGTTGAAGTCGAACATGCCCAACGTGCGGCGGAGTTCGTCCGGGCTGGTCACGCCCGCTCCGAGGAAACGTCTGGCGTACTCCTCCACAGTGCCCAGAGCGGCGGCTTCGATGGCGGGTTGGAGGGTCTCCACGTTGATCTCGTTCTGGATCTTGGCGCGCAGGGAACTGTCCATGGCCACCATGCGGAAGACGCCGGTCCGGCCGTGGTAGCCGGAGTCGTCGCAGAGATGGCAGCCCTGGGGTTTGTAAAATAGCGTGCCCTGGTGCTCCTCGGGACGCAGTCCCCAGAATTTGAGTTCCTCCTCGCTGGCCAGATAGGCTTGGCGGCAGCTCGGGCAGAGCTTGCGCACCAGGCGCTGGCAGACGATGGCCTGGAGACCGGTCTTGATCATGTAGGAGCTGAGGCCCAGCTCCTGGAGACGCCCGATCACTGCCAGCAGGCCGGTTGCGTGCAGGGTGGTGAAGACCAGGTGTCCCGTGAGGGCGGCCTGGAAGGCCACGTCCATGGTCTCCGCATCGCGGATCTCGCCCACCAGAATCACGTCGGGGTCGTGCCGCATGGAGGCCCGCAAGGCGTTGGCGAAGGTGGCCCCGATCTTGGTGTTCAGGGAGATCTGGGTGGCGTTCTGGAGCCGGTGCTCCACCGGGTCCTCGATGGTGAGGATGTTGCGCCCGGTGCCCTCGATCAGTTTGAGCAGGGCGTAGATGGTGGTGGTCTTGCCGGACCCGGTCGGGCCGGCCAGGACGATGATGCCCGAAGTCTCGCTGGTCAGGTCGGCAGCCAGGCTGCCCATGGCGGTGGACATGCCGAAGTCGGTCAGGTCGGTGGATTCGCCCCCCGCGCGGAGGATGCGCACCACCAGGGTTTCGCCCTCGACGGCCCAGGCCCGCGCGATGCGCAGGTCGAACCAGTTTTCACCTGCCAGCAGGCGGCAGGCACCGTCCTGGGTTTCGTGCCGCTTGGCCATGTCCATGCCCGCCGCCATCTTGAGGGCAGCCATGGCTTTGCGCCCGGAGTCGGCGGCGAGCAGTTCGGGGGCCTGGAGCACGCCGTCCACCCGGAGGGACACCTTGACGCCTTCGGAGCTCGTGTTGAAGTGGACGTCGCTGGCCTTTGCGCCGATGGCCCGGGAGAAGATCTGCTGGGCCATGTTCAGGCCGGACGAACTCTTGCGGTTGGCCTTGAGCGGTTCGTTCTCCCAGGTGTAGAACTGGCAGGCGGTACCCTCGCTGGGGTGGGCTCCCGGCCCCGCACTGGGCAGGAAAGCGCCCCCGCGTTGGCGGTGGATCCAGCAGTAGAGCGCGACCGGCGGTCCCACAAAGAGGGCCAACAGGCGGCGCAACGGCCCCCGGCCGTCCTCGGGCCCCCAGAGACTGGTGACGCGGACCGACCAAAGGTTGATCCAGAACCAGGCGAAGACAAAGCCGAGGAAGAGGATGAACCGGGAGGAGGAACTGCTCGGCACCACGGCATCCGCTGCCCCTTGTTCCGGCTCCCCGGGGGCACCGGCCTCCGGCTCCGCCAGGGTCTCGTCCAGCGGACTGTCCAGACTTCTGTCGTGCAGGGGATGCAGACGGAACTCCCGCTTCACCTGGTTCCAGTTCAGGGTGACGACATCGCCGCTGCCGGGGGTCTTTACCACCAAGCCTCCGGCTCCCCAACTAACCACGGTCGCTTCGAGCGTCCGACCATCCCAGAGAGGGATCGGTTCGCCCCGCGCCAACCCGGCGCCAGCCAGCAGAATGACGACCCAGAGCAGTCGGCGGAGGAAAAGCCAAGCCAAGCACTTGCACCGCGAACGATGTTCCACTATTGTCTCCAAAGATGCATAAAAAGGGATTATTGTCATTTCTTGTCGCGTTTTATGCCACAGTTACGACAGCACACCCCAACTGTACAGTCGGACTGAACTTGAGCCTTTGCAACCCCCGAAGGAGGTACACGAATGATCCTGACACTCCGTGAACTTGCCGACTACCTGCGAGTCAACGAGCGGACGATTCTGCGGATGCTCAAGACTGGCCAGGTGCAGGGGGCGAAGATTGGTGGCCAGTGGCGCTTCAACAGCAGCCAGATCGACGGGCTCTTCTTTCCGGGCGAAGGGGAGGAAGAGGTCGAGGGCGAGGAATCCCTTGGCAGTCTCGCCCGGTCCCACCTCAGCATTCCGGTGAGCCGGGTCATCGCCGAGGACCGCATGGTCCTGGACATGCAGGCCACCGACGTGGCCGGGGTGATCGAGGAACTGACGCCCCGCGATCTGCTGGGCCGTCTCGTGATGGAAGTGGAGGGTCTGCGGGCCAAGTGTCTGGCGCGGGAGCAGTTGCTCAGCACCGGCGTGGGCAACGGCGTGGCCATTCCCCATCCCCGCGATCCGATCGCCACTCTGAAAGCGCCCGCGATGATCGTGTTCGGGCGCTCGGCCAAGGGGGTCGAGTTCAGCGCCGTGGACGGCAAACCGGTCCATCTCTTCTTCCTCCTCTGCTGCCAGAACATCGAGGTCCATCTGCATCTCATGGGGCGTTTGGCGAAACTGCTCCGGAACCGGGAGTTCCTGGCCAAGTGCCACGAATGCGAGAGTACCACCGATGTGTTGCGCGTGGTGCTCGAATTCGAGCGCGCGCAGTTCCTCCACGATTGACGGTCTGGCGACCGCCGGTTTCCCGCACGTCTACTCGTCGTGCGTGGTTGACGGTTCTTCGGTATCGGCGCCGCCCTTGCGGCGGCGCCACTTCCGGTCATTGGCCAGGAGCCGGTGGACCACGACGTTCACTTCCAGCACTTGGCCGTCGAGGCCCAGGCGCCGGGCCGCCTCGGCCCGCAGCCTTCCGTTGATCTGCTCCCGGAGCGCGACCAACTCGGCCCCCGGCGCCACGTCCACCGAAACATTGAAGATGTAGCCGGTGCGCCGCCAGTCCAGCTCGAGCGCATGGAAGGAGGCCTCGGCGAACTCGTGGACCACGCCGCGGACGAATTCCCGCACGGCGGTGACACTGACGAAGAGCACTCCGCCTTCCCCGGCGATGCGCACGCCCCGGCAACGGCGGCGGTGCAGCAGCAGGCCGAGGAGCAGATAGAGCAACAGGGGCAGCGCCGCCCCGATCAGGACGCCGACCAGGAAGCCTTGGTCGATTGCTTCCCAGCCGTTGCGCAGGCGTTCGCCGAGCTGCCCCAAGCTGCCCATGGTGCCGGTTCCCTATTCTTCCTCGGCCGGTTCGGCCTCGGCGTTCTCCGCCTTCGGCTCTTCCAGATCCTGGACGGTGACGTTGACCCGCATGACCTGCTTGCCGGTCAGTTCCTCGACCTTGCTGCGGACCACGTCCTGGACATGGATGGCCACGGTGGGGATGTGGACGCCGAATTCGAGGACGATGCTGACCCCGATGTTGACGCATTCGTCTTCGAGGTCCACCAGCAGGTTCCGTTCGGGGTCGGGGCGGCCGAAGAACTCGCCGATGTTGCCGACCAGGCTGCCGCTGGCGAAACGGACGACGCCTTCCACCTCGAGCACGTACTTGTGGACGATGGCGGCGACGACATTCTCGGAGATCCGGATGGCGCCGGTGTCGTTCTCGTCCTCGCTGATCATGCCGACTGCCTTGGACGCGGCGATCGGGTCCACCGGGGGCTGCGGGGCGGGTGCTTTGGCTTTCGCTTTCTCGGGACTCATGCTATTACCTCCTGCGGGTCCGTGGGGAAAAGGGGGGCGACGGACATGTCTACTAGCGCGTGGACTCCAGCCAGCGCTCGAGAGTTCCCGTATCGTACTGCCCGGAACGGAATGGTTCCAGGTCCAGCAGCGTGCCGGCGAAGTCCACCGTGGTGGTGACCCCGTGGATCAGGAACTCGCTCAGGGCCCGATGCGCGCGGACGATGGCCAGCTCGCGGGTCGGGGCGTGGACGATCAGTTTGCCGATCATGCTGTCGTAGTACGGGGGGATGGTGTAGCCGGAGTAGGCGTGCGAATCGACGCGGACGCCGGGACCGCCGGGCACGCCGTAGAACTCGATGGTGCCGGGGCAGGGCGCGAAGTTGCGGTGCGCGTCCTCGGCATTGATGCGGACCTCGATGGCGTGTCCCTTGAGGGCGACATCGTCCTGCGTGAAGCTCAGGGGCTCCCCGGCCGCGGTGAGAATCTGCTCGCGCATCAGGTCGATGCCGGTCACCATCTCGGTCACCGGATGCTCCACCTGGATGCGGGTGTTCATCTCCATGAAATAGAAGGAGCGGTCCGCACCGAGCAGGAACTCGACGGTGCCGGCCGTGGAGTAGCCCACCGACTTGGCGACCCGCACGGCGGCCTCGCCCATCTGGTTGCGGAGCTCCTCGTCGAGCACCGGGCAGGGCGATTCCTCGATGAGCTTCTGGTGCCGGCGCTGGAGGCTGCAATCGCGCTCGCCCAGGTGTACCACGTTGCCGTGCTTGTCGCCGATGAGCTGGATTTCCACGTGCTTGGGTCGCTCGATGAGCTTCTCGATGTACACGTCCGCCAGACCGAAGGCCTTCTCGGCCTCGATGCGGGCGGCGTGGAAGCTCTGCACGAGGCTGCCGTCGTTGTGGACCACGCGCATTCCCTTGCCGCCGCCGCCGGCGGAGGCCTTCACCATGACGGGATAGCCCATTTCACGGGCCAGGGTCAGGGCGTCGCGGTCGTTCTCGATGACGCCGGGGCTGCCGGGGATGATGGGGACGTTGGCGGCGGCGGCGGTGCGCCGGGCCTCGGCCTTGTTGCCCATCCGCCGGATGGCGGCGGGGCTCGGGCCGATGAAGGTGATGTTGCACTGCTCGCAGACTTCGGCGAAGTGCGGGTTCTCGGCCAGGAAGCCGTAGCCGGGGTGGATGGCGTCCACGTCGCACACTTCGGCGGCGGCGATCAGGCGCTCGACCAGCAGGTAGCTGGCGCTGGCGGGAGGGGGGCCGATGCAGATGGCCTCGTCGGCCATCTCCACGGCCAGGGTCCGCTCGTCGGCCTGCGAGTAGGCCACCACGCTGTGGATACCCAACTCGCGGCACGCCCGGACAATGCGCAGGGCGATTTCGCCGCGGTTCGCGATGAGAATGCTTGAAAACATGGAGTTCTCCCGAATTGCGGAACGTCAGGCGGGAGTGATTTCGAACAACGGTTGCCCGAACTCGACGGCGTGGGCGTTCTCGGCGAGGACGCGCTTGATGACGCCGGCGCGCTCGGCCTTCACCTCGTTCATCACCTTCATGGCCTCGATGATGCAGACGACGGTGTCGGCCGTCACCTTGTCGCCGACCTTCACGAAGGGGGCGGCATCGGGGGCGGGGGACTGGTAGAAGGTGCCGACGATGGGGGCGGCGATGGCCTCGATGGGGGTGGCGTCGGCAACCGGCGCCGCGGCAGCCGGAGCGGCGGCCTGGACAGCGGGAGCAGCGGCGGGAATGTACTGGGGCATGGCGTCGAAGTCGATCGCGGCCCCGCGGCGGAGGCGGATCTTCCCGCTCGTCTCGTCGATGCTAATCTCGCTCAGGTCGTATTCGGCCATCAGCTTGGCCAGGAATTCCACTTGGCTGACATCGGTGTTCATGTGTCTGGATCCCTTTGCGTTTGGTCCAGGCCGGTTAGGCTTGCGCCGGTTGTTCCAGGTAGGCCACCACTCCGCGGAGGGCCAGTTCGTAGCCGTGGGTCCCCATGCCGCTGATCTGACCAAGGCAGACCGGGGCGATCAGGGACCGGTGGCGGAACTCCTCGCGGGCGTGGACATTGGAGATGTGGATCTCGACGGCCGGCAGGCCGACCGCCTCGATCGCGTCCCGAATGGCCACGCTGGTGTGCGTGTACGCACCTGGGTTGATGATGATGCCGGAGAAGCGACCTTGGGTGCTACCGATCCAGTCCACCAGATCCCCTTCGTGGTTGCTCTGTCGGCAATCGACGGCAACCCCGAGTTCGCTGGCCAGCGCCCGCAACCGGTCCTCGACGTCGGCCAACGACCGACAGCCGTAGATATCCGGCTTGCGCGTGCCCAGCAACTGTAGGTTCGGCCCGTTGAGGACCAGGATTTGGTGCTGACTAGTCACGGTATGCCCTTGTTTCGCTACTCCGCAACGCGATAGGATAACCTCTCACTGCCCATTCGTCCATTGGGCGGCCACCCGGAAGCGGATGGGGAGGCCGTCGGGAGTGACGGTCCCTGCGTGGGGCGAGAGCCAATCGGCCAGTTGCTGGAGGGGGATGGCCGGTAGCGGCAGGTCCCGGGGCCAGCCGATCTGGATATTCATGGCGGGGGGGCCCTCCGCCTTCTCGTCGAGGTCGTAGGTGGCGGCGAGGGCCGCGACGACCAGCGGGGCGAGCTGCTGCGGTGGCTCGGTGGTCACCCGCAAGCCCCGGACCAGCGCCAACTGGGCCTGGTAGCGGGGATGGCCGGGATTCCACTCCACGGCCACGGCGATGGCGGCGGCGGCTCCCGCCAGGTCGTTCTGCTGGAGGCGGAGCCGGGCCAGGTTGGCCCAGAGCGCGGCGCGGTGGGGCGAGCGGTGGATTGCCTGCTCGTAGGCCGCGATGGCGCCGGGAGCGTTTCCGGTCGTCTGGGCGAACCAGGCCAGAATGCGGTCGGGATTGCTGTTGGTCGGCAGGAGGCGGGACGCGGCCCGGCCCCGTTTCCAGACGTGGTCCGCGGGCTTCTTGGCCTGGATCGCGTCGGTGAACTCCTGGAAGGCATGTTCGCCCGGTAGCCGCCAGACGCCCAGCAGGGCGAGGGCGAGGAGGACCAGTTGGCCGATTCGGCCCAGGCGCGGGCCCCAGACTCCGCTCGCCGACTCCGTTGCCCGGGCGGTCTCCCCTAGCCCGAGCAGCGGCAGGCAGGCGGCCGTCAGCACCGTGGCTGGTACCTGGATGTTCAGATCGACCAGGGAATGGATGGACCATGCCCCCAGGCCGACGATCACCGCCAAGCGCTCGGCCCGGTCGTGCCAGGACACTTCGCCGTCGCCCTCCCGCGCAAAGGCCAGCCAGAGGGGGAGCAGCAGGCAGGCCAACGCCCCCAGGCCGCCCAGGATGCCCGCCTGGGCGAGCAGCCCGAGCGGGAAGTTGTGGGGCATCCGGGTGGGTTCGGCCCCGAGCGGCTTCAGTTTGAGGTGATAGGGGAAGAACTCGCCCAGGCCCACGCCGCTGAGCGGGTGGGCGCGGAACATGGTCCAGGCGCTACGGTAGTACTGCAGGCGGGCGGAGGCGGAGAGCAGATTCCGCCCGCTGCCAACTGCGAACATGAGCCCCACGCCCAGAACCAGGCAGGCAAGGACAATGGGGATCCGCCAGCGGCGCAGGGCGGGCAAGGCGAGCGCCGCCAGGGCAAGCCCTCCGGCCAGGCCCAGCACGGCCCCGCGGCTCCCGCTCCAGTACAGCGCGCCCAGGAAGGCTAGGGCGCCCAGCCCCGTCAGCAAGGGACGGGAGATGCGGGTCGGCTCGAACCGGTCTCCCAGCCGCCACAGCACCAATAGCATCAACGGGGCGACCAGCACCAGGTGGGCCGCATAGAGGTTGGCGATCTGGAAGGGACCGTACACCCGCGTCTGGCGGAGCTTGTCGCGGAATCCGCTGTCCAGGACCTGGCCATTGGCTGCCGCCTGCTGTTCGGCGAGGAGCTGGGTCTCCTGCAAGCCGCCGAAATGCTGTTTGACGCCGCTGACGCAACACCAGAGCGTGCCCGCTGCCAGGGCTCCCAACAGCAGCCGCCGGGCCGCCGGATCGTGGGCCAGCAGGCGCTGCATGGCTGCCGCGAAGACGGCAGCGGAGGCCAGGTGGGGGATGAAGGCCAGGGCGTAGTCCCATTCCGTGGTGCGCAACAGTCCCAGCAGAGCGGTTCCGGCCAGCGCCGACCAGGCCAGCACGGGCCAGCGTCCGCGTCCGTCAGGGGGGGGCGGATAGGCCACCGCTGCTAGCACATAGCCGAGACCCGCGAGGAAACTCACCAGGAAGGGTGGCCAGGCGAAGAACACCCACTGCCACCCGCCGATCGGGAAAAACGCTTCGTCCCCCAAGCCGATGACCCCGCCAAACTTGAGCGGGGCCACGAAGAGCAGGATGGCCGCATACCAGCGGGCCGCCGTTGCCCATTTGGGGCGGACTTGGCTCATTCACTATCGCCTTGGCTGGCAGGCGGCTGGTTCTCGCCGCCGCCTTCCCGGTTGCCGCCCCGGCGTCCGCGCCGGCGGCCGCGCCGCCGCCGACTGCTCCGGCTGCTGCCGCCTTCGCCCGCCTGGGGCTGGGCATTCTCGTCGGTCGGGGCAGGAGCACCGTCGGTAGCTTCCTGCGGTTGCGGACGCTCCTCGCGGCGCTGCGGCGGGTTGGGGCGGCGCTGGCCACCCTCGCTGCGCCGGGGACCGTTCCCCCCGCGCCCCTGGCTGCGGTCCCGGTCGCGGCGGTCCTGGCGTTCGGGGCGCTCGGGGCGTTCGCCCGACCCGGCCTCCTCGGCCTGGCCCTCTCCGCCTTGGCAGCCCGGACACTCCTGCTGGCACTCGGCCCGGCGACGTTTCTCCTCGGCCAGGTCGTCGCGGTACTGCGAGTACTCGTATTGCAGGCAGCACTTGAGCCGCCCGCAGGCGCCGGAGATGTTGAGCGGGTTCAGGGAGAGCCCCTGGATCTTGGCCATCTTGACGCTAATGCTGCTGAAGCGCCGGAGGAAGGTGGCGCAGCAGAAGGGGCGCCCGCAGACGCCGATGCCGCCCCGCAGGGCCGCCTCGTCGCGCACGCCCACCTGGCGCAGTTCGACCCGGGTGCGCAGCGTGTGGGAGAGGTCGCGCAGCAGTTCGCGGAAATCGACCCGTCCCTCGGCGGCGAACTGGAAGATCACCAGCCGCTCGTCGAAGGAAAAATGGGTGTGTACCAGCTTCATGTCCAGCCGGTGGGCGGCGATGCGCTCGTTGGCCCGTTCCGCCATGCCCCTGGCCGTAGCCTCGTTCTGGCCGGATTTCACGAGATCCTCGGGCGTGGCCCGGCGCAGCACCTTGGGCACCCGGTGCCCCTCCACGTGGCGGCCCTTGTTGGTTTCGCGGGTCAGTTCCTCCATCTGGTCGGGAACGACCGGGCCCTCCTCGTGGCAGGCCGTCACCTTGGCGCAGTCCTGGTAGCGCTCGCACTGGACGATGACCAGCTCGTCGGTGGTCAGCTTCAGCCCTTCCTCGGCAATGCAGTCGTAACCGAGGCCGGGGGCCACTTCGACGTGGTATAGATAATCCATGCAGTATCCCATATGCTCGCGGGCCGACGTGGCCGACCCCCTGAATCCTGATTTCGCCGGGAGCGCACGCTCCTCGCGGCAGTGGACCTACCATACAGCCACTTCGCGGGCTTGCGCACCATCGGGTTGCGGATGGGGACGGGGTACCTTAGGTTGTGGACCGGTTGCTGTCTGAACGTGCCGTCTGTCGGCGTTGCCTAGCCTACGAGGAGTCTGACCATGGAGCCGGTGAAACTGGGCGTGATCGGGTGCGGGGTGATCGGGTCGGTGAACCTGAAGGACGCCATGGCCAGCGAGCTGGTCCAAGTGGTGGCGGCGGCGGATCTGCGCGTGTCGCGCCGCGAGTGGGCGACGGCGCAAGGCGTGCCGCGGGTCTACGAGGACGGGCGCGATCTGCTCGATCAGGACCCCGAGGTGGAGGCGGTGCTCATCGCCTTTCCCGCCGGGACCCGTACCGCCATGGGACTGCACGCCCTGGCGCGCGGCAAGCACGTGCTCACCGAGAAGCCCGTCGCCAACAACGCCCGCGAAGTGCAGACGCTGATGGACCGGCGCGGCGACCGGGTGGTGGCCTGTCTGTCCTGCCGTTTCCGCTTCTTCGAATCCGCCGTGAAGGCCCGCGAGGTGGTGAATTCGGGCGTTCTGGGCGACCTGCGCCGTCTGCACGTCCGCGCCCTCCTGGCCGCCGGACCCAAGAACAACAACGTGCCGCCGCCCTGGCGCGAATCCTTCTGCCTCAATGCGGGCGGTATCCTCACCAACTGGAGCTGCTACGATCTGGACTACATCCTGGGCACGGCGGGCTGGACCTTCCGGCCCAAGACCGTGCTGGCCCAGACCTGGCCCTGCGTCCCCGCCTTCCGCTGCCATGTGGCACCCGAATCGGACGCCGAGGCCTGGTACAGCGCCTTTGTGCTTGACGAGAGCGGCATGGTGCTGACTCTGGAACGCGGCGAGTTCCTTCCTCAGCGCACCGAGATGGCCTGGCAGATCAGCGGCACGGAGGGGGCGCTCCACCTCGGCATGCTCAACAACGACGACCGCAAGCTGGTGCTGAACGTGGGCGAGACCGACAAGGGCGTCACCGAGACGGTCATCTGGGAGGGCAAGGACACCGAGCCCGGCGGCAATCGGCTGGTCATCGAGGACTTCGCCTTGGCGATCCGCGAACACCGTCCCCCGGCCACCGGCATGGAACAGGCCCTGACCATGATGCAGATCACCGACGCCATCTACGAATCCGCCCGGACCGGGCGCGCGGTCGATATCTAGGAAGACATCCAAACACGGGCGACGTATGCGTCGCCCCTACCGGAGAAGGGACGGCGGTTTGGTTGCCGCCGTCCCTTGGGTCCTTTGGGTCCTTTGCGTTCCGCCCCTATTTCAGGAAGAACTCGACCACCGGCACGACCACGTTGGGCTTGACGATGGGAATGTCCAGGGTGAGGACGTTGCCTTCGCACTTCTCCTCCAGGGCCGAGTGGACTTCGGCGCCGCTCTCCTTGAAGCGGAGTTCGCTGGCGTCGTGGAGGAACTGGGCGTAGGCCACCTTGCCCGCCAGGCCATCGATGTGGAGGTGGCGGAAGGGGTAGTTGTAGATGTGCAGGTAGAGGCGATTGCCGTTCTGGGTGAAGCGGCAGCCGTCCGGAGGGGCGAACTCGCTCATGGTGCAGCCGTAGACCGAGCGGCCGTTCACCGTCAGCCAGTCGCCGTAGGATTGGAGGGCTTCCTTGGCGCGGTAGTCGAAGGTGCCGCGGGCGGTGGGCCCCACGTTCATCAGCAGGTTGCCGCCGGTGCTGACCGTGTTGACCAGCATCTGGACGAGCTGTTCGGGGCTCTTCCAGGTGGTCTCGTCTCGGTGGTAGCCCCAGGAGCCGCTGAAGGTCTGGCAGGTCTCCCAGAAGACCGGCTTGCCGTCCTTCTCCACCCAGCCGCGGGGCTGGAACTGCTCGGGGGTATGCACGTCGGGCTGGTCGAGGGGCAGGTTCAGGCGATCGTTGATGATGATCTTCGGCTGGAGGGAGCGCATCATCTTGACCAGCTCCTCGCTGCCCCAGTCCTCCCTGCCCTTGCCGGGAATGCCGTTGGCGTCCGGGCCGGGATAGGAGAAGTCGAAGAAGAGGTAGGAGACCTCGCCGTAGTTGGTGAGCAGCTCGCGGACCTGGTCGTGCAGGTACTGGCGATAGATGGCCACGTCGCGGGTCTGGTTGGCCTCCTTGACCTGGTCGGGGGTCATCCGTTTGTACTTGGGATGGAGGCGGTCGATGGGATAGTGCGGGTGGTGCCAGTCGATCAGGGAGTAATAGAAGCCCACCTTGAGCCCTTCGGCGCGGAAGGCCTCGACCATGGGGGCGATGAGATCCTTGCCGCAGGGCGTGTTGGGGGCCTTGTAGTCGGTATGCTTGCTGTCGAAGAGGCAGAAGCCCTCGTGGTGCTTGGTAGTGATGACGAAGTACTTCATGCCGGCCTGGCGGGCCAAACGCGCCCATTCGCGTGGATCGTAGAGGTCGGGATCGAAGTAGTCGAAGTACTTCTGGTACTGGTCGTCGGGAATGGCCTCGCGGTTCTTCACCCACTCGTGGCGGGCGGCGAGGGCGTAGGTGCCCCAATGGATGAACATGCCGAAACGGTCGTGGACGAACCAGTCGATGTCGGCTTTGACGGGGGCCGGTTGGGGTACGGTGGCCATGGTCTGCTCCTCGTGAATCCTCGGGCTGAACAGGGAACCGGTACAGGAAGGCGGGCTTGTCTCCCCGCCGCCCCACACCATAACCAGCCGGTCCGAAGATGAAAGAGTGTTCTGGGCATTCCCAGGCATATCCGATTGGTGGTCCTGGGGAAGGCGGCTTGCCGTGGGGCGGGGTGGCGTGTAGCATGGTGGGTAGCGGGTTCGGCTGCGGCACTGGTGTTGCAGTTGGGCCGATGCATGGGAGTCGGATCATGGCTGTCACGGCGGCTGTCATCGGGTGCGGCAATATCTCGCGGTTTCACTTCGCGGGGCTCGAACGGGCCGGGGCGCGGGTGAAGTGGGTGTGCGATCTACAGGAGGAGGCAGCCTGGCCGTGGGCCAAGCACTTTGGGGCGCGCTACACGTCGGCGTACCGGCAGGTCCTGGCCGATCCCGAGGTGGACGTGGTCCATGTGACCCTGATTTCGAGTCTGCACAAGCAACTCTGCCTGGACGCCATCGCGGCGGGCAAGGCGGTGGTCTGCGAGAAGACGCTGAGTGAGCGGGCGGCGGATTCGCGGGAGATCGTCGCGGCGGCCGAGGCGGCGGGGACGGTGTTCTACACCTCCTACATGAAGCGCTACATCCCGGCCATGGCCAAAGCCAAGGAGCTGCTGCCGTCGCTGGGCCGCATCCTGACCACCCGCATCCAGACTTTCCAGTGCTGGGGCGACCTCTGGGAAGAGGCCCCCACCGCTGGCTTCTTCGCGACCGGGGCGGACGGCAGGTCCGAGGTGGTCCGGCGCTATGGCGGCGGGGTGCTGGTTTGCGGCGGCAGCCACATTCTGGACTTGGTGCTGTTCCTCCTGGGACGGCCCCAGCGGCTCTACGCGACGCAGCACCAACCCACCGGACTGGACTACGATGTGCAGGCCACCGCGCTCCTGGAGACGGACCACGGGGTGGTGCATCTGGAAGCCTTGGCCCATCCCCTGACCCGGATCGGGTTCCTGGACGATGGCTGGGACGAGCGGCTGGAGATTACCGGCACGGCTGGGCGGATCGAGGTCTTCAGCGCCGCCTGGGACCAGGTGGACCACAAGGCGAGCAAGCTGGTCCACTACTGCGAGGCGACCGGGCAGGCGACCGAGTACCGTTTCGGTCCGGTTTCGCCCTTCGACCGGGCCATCGCCCAGTTCTGTGCCGGGGTCGAAGCCCGCGAGCAACTGGGGCAGTCCCGGCTTACCGGCTACGAGGTGGACGAGCTGATCGAGCACATCCGGCGCAGCGCCGGCCGGCACGAGGCCCTCACCGTCGCCTGGCAGCTCTAGCCGTCCGCCCAGCGCACGGCATCGCGGCCGTAGGGGATGCCGAGTTTGACCATGCGGGCGCGGAGGGTGTTGGGATTGAGCCCCAGCAACTCGGCGGCACCGTCGGGTCCCTGGATGCGACCGCGGGCCAGCCGCATGGCGGTGCGGATATGGTCCCCCACGACCTGGTCGAGGGAGGCGAAATCTGTCGGCTTGGGTTCGTGCCCGACCGTCGGGCGGGCCGGTGCGGCCGGGATATGAGCGGCCAACTGGGGGAAGGACAGCCGCCGTCCCGAGGAGACGATCAGGGTCCGCTCCACCAGGTTCTCCAGCTCGCGGACATTGCCGGGCCACTCGTAAGCCTGCAGTTGGGCGAGGGTCGCCGCGTCCGCGGTCGGCGGCGTGCCGAGGTGAAGCTGGCGGCACTTGCGGGCCACCAGATGGGCGAGGAGGGCGGGAATGTCCTCGCGGCGTTCGCGCAGAGGGGGAATGGCCAGGGGAAACACGTTGAGCCGGAACCAGAGATCCTCCCGGAAGCGGCCTTCGGCAATCATGGCGGGCAGATTCCGGTGGGTGGCGGCGATGACCCGCACATCCACCCGCAGGGTTTCGCTGCCGCCCAGACGCTCGAATTCCTTGTCCTGAAGGACGCGGAGCAGCTTCACCTGGGCTTCGGGGCTGAGTTCGCCGATCTCGTCGAGGAAGATCGTGCCGCCGTTGGCGCGCTCGAAACGGCCCCGCTTGGTCCCTATGGCCCCGGTAAAGGCCCCACGCTCGTGGCCGAAGAGTTCGCTGTCGAGCAGGGACTCCGGGATGGCGCCGCACTGGACCCGCACAAAGGGCTCCTCGGCCCGGGGACTCAGGCGGTGGATCATGTGGGCCAAGACCTCCTTGCCGGTGCCGGTTTCGCCCAGGAGCAGGACCGGGCTGGCCAAGGGGGCGACCCGGCGGACCATGGCCATCACATTCCGCAGGCCCCCGTCGGCCCCGACCACGGCGGTGGTGCCCGACTGTTCCTGGAGTTCCTGGGCCAGGGCGCGGTTGTCCTCGTCCAGATGCTCCTTCAGGCGGAGCAGCTCCTCGTAGCGCCGGGCGTTGCTGAAGGCGATGGCCAGCGGCTCGGTCACGGTGGACAGGCGCTGGGCGTCCTCCCTGCTCAGCACGGCGGGCGGCCGGGTCCCCACCACCAGCACCCCGATGGGGTGGCCCTCGATGCGGAGGTGTACCAGAGTGACCTGGTACTGGCGTAGGTGCGCGAAGAGTTCACGGAAGGCGCGTTGGGGCGGCAGGTGGGGTGCATGGCCGGGGGCGATCTGCTCCACCACCCCGGGACGTTGCTCCGCGGCGAAACGCAGGACCGAATCCAGCGCTTCCTTGGGAAGCACCAGCAGGGTGCGGCTGCTTTGCGACACCACCTCGCCCGCCCGCTCCTCCACCCAGGCCAGCATGCGCACCTCGCCGGTGGCCTCTTCCAGGTAGTTCATTTCCAGCAGGTCGCAGGGCATTTGCTGGCGCAGGAAGAGGAAGAGGTCCCGCAGGGCCTTCTCCACTTCCAGGCGGCCCGCCACCCGCAACGTCACTTCGCGGAAGAAATCCCGGTCGTCCATGGTCTTGGCTCCAGGGAGAGTTCGGCCTGTCTGGAATGAAATATAGCATATCAAAAGCGACATATCGTATCCATAATGCGAAATAGCATAGTTCCGTCTCCATGGATGCCGATGGTTGCCTGGACGGAGTTGGCACGGGCTCTGCGATAGGAAGGCAGGCACTGCAATGAGGCGGTGCCGGAAACCAGGGGCACTCGCCCATGCGCAGACCAGGACAAGTCGGAACCAGGCGCCCGCTGCCTGCCGTCGCCGTCCTTCCCGCGTCGGAGTCCGTCCCGGAGGTGAACCATGTTCTTCACACGCCGTAAGTACCGCAAACTCCTGGATGCCATCCGCACTCGCAATCCCGCCTATCTGCGCGACCTGTTGGCGTATGGCTACGATCCCAACCTGACCTCGCCCAACGGCGAGCCCCTGCTGTTCGAGGCCGTGGCCTCGGGTGACGTGCGGCTGGTCCGCACGCTGCTTGGCGCGGGGGCCAACGTGGATGCGGCCGACCGCTATGGGGTTGCCCCTCTGACCATGGCCGTTCTCCGGGGCCGCCCCGAGATCGTCATGGCTCTCCTGCAGCGGCATCCGCGGGTGAACGCCACCGACAAGGACGGCATGACCGCCCTGATGGCCGCTGCCGCCGGCAACCAGACCGAGATCGCCCTGATGCTGCTCCAGGCCGGTGCTCTGCCCAATGTCAGCAACCGGGCCGGGTTGACCGCGCTCGAGATCGCCGCCAACCATGGCAACGAGACCGTGGCCCAGGCGATCCGCGACTACGCGCGGGCCAATCGGCGCGACCGTAGCCGCATGGCTGGCTAGGCCATGGCATCCGCGGCCGGGTCCAGCGCGCCTGGTTTCTGGCCGGAGCCGCCCTCTCCTTTGCGCTTGCAGAGGAGGGGGCGATTGTTAGCATATTGTTACCGTTTGCCCTGTGCTATTGTTCCTCTAATGGTAATCTCATATGTTATCGCGTTGCGCACACCACTGGGCTGTCCGGCAGTCGCGGGTTGGGTGTCTTGGTTGAGTCGTAGCAGGAGTTGGCGCACGTGGACTACAAAACCTTGCTGGGCATCGTGCCCACGGTGATCGGCGGCCTGGGCATTTTCATGCTGGGCATGAAGCACATGTCGGACGGGCTCCAGGCCACGGCCGGGAACCGGCTGCGCCGACTGATCAGCATGGTCACGAACAACCGCTTCATGGCGGTTGGCATCGGCACTCTGGTCACCAGCATTATCCAGTCCAGTTCCGTGACGACGGTGATGTGCGTCGGCTTCGTGAACTCGGGCTTCATGACCCTGCACCAGGCTATCGGCGTCACTCTGGGGGCCAACATCGGCACTACGATGACCGCCTGGATTCTGGCGATCAAGATCGGCAAGTACGGGCTTCCCATCCTCGGTGTCGCGGCACTGATCTACCGGTTCGGCAAGCGCGAACGACTGCGCTACCTGGCCTTGATGGCCATGGGTATCGGCATGGTGTTCTTCGGCCTGGAGTTGATGAGCGACGGCTTCAAACCCCTGCGCGCCATGCCCGAGTTCTGCGTGTGGTTCCACAAGTTCCAGGCCGACACCTATCTGGGTGTGATCAAGTGCGCGCTGGTCGGCTGCATTCTGACCTGCGTCGTGCAGTCCTCCTCGGCCACCATCGGCATCACCATCGGCATGGCCACGGCGGGGCTGATCGGTTACCACACGGCGGCGGCCCTGGTTTTGGGCGAGAACATCGGCACCACGATCACCGCCCTCATCGCCAGCCTGGGCACCACCACCAACGCCCGGCGTGCCGCCTACGCGCACTTCATGTTCAACGCCATCGGCGTCTTCTGGATCACCCTGGTATTCCGGCCCTACATCCATATGCTGGAGGGCTTCTACCAGCTCTTCCATATCGATCCCAACCTGGAGATCATCCGCATCGGCGGCGAGCAGGTGGCGAACCTCAACGGGCTCGACATCATCACCAAGGACGGGGCGGAGTACATCCAGCGCGGCACCGAACTGCTCCAGGTGACCCACGAGTTCCCCCATGTCACCCAGGGCATCGCCCTGGTACACAGTTGCTTCAACATCGTCAACGTCATCATCTTCCTGCCCTTCACCCAGATACTGGCGCGCCTGCTGAAGAGGGTGGTCCCCGACCGCAAGCACAAGGAAGCGCCCCATATCACCCGGCTCGACGCCCGCATCCTCGAAACTCCGACCGTGGGGATCGAGCAATCCCGCGTGGAGCTCCTGCGCATGGGTGCGAGTTGCGAGAAGATGATGGAGAAGCTGGAGGCGATCCTGGTCGATCCCAATGCCGACCACGAAGCCCGCATCCGCAAACTCTTCCACCGCGAGGAAGTACTCGACATCATCCAGAAAGAGATCGTGGACTTCCTCACCGAGATGCTGGCGGACGAAGCGCCCCACGACGTGGTCGAGGACGGTACCCGCCAGATCCGCATGGCCGACGAGCTGGAGTCGGTGAGCGACTATATCAGTGCCGTGCTCAAGCTGCACCTGCGGATGCACAACGAGGGGATCGCCCTCACCCCTGCCGAGGATGCCACCATCCTGGTCCTGCACCGCGAGATTGCCACCTACATGGCCATGGTGATGAGTGCCTGCCGCGAACGCAACGAGGACATTGTGAGCAAGGCCAAGAGCCAGGGCGATGCCATCACCCACCGCATCCGTACGGCGCGGGAAACCCATCTGAAGCGGCTGGCCGAGGAACGGGTGACGCCGCTCGCCTCGGTGACCTTCACCAACATGCTGAACGGCTACCGTCGAGTGAAGGACCACATGCTCAACTTCGCCGAGGCCATGGCCGGGCAGAAGTAGCCGGTTGTCCCTCGGGTTGCCGGATATCCCTCGGGATTCCCGGTGCGCGATGTGGTCGCGGCGCGGGCAGCAGTGCCCGTGCCGCCTTATTGTCGGGCATTGCCGTGCTACTCTGGGCATGCCCGGCCCCCAGTGGCGTGTGCCAGGTCTCGCGAGAGAAGCGTGGAAGAGTGGGGCAATGCAGTTCTGTGGGACCTATGGGACCTATGGGACCTATGGGACCTATAGGAGAGGGTGTCCGACGAAGTTCTCTC
>QKCY01000036.1 GCA_003245525.1 Victivallales bacterium | reverse complement strand
GATGGAATGATGGAATGATGGAATGATGGAATGATGGAATGATGGAATGATGGAATGATGGAATGATGGAATGATGGAATGATGGAATGCCAAGAACAGGTTGCAGGCTCCTGGGAACGCCGAGCACCAGCTCGGCGGTATTGTTGCACTCGGCATTTCCCGCCGAACTGGAGATCGGCGTTCCCAGAAGGAGGGCACCGCTTTTCCACCATTCCATCATTCCACCACTCCATTCCTCCAGTCCCCCACCAAGGAGCTGTCCCATGCAGGAATTGACCAGCCGCGAACGGGTAGGGAACATCCTCAAGCGCCAACCGGTGGACCGGATCGGCCTGTGCGAGAGTTTCTGGGGCGATACGCGAAAGGCTTGGATTGCGGCCGGGGACATCCCGGCCGACGCCAACTTCGACGATCTCTTTGGCTTCGATATTGCTCGTTGCGGCTGCCTCAACCTGATTGCCGATCTGGATTTCCAGGCGGAGGTGATCGAGCAGGACGAGGAGACGTCGCTGGTGCGGGATGGCAACGGGGCGCTGATGCGCCGCCATCGGCTCCACGAAAGCACGCCCGAACATGTGGATTTCACGGTCAAGGACCGCACGGGATGGGAGGATTTCGCCAAACCGAAGCTGGTTTACGACCGGCGGCGGCTGAACTTCGAAGCGTATCGGAACGCGCGACGGAGCGCGGCGGAGAAGGAACGGTTCTTCTGCTGGACCGCCGCTCATGCCTTCGAACTGATGAAGAGTTTGGCCGGACACGAGAACATGCTGGTGGGTATGGCGTTGGACCCGGACTGGGTTCGGGATATGGCCAACACCTACAGTCGCCTGCTGGTGGAGCACATGGAGACGCTCTTCGCCGAGGAGGGGCTACCGGATGGCATCTGGTTCTACGAGGACATGGGGTTCAAGCAGCACCCGTTCATGTCGCCTGTCATGTATCAGGAGATCATGCTACCCGCCCATCGCCGGACCTTCGAGTTCGCCCACTCCCTTGGCCTGCCGGTGATCGTCCACTCCTGCGGGTTCGTCGAGCCCCTGGTTCCCGGCCTGCTGGAGGCGGGTATGGATTGCCTCCAGGTGATGGAGGTGAAGGCCGGCATGGACTGCCGCCGCCTGAAGCAGCAGTACGGCGACCGCCTGTCCTTCATCGGTCAGGAGATCATGGACCGGGTGCCCTTCATGATGCAGGGCTCCGGCTACATGCTGCATAGCGACCACTCGATCCCCAACACAGTCAACTATGCCAGCTACCGGTTCTTTGTGGAGAAGGGGCTCGAAGTCGGCACCTACCGCTGACCTGGTATGTTCTCCACTCTCCGCAGCTTTTCACAAGATTTGCACAATTGCCCGTCGGGTGGCATAGATAGGATAGTGCTCTGTCCGACGGCAGGAGGATTCGATGTGCCTGCGTCGGTCTGGATAACAGACGGTGTATTCCAGAGGTCAGAACAGAGAAACATGTAAGGAGGTAGCGGGAATGCGCACGAGGAAGCAGGGGTTCACGCTGATTGAGCTGCTGGTGGTCATCGCCATCATCGCGATTCTGGCCTCGATGCTGTTGCCGGCCCTGTCCCAGGCACGGGCCAAGGCCCGCCAGGCGGGTTGTGCGAACAACCTGAAGCAGATCTCGCTCGGCGAGATCATGTACAATGGGGACAACAACGGCTACAGCCATGGGGCCACGGCATCGGGCACGAACTGGGCCTATGTCGGCGGAGGCAACTGCGGCGGCTGTTTCCATCGCTACGAGGCCGATGTGGTGAGCGGCAGTCCGCGCTTCGAGCCCCTGCAGACCTACCTCAACAACCGGCAGGTGTGGTACTGCCCCACCGTCAACCAGTGGCGCTCCTACGGCTGGGGCCGGGGCGGCGAGAACCGGGCGGACTCCCGCTTTGTCCATCCCTCGGCCACCATCATGTTTGCCGACAGCGGTGCCCGCGGTACCGGCAACGGCGACATCTCCTGGATCACCCACAACTACACCGACTCGTCCAACGACAAGGACTGCTGCACGAATATGAGCAATACCGGAACCGGCGACCACCGGCACTGGGTTGGCGATGCCCACAACGCGGGCTCCAACATCGCCTTCTGGGATGGGCACGTGGCGTGGTTCAAAGTGGCCAATATCCCTGCCGGCCGCCGGGGCAACGGCATCAAGTTCGTGGCCGAAGACCCCGTTGCACCGTAGACGATGAAGCGGTAACAAGGCGTCCCTTCCGGCTGTAGCCGCCTGGCGGGGGGGCATCTCACGTGCGGCGCAGCATGATCGAGGCTGGTTGCGCGCGCTTCCTGGGCACGCCGACCACCAGTTCGGCGAGAAAGTGTGGCGGGGGGAGAATACGCCGCGCTGGTGCTCGGCGTTCCCAGGTGATGTCGTCCGCTGCCTACTGATTGGCGGCGATGGCGGCGCGGACCTCGGCGACGTCGTCGAAGGGGTACTTGTGCCCGGCGATTTCCTGGTAGTCCTCGTGGCCCTTGCCGGCCACGAGAATCACGTCGCCGGGCTCGGCAGTGGCGATGGCGGCGGTGATGGCGGCACGCCGGTCGGCCAGGCGGGTCCGGGAGCAGGTGGGGGGCATGCCCGCCTCGATCTCGTCGAGAATCGTTTCCGGATTCTCGGTGCGCGGGTTGTCGCTGGTGACGAAGATCAGGTCGGCCAGTTCGGCGGCCACCTTGCCCATCCGGGGCCGCTTGGTGCGGTCGCGGTCGCCACCGCAACCGAAGACCACGAGCAGACGACGCGGCTTAAGTCCGCGCAGCGCCCGGAGGACGTTGGCGAGGGCGTCGTCGGTATGGGCGTAGTCCACGTAGGCGGTGAAACCCGCCGGAGAGGCGATGGCCTGGAGGCGGCCCGGCGCGCCGCCGCATACGCCACTCGACTGCTCGATGACCTCACGGGGCACGCCGAGGGCCCAGGCGAGGGTGGCGGCCTGGGCCAGGTTGGTCACGTTGTGGCGGCCGATGAGCGGCGAGGTCAGGCGCAGGGTGGCATCGGGGAGCATGAGGGAGAAGGCGATGCCGTCCAGGCGGAGCTCGATCTCGGCGAGACGGATGTCGGCGCGGACATCCTCGGCGAGGGCGATGGGCCAGACTCTCCCCTCGTCGGTCAAGTCCCGGTAGAGTCTGGCCCCGTAGGCGTCGGCAGTGTTGATGACAGCCGGAGCGCCCGGCACCAGATACTCGGTGAACAGGCGGTGCTTGGCGGCATAGTAGGAATCGAAGGTCTGGTGGTAGTCCAGGTGGTCGCCAGTAAGATTGGTGAACAGAGCCCCCGCCATGGGCATCTGGCCCAGGCGGCGCTGGGCCAGGGCATGGCTGGAGACCTCGATGACGAGGTCCTCGGCACCGTTGGCGACGGCCCGGGCCAGCAGGTCCTGGAGCCCGAAGGGAGTCGGTGTCGTCCGGTCGGCCGGGAGAATCTCCCCGTGGAGGTCGTATTCGACGGTCCCGAGCATGGCGGGTGCGCGGCCCGCTTCGCGCAACATATGGCGCAGGAGATAGGCGCAGGTGGTCTTGCCGTTGGTGCCGGTGACGGCGACGACGCGGAGGCGGCTGGCCGGACTGCCGGCCGCCACTTCGGCGATGCGTCCGGCTGCCGTATAGGCGTCGGTTACCAGAATGCTGGGCGTGCCCGCGGGCAGGTCGAGGGGACGGCTGGTGACAATACAGGCCGCCCCCTGGGCGAGGGCAGCAGGCACGTACTTTGCACCGTCCTCGCGGGCGCCAGGAATGGCACAGAAGAGCCAGCCCGGCTTCACTTCGCGGGAATCGGCGGTAGCACCCGCGACGGCCATGCCGGGATCGCCCTCCCAGTCGACGCAGCAGGGGCCAAGGGCGTCAAGGTAGTTGCGCAAGGTGACCAAGAGTGGGCTCTCCCCCATCCGGTTCGGTTTCGGGTGCGGCGACTTGCAGGTAGCGCAGGGCGCGGCTGG
>QKCY01000323.1 GCA_003245525.1 Victivallales bacterium | reverse complement strand
CGGCGGCGGCCAGGACGAGGGTTCTGCTGCAGGCGGGCGCGATGGTGTAGAGCCCATCGCCCAAGGGGGTGAAAACCCACTGCTGGTTCGGCGTGTCCGCCGGATGGTTGATGGAGACCTTTGTCCCCTCGGCGGTGCCCGAACCGACCGCTTCCAGCACCATCTTCGGCGCGCTCACCGGAACCAGCGTGAACGGCCCCTGCCAATCCTGGCCGAACCCGCTGCTGCCCGCCACCAGACCCGCCAAAGCCATGGTGGAGCGCACGCTCCACGCACCAAACCGCGTTGTCCGTTCCGTCATCCTGTGTTCCTCGGTGAAAATGTGCTAGCGCAGCAGGGGATCAGCCCAGGTGGCGTGATCGCAGGCGATGCCGTCCCCGCCGTCGGTGGTGACCAGCCGCAGCTTCTCGGCCCCGTTCAGCTCCACGCGGACCGGTTCCGACGGGTCGCCCAGCTTGAGCACGCCGCTGGTGAAGACCCGTTCCCACGCGCCGTTGCGGAAGAGGTCCACGGCAAAGGTCGCCGAGCCCTTCTTGTAGGTCTGCATGGCGTCGTCGATGCCGATGGTGGCGGTGAAGACGGTGGCCTTGGCCAACTCGCCGGTCAGCAGGTAGGTCACGGAGCCCCGGTTACCGTCCGGGTTCTCGCAGGGATGGAGTAGAATGCCCCGCTGATAGGTCTGCCCCGCCAGCCGGATGGGACCGCCCGTATGGTTGTGGTCCTTCTTCCAGCAGGGCATATAGGCCAGCAGGTCCTGCTCCTCCAGATCGCTGAGGTAGATGCCGTCGGGTGCCAGGTGGATGGCGGTGTAGGTCGCCGAGACCGGGGCGGAGAGCGCGGTTCCCACCAGCATAGCGGCGGTGACGGTCACCGTGTCGGGCAGAGTCAATGGTTGGGTATAGACCGGCGACTGGGCGGTGGGCACGCTGCCGTCGAGGGTGTAGCGAAGGGTGTAGGCCTGGCCGCGCGGCGAGGCAACGGGCAGGATTTCCACCGCCTGCGTGCCCAGGAAACGCCGGGATTCGGGCCGGATGACGGGAGGAAACACCACCACCGGCAACTCCGCGCGGTAGGAGTCGCGCTGGAGTCCGATCTGATCCATCGGAATGGTCTCGAAGCCGATCTGCGTCGCCAGGGCCGTGTCCACCAGCCGGAAGTCCTCGATCTTCGGCGGCTCGGCCACGATGATATTGCCGTTCTCGCCCAGAATCTGGCGGATTTCGGGATTGTCGTTGCGGTAGGTCTTGGCCTTGCCGTCGCCGGTGGGCGAACCGATGAAGACGACAGGGTTGGCGATCAGGTTCCACTCCACCTGCACATCCGCGAAGCTGGCCTGGGGCCCCACCCGCAGGAAGAAGTCGTGCCCGAGGCTGACGTTGTGGCGCAGCATGTTGTCGCGGGGGATGGCGCGGTCGCCGACGTGCTCCTCGCCCTTGGCGAAATCCTCGGCCAAGCGGGCCAGCATGGGGTAGCGGGTGCTGTAGGGCGGTTGGTCGTAGTTCACTTCCTGTAGCCGTTCGACCATCCGCCAGTTGCCGCCCAACTCGAACTTCTTCTGGTCGCCCCAGACGCTGAAGCTGAGGCCCCGGCAGTCGAGGAAGAGGTTGTTCTCCACCAGCATGCCCCGGCCGCTGTTGGTGTGGAAGACCTGGTCCACATCCTGGAACACATTGCCCAGGAGGTGGATGCCACCGCAGGGCAGGTCGGGATAGATGGTGAAGCATCCCAGGTTTCCGGGTCCGTGGATATGGTGGAAGTAGTTGTAGCGGAAGACATGGCCTGTGTAGGTCCAGTCCATGGCCGCGTAGATGGCACCCACGTCGCCGGTCTCCTGGGCCACGCGAGTGATCTCGGTGTATTCGATGAGGTGGTCGTTGCCCGCGTAGCCGATGCCCATGTGGGGGGCGTCGTGGATCAGGCAATGGGAGATGCGGTTGCCGACCCCGCCAATCTGGATGGCGGGCTGGTAGGTCTTGCGCACCCGCGCGAAGTGGTGGATGTGACAGTTCTCGACCGCGTGGTCGCCCCGCGCCAGGGTCTTGCGGTCGCCGCCCTGGAGAGAGATACCGGTACCCGCCACCTCGTAGATGTCGCAGCTCCGCACCGTGTGATGGTCGCCGCCCTGGATCGCGATGCCCGTGCCGCCCACGTTGCGCACGGTGCAACCCGCGATCTCCACTTGGCTGCCGCCATTCACCACGATGGCACCGGCTCGGGCACACTCGAAAACCATTCCCTGGAACTGCACATGGGCCACGTCGGTGAGGGCGACCATGGGCTTTGCCAGTTCGGGGAAGGTCACCTCGGCCGATTCCAAGGATGCGGGCGGCCAGAGGTAGAGCTTGCCGGTGTCGCGGTCCAGGTACCACTCGCCGGGCTGGTCCAACTCCTCCAGCAGGTTGAGGTAGTAGTAGCGCTGGTTTGCCTTGTAGCCGTAGCCGTGGTAGGGGGGCTTGGGCCAGAGTTCGTGGCGCGCCAGATCGAACTTGGCGACCTCCTGGTACTGGTCGGCCCAATCGTGGAACCAGTAGCCATGCACCCAGACATGCTGGGCGTTCTGCCATTGGGAAGGACGGTCGCCGTCGTAGAGGAAGGGACCTTCGTAGCGGTTGATATCGGGCCGCTTGGGGTCGGAGATGGGGCGCGCGGTCGCGGCCCCCTTGGGAATGGCGGCGATCCGCGCCCAGCCCTCGTTGGGGTAGCGGGCCAGGGTCAGATACTGGTGGTCGAAGAACACCTCGGCCCGCTGCGCTCCCGGTGCCACGCCGCCAAAATCCTTGACGCCCAAGGCCGCCAGATCGACCACGCGCAGATGCTCGGCCACACCCTTGGCCAGACGGGCCACGACCGCGGGATCGGTCACCGGTTGCCAGCCGGTCAGGCGCACGCCGCCGGTCACGCGCACTTCTTCGCCCTGAGCCGCCCGCCAGACGATGGGTGCCGCCTCGGTCCCCGAATCGGCAGCGGTGAAGGCCAGCGTGTCGGTCAGCCGGTAGATCCCGCGATGCACCAGCACGGCGGCCGGACCAGCGGGCCGGTGGGCACGCAGTTCGTCGCGAGCTCGTCCGAACGTGGCAACGGGGCCATCGGTCCCGTCCGCGTTCGGCGCGGCCAGGGCGCCGCTCCAGGCATCGTTGCCCTGCGGCGAGACATGCAGGACGGTTGCCGCCGCCCGGACAACGCTACCCGTGAATGCCACCATCAGCAGAGCTTGGCAGAAGCGGGCGCGCATGGCATTGGCCTTCCAGGGCTAGTTGCCCGGTTTGGGCAGGAAATCCAGTTCGGCGATGCTGTTCCAGAGGTTGCTGGTATTGCCGTGCCCGACCACCCGCAGGTAGCGGGTGGTCTGGGGCGTGTCCAGCGGGTAGGCCTCCAGGTCGGCGGCCTTGCCCGAGGAGTTACCCTTGAAGACCTGCTGCCAGGTCTTGCCGTCGGCCGAGGTCTCGATCTCGAAGGAGGTCTGGCGCAGGTTGCCGCTGAACCAGGCGACGCGGACCGTCTCGACCGGGCGCGGCTGGCCGAAGTCGAAGGCGATCCACTCGTTCCCGCCGCTGGCCGACCACCGGGTCTCCAGATTGCCGTCGAGCACATTGGCCGGGCCGTTGCCGTCGTCGTGGGAAGCGGTGACCGTGATACCGCCCACCTTGACGGGCTTGGACGCGGTCTGGGACACCTCGCCGCCAGCCGGAGCCGGGTGGACGAAGCGGACGCGGTAGCTGGTCGTCGTGCCGTCGTCCGCCTTCACCTGCACCTCGGTGGTGCCGGGAATCTTGTCAGCGGGGGTGACGGCGGCGGCAGCACCGATCTGGGGCACAGTCGTCGTCTCGGTCGGCAGTTCCACCGAGTAGGAGAAGACATCGCGGGAGAAGTCGGCGAGCGGCACCCCGCCGACCCGGAGTTCGCCAAGGCGCGGCCCGGCGGCGGCTGGTTTCCAGTCGGCCAGGGGCACGACGGTCCGGTCCGCTGGCGGCTCGGACTCGGAGGCGAAATGGGGGACATAGAGGACGGCGATGGTGACTTCGCCCGTCTTCGGCAGGTGGACGGCGAGCTTCTTGATGCCCTTGTTCTGCTGCTGGATATCGGGATCGGGCGAAGTGGGCAGAGGCCGGGCGTCCATCACCTCCAGAGTGGCATTGGCCGGGGCGAGCAGGTAGACATGACAGAGCTTGCCGTTACGCTCCAGCACCGCCTCGCGCCCGTTCTCGTTCAGGGTCATGACGGTGTTTGTGTCGCTGTGGGCGAACCACCAGAGTTCCGTTTCCTGCTTCGGCTTGATCTCGTCCTGCACCAGGAAGGCCCGGCGCTGGGCGAAGAGCCGGTAGCCGCGCTGGGCCGAGACGACCTTGCCCCGGTAGGCATCGGTCAGATCGCCGATGGCGAAGACATCCTCCGGGCTGGTCTCGAAGCGGGTGATCTTGGCGTCGCCCGAGGGGCTCTGCGAATAGCCGGGGCCGGGATCGAGCACGAGGGTGTTGTGCCCCTCCTCCCGGATGCGGTAGAAGGCGGAGCCGGGCAGATGGTGCTTGTGGGATTGGTAGGTCTGGCCCTCCGTACCGAGGTCCATGACCCACTTCTCGCCGAGACCGTAGAAGGCGAAACTGCCCAGGTCCTGATGGGCGTGGGCGATGCCGTTGCGCCCGCACTTCACCCCCACGAAGAGGGCGTTGGGATCGGTCCAGGAACTGCGCATGGTGGTCACTTCCGTCTCCCGGAAGTACTTGTCCAGCGCCACGTCCTGCATGGCCAGTTTGCTCTCGAAGGGTTCGTAATAGAGCAGGTCTTCCACGTGGCCGGGTGCCCGCGCCTCCTGGAAGCCGAGGTAGAGCGGGTTGTGGAACCGGGCTGCGAGGTAGAAGAGTCCCCAGTGCTCGTAGTTCCGTCCGCCCGAGCCGGAGTCGGCGAAGTTGAAGTAGCCGTTGGCGGGGCTGGTCAGATAGACCGGAAAGTCGCCAGCCATGGAGAAGCCCTTGCCGCGGCAAGCGTCGATGAAGCCAAAGTCCGTGCCGAAGGCGGTCTCCAGGCCCCGGAGATAGGAGAGGAGATAGCGCATGGAGTAGCCCCAGTAGCCCATGCCCTCCCACCACGCGCCGTCGGGTTCGAAGTGGCGCAGGGGAATCTGGATGTACTGGAAGGCGGACCAGAGCACCTCGGTGCATGGTTCGGGCATCTCGTCCAGCAAGGCCATGGCGGCGAGGGAACTGCCGCCGTTGCAGACGAAGTTCCAGTTGTTCTCCACGCCCTTCCAGCCCTGCATACCCTCGGCCTCAAGGCCCATGTAGGAGGAGTAGGAGAGGCGCAGCCCGTGCTGCCAGAGGGCCTCGCGCACCAGCTTGCGCTGCTCCTCGGAGAAGCCCTGGTAGAACCAGTCGTAGCCGATGGCGAAGGCGTGCATCATCTCGGCGGTGTCGAGGTAGTGGCTGGGATTCCAGTCCGGGAAAGCGGCGGCGGCGGTCAGTTCCTGGTAGGCGCGGTCCAGCCACTTGCGGTCGCCCTCCAGCCGGTAGAGCAGGCCCCAGTAGTAGATCCGGTCGAGCACGTCCCGCGAGATGGAGAGCAGGCGGCGGCCGTCGGGCAACTCGTACTTGCGAGCAGGGCGGTCGTAGAGCCGCTGGGCATTGCGCTGGATGGCGGCATACCAGGCCTGACCGCGCGGGTCGTCGCGCACGAAGGCGCGCAGCCGGGGCAACTCGTCGTCCAGCAGGATCAGCCGGGGATGGCCGGGCCGCAGCTTGGCGGCGAACTCCGTGCGGGGCGGTTCTTGCAGGTACTTGTTCACCCGGACCGCAGGACGGTAGGGCTTGGCATCGTAGAGGAAATCCAGACCGTCGATGGTCCAGACCGATTCGTTCTCCGGCTGCTGGTTCCAGCCGCTGGCGGTGAAGCGGAAGACGCTGATCTTGTCCCACCCCGCGGGTTCCCGCGCCTTGCCGAAGGAGCGGAAACGGAGGGAGACCTGCTTCCAGCCGGTCCAGTCGACCACCACCTTGGTGGAGTAGTAGGAGAAGACCCCCTTCTCATGGGGCGACTCGAGCACGACCATGAAGGTCGCGCCGTTGGCCACGGTCGAATGCAGCCAGAAGGACAGGGTGTTGAAGGCGGAGAGGTCGGTCGGGGCCTTCAGGCACTGGACCGAGGGATTCGCCACATGCTTCGCCCAGCGCAGGGCGGATTCGCCCGCCTTCCGGGGTTCGGCCACCGCTTCGGCCCCGGTCCACAGGGAGGCGTCCTCGCAGGCCAGCGCCCGGCGAGTCTCCTCCGACCAGGCGGCCTTGGCCTGGGCCGCCGCTTCCGCGCTGGCCTCCGCCGCGACCGACATCCGGGCAACCAACAGCAGGGCAAGGGCGAAACACAGGCGCATGGCAATGTCTCCGGCAAAGCAGTCAATGGGTTTCGGGAGGGCGTACTCTATCTCCCTTGCCCAGCCAGCGCGAGCCTCGAAGGAGCGGGTTCCGTCGGGTCAGGAGAGCACGCGGCGGAGATGGGCGAGGATCATTTGGACGCCCTCCTCGCCGAGTTCGGCGCTGGCCTTGGCGGCGCTCGCGGCGTACCACTGCTCGTTGGAGAAGCGGTCCATGGCCACGGTATCGGGGCAGAGGGCCATCATCAGGGAGGTCTCGCCCTGGCCGGCGTGGTCGAAGGGATAGGCCGCCAGGATTTCCGCGTCCATCAGGGGATGTCCCTGGATCCAGTTAAAGGGATCGCTGCCTTCGGCGTGGGCCTCGTAGTAGTTGGCCATGGCGGGATCGCCCCACCAGCCCTCGCCGCGACTGGCTTCGAGGAAGGTGAAGATGGCCCGGCGGGCGGCGAACTTGAAGGCCAGGTCGGTGGGCATCCCGGCGGCAAAGTTCTCGGACTGGTGATGGATGAAGAAGTGGATGTTGCGGAAACCCACCCGCAGCAAGCCCGCGAAAAGCTGTTCGGCAAAGGGGCACAGCACGGCGGAATCCACGTGGATGGAGCCGTTCCGCTCGGGCGGGGCCACGGCGAAGCTGGAGGATCCGTAGTAGAAGGTGGGGAGGATGACCAGGTCCATCTCCTCCTCCAGGCGGGCCAGGCAGCGTTCGACCGCCAGGGTGTCCATGCCCACCGGCAGGTGCTCGGCGTGGTACTCAAGGACCCCCAGGGGCAGCACCACGGGCCAGTTGTCGTCGATGGCCCGGCGGATCTGGTGGGGACGCATCAGTTCGTAGCGCATGGGGCTTCCTCCAAAGCGAGTGCTCCCCGTGCGAATCCGGTCTACTCCGGCGGGGAGTCGGTGACGAAAACATCCCGGAACTGGGCAATCATACCCGTCTTGACCAGCAAACGCAACTGGCACTCGTCCAGGGATTCCTTGAGCGGGGCCACGGCGGTCATTTCGCCGCCCACCAGCAGCACCACGCGCGTGCTGGAGAGGCGGAAATCAAGGTCGAGCCAGTCCATCGGCTTGGGCGAGGCGATGGGCGGCAAGGGAATGTCCTGGCCATCGGCCCCCGAGTTGTAGCCCCCCTTCTGGCTCATCCGGCACCAGCAGAACCGCCAGCGTTCCGCATCCTGGCCGTCCACCAGGCTGATCTGGACCGCCCCGGAGATGGGAATGCGGACCTTGAGCTGGATCCGCATCCCGGGCTTCAGTTTCTGGCGCAGCTTCAGCGCGCCGGTGCCGCCCTGGGACATGATGGCCGGAGAGGGCATCTCCGCGTCGGCCGGAGCGGACCGCCAGGAGGCGCGCTCGCCTTCCCAGTACCCGAGCGAGGCGGCCCGGGAGACCGGCGGCGAGACGAAAAGCTGCGCCAGCCATCGACCGCCGAGAACCGTTCCCACGGCGAAGAAGCAGGCCCCGCCGATGACCAGGCCCCAGAGGAACGGAATGTGGGGCAGCCGACTCCGCGACCGCGCCAGCGTGGGATCGGCGGCCCGGGACGCCGCTTCGAGGTCGGCGATCAGTTCGGGGTAGTTGTCGTAGCGGTCCTCGGGTTGCCATTTGCCCATGTGCTGGACGATCCGCGCCGCCTCCTCGGAGATCGACTTGTCCCGCTCCCGGGGATCGGGGATATCGGCGCGGGCTTTGAGCTTGAGCGTCTCCGCCCGGGTTTCGCCGGCAAAGGGCAAGTGCCCGGTCAGCATGTGGTAGAGGGTGGTTCCCAGCCCGTAGATGTCCGCCCGGAAGTCCACGGGACGACCGGAGATGTACTGTTCGGGGGCCATGTAGAGCGGGCTGCCGACGGCCTTGCCGGTCTGATTGTCCTCGGCGTCCTCGCTGAGCGCGATGCCGAAGTCGCAGATCATCACCCGGGCATTGGGCAGCCGGTAGAGCTCTTCGGGGTTGAGCGGCGGCACCCGTTTGTCCCAGTAGAACTGGAGGTTGTCGGGCTTGATGTCGCGGTGGGTGATACCCTTCTCCTGGGCGCAGGACAGCCCGCGGGCCACCTCGGCGGCGATCCGCAGCGCAATTCCTTCGGGGAGCTTGTGGAAGCGCAGCAGGAGCGCCGCCACGCTCAGTTGCCCCGGCACATACTCCATGACCAGGAACCGGCCTTGCTCGGTGCTGATCATGTCGTGGCAGCCCACCACGTTGGCGTGGCTGAGCGTGGCCAGGGTCAGCGCCTCGCGCTCCAGGCGGGCGATGAAGGCCTGGTTGTTGGCCAGTTCGGGCGAGAGCATCTTGACCGCCACCAGCCGGTCCAGCCGTTCCTGGCGCGCCAGGAACACCACGCCCATGCCGCCCTTGCCCAGCACCGACACGAACTCCAGTCCCGGCAAGGCCAGATCCCGGAACTCGGGAGTGAGCGGAACCCCCGGCAGCAATTCGCCGTCGGGCCCTTCGGCGATCACCGTGGTCATCCCAAGTTCGGGGTGCTGTTTCGGACCCATGGACTCCGTGTTCCGTCAGACTCCTCCGCCTGGACGGTTCCGGCAAGAGAGTGCCGCAACGAACACGTCCACAGCGAAATTGGAATCTAGCGAAAAAGAACTACAAATGCAAGGGTGACAGCGACTACTTCGCCAGCAGTTCGCCGAGCCGGTCCACGGTGCGACCAAAGCGGGCGAAGGCCAGCCGGAAAGTCTCGGGATCGGCCAGATCCACCCCCGCCGCCCGGACCAGATCAAGGGGGTCGGCGCTGCCGCCCGCCCGGAGCAGACCGAGGAAGCGTTCCTGCGCGCCCGCTTCGCCCGCCAGGATGCGTTCGGCGAAGATCTGGGAGGCGCAGAAGCTGGTGGCGTACTTGTAGACGTAGAAGTTGTAGTAGAAGTGGGGGATGCGCGCCCACTCCCAGGAGATGCGCTCGTCCGGGGTGACGGCGGGGCCGTAGTAGGCGGCGTTGAGCGTCCGGTAGGTCTCGCAGAGGCCGTCGGGGGTGAGCGGCGTGCCCGCCGCGTCCTGCTCGTGGACCAGCTTCTCGAACTCGCCGAACATGGTCTGGCGGTAGACGGTGCCCCGGAAGCCGTCGCAGTAGTGGTTCAGCAGGTAGGCGGAGAAGACCGGGTCGTTGCGCTTCTCGCGCAGCAGCCAGTCGAGCAGCAGGGCCTCGTTGCAGGTGGAGGCGATCTCGGCGATGAAGATGGGATACCCGGCGGTCTGGGGTGGCTGGGTGTGGTTGGCCAGCCAACTGTGCAGGGAGTGCCCCAGCTCGTGGGCCAGGGTGAACACGTCGTCGAGGGTGCCCTGGTAGTTGAGCAGGATGTAGGGGGAACTGTCGTAGCAGCCGCTGGAATAGGCCCCGGAACGCTTGCCCCGGTTCTCGTTGCGGTCGATCCAGCGTTCGGCAAAGCCCCGTTCGAGGGCGGCGACGTAGTCCTCGCCCAGGGGGGCGCAGGCAGCCAGCACCCATTCGCGCGCCTGGTCGTAGGGCACCTTCACCTCGATCTCGGGGACGATGGGCACGTACATGTCGAACATGTCGAGGGTGTCGAGCTTGAGCATCCGCCGGCGCAGTTCCACGTAGCGGTGGAAGATGGGCAGGGCCGCATGGTTGGCCTCGATCAGCGATTCGTAGAGGGCGACGGGGATCTGGTCGCCGTGCAAGGCCGCCTCCAGGGCGGAGCCGTACTTGCGCACGCGGGCCAGGTAGTTGTGGGTCTTGACGTGGTTGCGGAGGGTGCTGGTGACGGTGTTCAGCACGCTCTTGTAGGTATCGTACAACCCGTTGAAGGCCCGTTGCCGCACCGCGCGGTCGCGGTCTTCCATGAACCGGATGAACCGGCCCTGGGAGAGCTCCTGCTCGGCTCCGGCGGCGTCCTCGATCTTGGGGAACGTCAGATCGGCGTTGGTCAGCAGGTTGTAGGTCTCATGCGGGGCACCAAAGATCACCCCGGCTCCGGCGAGCAAGGCTTCCTCGGGCGGGGTGAGGGTGTGTTCCTTGCGCCGGATCAGGCGGACCAGGGCGTAGCGGTACTCGGCCAGGGTCGCGGATTCGGCCCAGGCATGGAGAGTGGCAAGATCATTGGCCAGCAATTCCGGCTGCGCCCAGGCCAGCTTCTCGCCGAGCTGGGCGTAGGTGGCGCGGACCCGGTTCTCGCGGGCCTGGTTCGCCGTGTCCCGCGTAT
>QKCY01000375.1 GCA_003245525.1 Victivallales bacterium | reverse complement strand
AGCGGCGGGTGTTCTACTCGGCCCTGTACCGTTGCTGTGAGCGGATGTACGAGTACTCGGAGGACGGGCACTATTTCAGCCCCTACCTTGGCGAGGCGCGGCCGGATGGCGGCATCCCCCAGTTCACCGACGACTGGATTTGGGATACCTTCCGGGCCATGCATCCGCTGCATGTGCTGATCGATGGCAAGCGGGAGTCAGCCCGGCTCCGCTCCTACCAGCGGATCTTCGAGGAGAGCGGGCGGATGCCCTATTTCCCCAAGATCGACGGCAACTTCCCGATCATGAACGGGCACCATGTGACCGCCGTCTTCGCAGACGCCTGGACGAAGGGCCTGCGCGGCTTCGACCTGCCCACGGTCTATGCCGGCCTGCGCGAGTTCGCGCTGGCGGAAACCATGTTGCCCTGGCGGGCGGGTCCGGCCACGGAACTGGATCGGCATTATCACCGCCATGGCTATTTCCCTGCCCTCCCGGTGGGGGCCAAGGAGACGGTGGAGGCGGTCCATCCCTTTGAGAAGCGTCAGTGCGTGGCGGTGGCGCTTGGCCGGGCCTACGACGACTGGTGCCTGGCCCAGCTCGCCCGCGCTGCCGGGGAGGAGACGGACGCCGCCTTCTTCCTCGACCGCGCCAACTGGTACCGCAAGTCCTACAATCCCGCCAGTGGCTTCTTCGCGCCGCGCGACGAATCGGGTGCCTGGATCGCGCCCTTCGATCCGAAGTTCTCGGGCGGACCCGGTGCGCGCGACTACTTCGACGAGAACAACGGCTGGACCTACCTCTGGGACGTGATCCACGATCCCGCTGGACTGGCGGAGTTGATGGGCGGTTGTGAGACCTTCGAGAGGCGGCTCGACCAGCTCTTCCGCGAAGCTCCGGGCACCTCGCCCTGGGCCTACTTCAACCAGTTCCCCGACGCCACCGGGCGGGTGGGCCAGTTCGCCATGGGCAACGAACCCAGCCTCCATGTGCCCTACTTCTACGCCTACTGCGGTAGTCCGTGGAAGACGGCGAAGCGGGTCCGCGCATTGCTCGACCTGTGGTATACGGACGCCCCGATGGGCATCTGCGGCGACGAGGACGGGGGCGGCCTGACCTCCTGGGCGGTGTTCAGCGCCCTCGGGTTCTACCCGGTCACTCCCGGTCGTCCGGTCTACGTGTTGGGCAGTCCATTGTTCGAACGGGCCACGCTCCGTCTGAGCTCCGGGGCCGAACTGGTGGTGGAAGCCCCCGGGGCCTCGCGGCAGAACAAGTACATCCAGGGTGCCGAACTGAACGGAGAAGCCCTGCCCGGTGCCTGGTTCGGCCACGATCAGATTGCCCAGGGCGGCACCTTGCGCCTGACCATGGGCCCGCGCCCCAATCGGGCCTGGGGAAGCGATCCCGCCCATTTCCCGCCGTCTATGTCCAACCAGCCGTTCGTGGGGTAGCCCGATGGCGCGTCGACCCAAGAGAACCTTGCCCTGCGCCGAGTGCAACGCCCTCTGCTGCCGCTACATGGCGGTGGAAGTGGACACCCCCGAGACGGAGGAGGACTACGACGATGTGCGCTGGTACCTCCTCCATCGGAACGTGCGGGTGCTGATCGACCGCGAGGGCGACTGGCTGGTGGCCTTCGACAGCCCCTGCGAATGGCTGGGCGAGGACGGACGTTGTCGGGACTACGAGCATCGTCCCTTGCTCTGCCGCAGCTACCCCCACGGCAAGGACCCCTGCGAGTTCGAGGGCGGGCTGTTCGTGGCCGAGTTTGCCACCGTCGAGGAATTCGACGCCTGGCGGCGGGCCAATAGGCACTAGCTCCCGGCGCGCAGATTTCGTGGGGATGGACTCTGGCAGTTGGGGGCGGAACGGCTACATTCGTAAGCCTTGTATTCAGCAACAGGGGTTTCCCTGGCGTCTGGTTCCGCCCCGGTAGGATAACCGGTAGCGGCAGGCAGGCGGCTCGACCTGGAGCCGTGCCCAAATCGCGCCCGGCCAGCCCGCCAACCCAACGTCGACGAACAATCTGCCTTTCGTGGAGTGTGAGTATGGCTCGCCAACTGCGGAAGCCTCTGCCGTGTGCGCAATGCAATGCGCGGTGCTGTCGGTATATGGCCCTCAAGGTCGCCACCCCGCAAACGGAGGACGACTACGAGGATATGCGCTGGTATCTGCTCCATCAGGGCGTGCGGGCCCTGGTGGACCCGGAGGGGATCTGGTACCTCTCCTTCGACAATCCCTGCGAACGGATTGGCAAGGATGGGAAGTGTCTCCAGTACGAAAACCGGCCCCAGATCTGCCGCGACTACCCGCGGAAAGACGATCCTTGCGAGTCCACGGGTACACTCTTCGTCCACACGTTCCATACGCCGGAAGAGTTGGATGCGTGGTTGAGGCAGGAACAGGCTACCGTCTCGCCGTAGCGCAGGCGTCCCGCCTGCTAGGCCGGTGCTACTGGCTGCCAGTCCCGTCCACTTCGTCCACGTTGTCCACTTCGTCCACCCAGTGTTCCCGGTGAGGACGCCTGCCCCGCCAGAGGAAGATGCCGCCAAGGATGGCGGCGCTCCCGGTGGAGTGGCTATTCGGCGTGGCTCCGGGTGGTGCCGTCGGCAGCCTGGCAGACCACGGCGACGTGCCCGGTCAGGCTCTGCCCGGCGAGGACGGCGGTGCCGGTCTGACCACGCGCAGCAACGAAGATCTCGTCGGTTCCTCCTGGCCGCGTGACGGTCAGGACGGTGCCGCCAGCGACTTCGCGCGTCGTCACGGAAACCTGCGGGGGCTCGCCGCGATAGGGGGTGAGCACCCAGGCGAGGGTGACGGGGCACGCGGTCTTCAGTTGATAGTCGAGTACCGGAATCGGGGTCCTGCTGGCGGCGGGGGAGAACCCCAGCGGAGGATTCTCGCGCCCGGTGACGATCTCCAGTTTCAGGCCAGAAACCGCAGCCGGGGTGACGAGCAGGTTGGCCACGTCCGGATCGGTGCCATGGGCGGCGAGGGAACCGGGTAGCTGCTCGGCGGCTTTGGCCTTCAGATTCCAGAGGATGTCGAAGGCGTGCTCGCCGTCGCCATGCAGGCGGTCGAGAACCACCCAGTAGTTGTCGTGCAGGAAAACCACCGTCCGCTCGTGCTGCACCTGGATGGCGCGTTTCGGTCCGTAACCGCTCCGGTAGACGCCGTCGGCGGCAGCGAAGAGGTCGTTGTGCAACCAGAGATTGTCCAGGGGCTTGGCGGTCTCGTAGAGATCGCGCAAACCGCCGCGGTGCTGGTTCTCGCCATCCACGAGGATCGTGTTGTGGGCCCAGGTGCTGCGCACATAGCGGCGGTAGGTGCTCTGGTCGTAGCGGTAGTTGCCGCCTTCGCTGAGCAGTTCCCGGCCCAGGGCGTGGATGTAGAGCGAGAGCTTGTCCTCGTGCTGATGGCCGGTGCCATAGGGGCCAGACTCGAAGAGGCAGAACCGGGCGTCCGGTTCCCAGCCCGACCGCATGGCGTATTGCCCGGCGTAGGGCATGGCGACGGAGGTGAAGTCGGGCATGGTGCCCTTGCGCCCCTGCGTGGCCGCCCAGAGGAAGTCCTCCCGGTCAAAGAGCTCCGCGCCCTCCTGCAGGAGCTGGCGGACCGGCGTCCGGCCGGCATCGTTGAGCGGCGGCAGCATGCCCTCGGGGTCCATGGCCTTGAGGTCGTACCCGTACATGCGTTCCAGATTGGCGAGATAGCTGTCGGCCAACGGCGTCCCGTTGGCGGCGGCGAACTTGTAGAGCGCGACGAAGTTCTCCAGGGAGACTTGGTGGTAGTGGGTGGTGAGCTCCTTCTGCGCCCCGTCGGGGTAGACCTGGCGGTCAAGCTCGACCCCGAGGCGGTCGCTGGCGGTCTTGAGCCAGAGCGGGGCGTCCTTGCACTCGGGCAGCAGGACGCCGAGATGCCCCAGTCCGTTGCATTCCATGGTCACCCAGTTGCCGCCATGCTCCGGATGCTCCAGCGTGATCCGCATGAGATGGTGCGCGTGCTCGATCCAGCTTTTCAGGAACACCACCAGATCGTCGGGTTGAAGGGAGGGGGACCCAAGGAAGTACATGAGGGAGTCGGGCCAGGTGGAGGAGGTACGGATGCCCGCCTCGATGGTGCGCCAGGTCAGCGACTCGTTGCCGGTGGTGAAGCGGGGATAGGGATTGTCCTCCACCCAGTCGCGCATCTCGGCGATCCATTCCCGCGCGTACTTCTCGTCGCCGGTGGCCCAGTATGCCTCCCCCAGGGTTCGCCACTGGACGAAGCGGTTCAGTCCATAGGTCCATTCGCGGGTGAAGTCGGGTTCCGTGGGCTTGCGGTTGTTGCTCTCCCAGTTGATGTCTTCGCCGAGGAAGTAGCCGCCATAGATGTGCTTGAGGAGCTGATCGGCCTTGTCGGCGCTGCGGATGTCGGAATCGGCCAGCAGCGTGATCTCGTCGCCCGTGGCCTTGGCCGAGTAGATGCGGCAGCGGAGAGCCCGGTACGGGCGCCAATCCCGAGGGATGCCGACCGCGCGGACGTCCGGTTTCCGGGAGGCGATCCAGCCTCCGGCGACCTCGCCCGTGCGACCGGGCGTAGCTTCCGGGGCGAAGTCGGGCCAGTGGGCGAAGCCGTCGTCCCCCTCGAAGTCGCCCAAAACGAACGGCTTGCCGCCCTCCAGGCGCATGTCGTCGAACACGAGATGGGTCTCGGGCTTGGGGGTGTGGTTGTTGTAGGTCGAACTGATGCGGAGATCCGTGATGTAGTGCCATCCCTGGGGTTCGCGGCTGACCTTCCAGTCGGCCAGCGGGAAGACGAACTCCTTCCAGCCGGTCCAGTCGACCTTGAAGCCGATGCCATAGTAGTCCCAGCCCTCGGTGCCGGGTTTGAGGGGAGGGAGGTCCGTGGGACGCTCGCGCCAGTCGAAACGCCATTTCGGGCTTTGGCGTTCGCGGAAGTGCTGGAGGACGGCGGCCTTGGCGGCGGCAAGATCGCCAGCCTCGACGGCCCGGCGCACGGCGGCGAGTTCGGGCCGGGCGAGATCGAGCTCGGCGAAGAACTGGTCGTCGGTCATGAGCGGGCCCGGTCGGGGCGGGTCGTAGACTAGGTGGATATCGTCGATGTGCAGGTCGCTCTCGGGCCGCGGAACGTTGCCCCAACCGGCGGCGGTGAAGCTAATGCCGTCGACGTGGTCCCAGCCGCGCGGACTGCGCGACGCTCCGCTGTCGGTGGCGATGGGAAAGGAGAACTGGCGCCACCCGCTGAAGTTCAGCGGGATGCCGTACCCCCAGTAGTCGCCGCCCTCGGTGGCCTCGTTCTCGCTGTGGACGAGCAACATGCATTTGGTGTTGCTCGGCTGGGCACTGTGCAGCCAGAAACGCAGCACGTGGTAGCCGGACCAGTCGTGGGGGATGTCGTCCAGGCGGAAGGCTGGCACTTCGGGATGGTTGCGCCAGTGGATGCTGGCTTCGCCGACCCTCTTCACCGTCCGGTCCAGCTCGACCCCCTCGACGCCCTTCGTGGACTCGCCATCCCAGACGATCAGGTTGGGGCGAGGTGCAGCCAGCAGGGACAAGGTGGCGAACAGCATCGCGAGAGGCAGACGCATTACGGAATCTCCGGGGGGATTGGTTTGTCAAAGGACACGACTATAGTCGCTATCGTACGGTCTTGCCCGACCGCGCTTGGTTCTGACTTCTCTCACCATGGAGGTACTTGCCATGCCCGCGCCCAAAGTGGCTGTATGTTTCGCTCCCGGCTTCGAGGAAATCGAGGCCATCACCATTGTCGATGTGCTCCGGCGCGGCGGCGTGGACGTCACCATGGCCAGTACCGGCAGCGAGGAATGGGTGACCGGTTCCCACGCCATCCCGGTGCGGACCGACGCCCCCTTGGCCGGTCTCGACCCCGCCGATTTCGCCATGGCCGTCCTGCCCGGCGGGATGCCCGGCTCGGTCCACTTGCGCGACGACGAAGGGGTCCGCGGTTTCGTCCGCGCCGTCTGGACCCAGGGCGGCTACGCCTGCGCCATCTGCGCCGCGCCCATCGCGCTGTACGCCGCCGGCCTGCTGGAGGGGCGCAAGGCTACCAGTTACCCCTCCTTTGCCGACCAGTTGTCCGGGGTGACCTACTCGGAGGACGAGGTGGTCTGCGACAGCCGTGTGGTGACCAGTCGCGGGGCCGGCACTGCCTTGGCCTTCTCCTTCCGCCTGCTCGAAGAGCTCGGTCTGGCGGACCAGGCCGCGCAACTGCGCAAGGGCATGTTGGCCGAGTAGGGGACCGGTGAGCGGGTGCCTCCGGCGCCCCTCCACCCCTCCAGAAACGCGAAGCGCCTGCTGGGAGTCCAGCAGGCGCTGATTTTCGAGACTTTCTTCGAAGCTTCTACTGACCTTGCAGCACGGGGTCGCGGTACTGCGTGCTGGGGTAGCTGTCACAGTGTCCGTCGAAGAACACCACGTTGAAGCGGCTGTTGTGGCGGGACTTGGGATCGGGTCCGCAGGGCGAACTGGTCCAGTTCCCCTTCTTGACGAAGGGCCAGCCGGTCTCCGAGACATCGGTCATGGACATGGTGCTGGAGGGCTTGGTGATGGTGGTCTCTTTCAGGTCGCGCCACGCATAGCAGTAGTGGCCGTAGCTGCCTTTCCACTTGGAGACGCCCGTCGGCAGGTTGTACGCATGGTCGTAGGTGCCGCCATTCGGCTCGGCCTCCTGGGCGCTCGGGCACTTGAACACGTTCACGTCCCCCAGGTACGGGTAGACGAGGTACATCCAGCACCGCCGGCCGCTCGCGGCGGGCATGCCTGCGGTACCGCAACGGGCGGGGAGCGAGCCACCGCTATCCTGCATGTACATGAAGATGGCCGTGCCAAACTGCTTCAGGTTGCCGGTGCAGTTGATTGCCCGGGCCTTTTCCCGTGCCTGCGCGAGCGCCGGCAGCAACATGCTGGCCAGGATCGCGATGATGGCGATCACCACCAGCAGCTCGATGAGCGTGAACCGTCTCTTGTTTGTCATGTCTCCGTTCCTTTGCCTCGTGGTATCCGACTTGACCATCCGAGATTCTTTTGGCGAAAATCACAGAAAAATAAGAATATCGCGTGAATTTCGCGATGTCAATAGCGCCATCGTTCCGGGCCGGTGGGACGCATGCTTTCCGGCGGGCAAACCGGCGACGAAAATGCGAATAGATATTGAAGTATCGAATGCTCGTTGCATAGTACCCTTGTCACCACGGTTTCCGCAGGCCACTCTCCGGCCTCGGGGGGAGACCGTCGGATGGCAGGCAACTCCCGGAGGCAGTCATGAAGAACGTGTTGATTCCGACCAAGTTGGATCTCGTAGCCAAGAACACGCTGGAGAGCAAGGGCTACTCCGTGATTCAGGACGCGGAGACGCCGTTGGCGGAGTTGGTGGTTCGGCATCCCGACACCGAGGCCCTGATTGTGCGCAGCGAGAAGGTGACGGCGGCGGTGATCGACGCCCTGCCGAAGCTCGCCCTCGTGGTCCGGGCCGGAGCCGGCTATGACAACATCGATACGCGCTACGCCCGGCGGAAGGGCGTGGATGTGATGAACACCCCCGGTGCCAACTCCAACGGCGTGGCCGAGGAGGTCTTCGCCCTGGCCCTGGCCGCCTACCGCTGCGTGCTCGAAGGCGACCGCACGACCCGCGCCGGCGGCTGGGAGAAGAGCAAGCTCATGGGCCGCGAACTGACCGGGAAGACCCTCGGCATCGTGGGTCTGGGCAACATCGGCCAGTTGGTCGCCAAGCGTTCGCAGGGCTTCGAGATGCGCCTGCTGGGCTACGATCCGGTCATCTCCCAGGAGAAGGCCGCCGAAGCCGGCGTGAAGCTGGTCACCCTGACCCAGCTCTTCGCCGAGTCGGACATCATCAGTCTCCACGTCCCCGAGACCGAAGAGACCAAGGGGATGGTGAACCAGTCCCTGCTCTCGATCATGAAGAAGGGCGCGATGATCATCAACTGCGCCCGCGCCGGGATCATCAACGAGGACGATCTCCGCGCCATCCGTGACGAGAAGAAACTGCTGTTCTGCAACGACGTCTATCCGGCCGACAAGCCGGGCGAGAAGAGCGTGGCCGACATCGCCGACGTGATGCTGCCGCACTTGGGCGCCAATACCCACGAGGCCAACTACAACGCCGCCCGCCGGTCCGCCGAACAGTTGGTCGAGTATGCCGGCCAAGGCGTCACCAAGTACGTGGTGAACAAGGGCGTGCCCGACCAGCTCGACGAACGCTACCAGCGTCTGGCCTACTACATCGCCACCGTGGCCCGCCACTACCTGGGCGACGGGGCCAGCATCGAGCAGCTCAAGTGCAGCTTCTACGGCGAACTGGGCGAGTTCGCGAAGTGGTTCCTGCCCCCGATCTGCGCGGCCCTGTCCCGTGACTTCGACGCCCAGCAGGACCCGGAAGAGGCCGAGGCCCATCTCGAATCCCGTGGGATCGCGGTGGAGATCCGGACTCCCGACGACACCAAGTCCTACGGCAACTCCATGACCATCGATCTGGCCGGGGGCGGCACCCAGGCCCGCCGGGTCAGCGTCCGCGGCACGATCGCCGAGGGCAATCTGGTCGTCTCCCGCATCAACGACTTCGACAAGCTCTACCTGGAAGCCAAGGGAAACAGCCTGGTGGTGGTCTACAAGGACCGTCCCGGCGTGCTCGCCAAGGTGACGGGGGCCTGCGCCGACCTGGGCATCAACATCGACGAGATCCGTTCCCTGCGCGACCCGAGCGAGACCAACTCCATCGCCATCCTGCGCACCAACCTGCCCCTGCCCGCCGAGGCCGTGGCCAAGGTGTCCCAGGCGGTGGAGCCCGAGGTCATCTTCACTCTCTCCCTCGCCTAGGCGGAACGGCGGACGCCGTCCCGCCTGCCGCGGCAGGCGGCAGCGACTTTTCGCTCGCCGCTTGCAGCGGTGCAGGAGGGGCGGTATAGTCCAACCCAAAGCCAGGAAACAGGACTGTTGTTGTGAACATCCATCGGATTAGCGTAGTCGTAGTACTTCCTCGGGCGGCGAAGGCTGCGCCGAGGGGGTTTGGCTCGCTCCGCTAACCGACCTCCCTCAAGAGTAAGCGCCATCGCCGCCCCCGAGCAGTGATGGCGCTTTTTTCGTATATAGGAAACCAAGGAGACCCAGACGATGCCCGAGCAAACCAAGACTTTGCCCGCCGACCGTCGCCAAGACGGAGCCAAGACCATGCGGGGTGCGGATATTCTGGTCCGCGCTCTTGAGCGTGAGGGCGTCGAGGTTGTATTCGCCTACCCGGGCGGCGCTTCGATGGAGATTCACCAGTCGTTGACCGCTTCCCCCATCCGGGTGATCCTGCCCCGGCACGAACAGGGCGGTGCCTTCTCGGCGGCCGGCTATGCCCGCACCTGCGGCAAGACCGGCGTCTGCATGGCCACCAGCGGCCCCGGCGCGACCAATCTGGTCACCAGCATCGCGGACGCCTTCATGGACTCCGTGCCGCTGGTCGCCATCACCGGCCAGGTCGGCCAGAAGATGATCGGCAAGAACGCCTTCCAGGAAATCGACATCATCGGCATGACCCGGCCCGTGGTCAAGCACAGCTTCCTGGTGCTCGACGTGAACGACATCGCGCGGGTGATCGCCGAGGCCTTCTACATCGCGGGGACGGGCCGTCCGGGACCGGTGGTGATCGACCTGCCGAAGGATGTGCAGCAGACCAGTTGCGTGCCCGAGTTCGTGGACCAGCCCAAGCCCCGGGCCTACGAGGTGCCCAGCAAGGTGCCGATGGAGACGGTGGACGAACTGCGCGCCGCCATCGCGAAGTCCGAGCGTCCCTGCATCTACGCGGGCGGTGGCGTCATCATCAGCGGTGCCGCCGAGGAGCTCCTGCAGTTCGCGGAGAGCTACAACCTGCCGGTGGTCACTTCCCTGATGGGTATCGGGGCCTTCCCCGAGCGCCATCCCCTGTCCCTGAAGTGGCCCGGCATGCACGGCACCTACTACGCCAACTACGCCGTGAACGAGTCCGACCTGCTGATCGGCATCGGGGTGCGCTACGACGACCGCGTGACCGGCAACGTGAACACCTTCGCGACCGGGGCGACCATCGTCCACATCGATATCGACCCCTCCGAGATCAACAAGAACAAGCATGCGGACATCGCGGCGGTGTGCGACGCCAAGACGTTCCTGCAGGCCATGCTGCCCAATCCGATCCGCCAGGACTACACGGCCTGGCACGAACAGATCCGGACCTGGAAGGAGCAGCAGCCCCTGCGGGTGCCCGCAGGCGACGACCTGCATCCGCAGTTCGTCATCAGCGAGCTCGACCGGCTGACCAACGGCGAGGCGACCATCGTCACCGGCGTGGGCCAGCACCAAATGTGGTCGGCGCAGTTCTACCGCTTCCGCCGTCCCCGCCAGTTGCTGACCTCCGGCGGCCTGGGCACCATGGGCTTCGGCCTGCCCTCCGCCATCGGCTCGAAGATCGCCGATCCCTCCCAGGAAGTGATCCTGATCGACGGTGACGGCAGCTTCCAGATGAACATCCAGGAGCTGGGCACCGTCCACTGCGAAGACGTGCCGGTGAAGATGATCATCATGAACAACCAACACCTCGGCATGGTGGCCCAGTGGGAGGACCGTTTCTACAACGGCGTCCGCGGCAACACCGTGCTGAGCAGCAGCCACGGCAAGCAGCCCTATCCCGATTTCGTGCAGATCGCCAAGGGCTATCTGGTCAAGGGCCGCCACGTCTGGACCAAGGATGAACTGGCGGATGCCCTCCAGGAGATGTTGGCCAGCACCGAGCCCTTCCTGCTCGACATCCACGTGGCCTACCAGGATCACGTGCTGCCCATGATCCCCTCGGGCGGCACCTACAAGGACATCATGACCGAGTAGATCTCCCGATTCCTCCTCCGCAACGGCGCGGCATCCCTCCGGGTGCCGCGCCGTTTCCATTCCGGGGGCCAGCGCGGCGGCCCGCTTGATCCCAGTCGGCATTCGGCTAGTGTAATCATCAGGAGTTCCGACCAGTCCGAAGAGCAGACCATCCAAGGAGGTACCCAGCATGTTTCTCTTGACGCCACTCTTCGCCCTTGCCGGCTTCGGGTTCGTGGTTGCCGCATTCGCCTTCTGGATCTGGATGATCGTCGACTGCGCGACGAACGAGCCGTCGGAGGGGAACGACAAGCTGATCTGGATTCTGGTCATCGTCCTGACGAGCTGGGTGGGGGCGCTCATCTACTTCCTCGCCCGGCGACCGACCCGTATCCGGCAGTTCGGCAAATAGTTACCAGCCGTAGCCGGCCCGGGGTCGGTTAGGTGGTCGTGCGGTTGACGGTATCCGGCTAGCGTAATCAATGGGAGTCCAACCCGTCCGCTACAGGAGGAGGTCCATGTCCATGCCAGTGCAGAGTGTCTACTCGTTCGGTTCTCTCATCGTCCTTGCCGTACTCATGGCATTCGTCTTCTGGATCTGGATGCTGGTCGATTGCGCGACCAAGGAGCCTTCGGAGGGGAACGACAAGGTGATCTGGGTTCTGGTCATCGTCCTGACGAACTGGGTGGGTGCGCTCATCTACTTCTTCGCTCGGCGACCGACCCGTATCCGGGAACTCGGCAAGTAGCTACCAGCCGTAGTCGGCCAGAGCCTGTTCCACTTGGGTCCGGCGCTGGTTCGGTGATCGAGCCATCGACGGCAGTAATCAGCGGGAGTCTACCCCGTCCGCCACGAGAGGAGGTCTGTGACCATGCCAGCCGTGATTGCGTTATCGTTTGCCTCTCTCTTCATCCTTGCCGCACTGATGGTGTTCGTCTTCTGGGTCTGGATGCTGATCGATTGCGCGACGAACGAGCCGTCGGAGGGGAACGACAAGGTGATCTGGATTCTGGTCATCGTCCTGACGAACGGGGTGGGGGCGCTCATCTACTTCTTCGCCCGGCGACCGACCCGTATCCGGGAGTTCGGCAAGTAGCTACCAGCCGTAGTCGGCCAGGGCCTGTTCCACCTCGGCCCGGGGCGTGCGGCCGAAGCCGGTCCAGAAGAGCCGTCCGGCGGTGAATCCGTCGGCCCAGCGGTCGAGCTGCTGGCGGGAGCCCCCGAGGATCTGGCCTTTGCCTAGGCGGTCGATCTCGCGGTAGAGGTCCGACCAATCCCGCCGGGTGTCGCCCGCCCCGGCGACCCACTGGATGACGTGCAGGTCCTGGATCGAGCACAGGGAGGGGAGGTGGCGGATGGCGTCGGGACCATCCAGGTGGTATTCGCCGCCGCCGAAGCGGGCGAATTCCTCCCGCAGGCAGGGCAGGACGAACTCGTCGAACATGGCGGGGCCGATCATGCAGGAGAAGTCGCACTGGGGCACGTTGATCGCGCTGCTGCTGTACATGCCGTGGCGGTTGATGCTGCCCCGTTCCCGGTAGTGGAGCAGGTCCGCGAAGGCTGCCAGGATCTCCCCGTGGGCGGCGGTGATCTCGCCGAGCAGGCGCTTGACCTGCTCGGGCGCGTCCATCAGGTCCATGAGCACGGTCTGGGCACCCCGCAGGGCCACCAGCGAATCCAGGTTCGCGACCAGCGTGGGGGAGGCGATCATGACGCCGTCGCCGGCCCGCCGCTGAATGGTCTCGGCCAAGCTGGCAATACGGTTCCACCAGACTCCCTCGGGCTGGAACTGGATATGGATGTCCTCCAGCGGGCAGGTCTCGTAGGGATGGATAGGCCAGCCACCCTCGCCCGGGGTGGGGAAGCGCAGGTCCGCTCCCAGGAAGGTGGAGAACTGGTCGGCGGCGAACTCCAGGTAGACAAAGGGAATGGCGGCCCCCAGGAAGTCGTGGGTCTCGGCCCAGCGGACCGTCTGCTCGGCAAACGCCGCGGGGTCCAGGTCCGGCCCCTGCGCGTAGGTGCTGGGTTTGGGCACCGGCTCCATCCCGTCCTTGGGCACTACCGCCGCAACCAGGGGTTGGGGATGCTCGCCCCGCCAGAAGCGGTCCCAGCGTGCTGCCGCCTGGGGAAAGTCGGGTTTGGTGGCCATGCCGTGATCCATAGGGAACTCCGGATTGTCGGGTCGGGACGGAAGGGGGAATGCCGAATGGGAATACCAGAACGGTTCCCGGCGCGGATGCAAGGCCCGGCCCTGTCTGCCCAAAAAGGGAAGCGCGGCAACGGAGGACCGTTGCCGCGCCGAGTCTCGTACCCGCAGGAGCGGGACTTAGAACTTGTAGACGATGTCGAACTGGTACAGGGCGCCCTTGTCGTCGTCGCCGTCGTCAACCTTGATCAACTGGGTGAAGAAGGCGGTGGCGTCGACGGAGCAGTTCTTGCTCACCGCGTAGGACAGGCCGAGCTTGTGGCCCTTGACGTTGGCGGAGGTGTCGCTGCCGGGGATGGCCGCGCCGAAGTCGCTGTCGGAGACGAACCACGGAACGGCATCGCCGCCGATGTAGGCGTAGGCGTAGCTGGCCTTGAACTTGTCGTACTTGGCGGAGAGGCCGAGCATCCACGCCATGTCGTTGTCCTCGGCCTTGTAGTCGCCGGGGGTGCTGCCATGGCCCTGGGGCACGGCGTTGTCGGCCCCGAAGTTCATGGCGAACTCGCCGCTGGCCTTGAGGTCGACCGCGCCGGCCTTGCCGCCGATTTCGCCGTAGATGGTGCCGATCTCGTAGTTGTAGCCGTCGGTCGACGAGCTGATCTCGTACTCGGCAGTCTCGCTGTCGTAGTAGAAGAAGCCGCCGGCGAGCAGAGCGCTCATGCACTCGGCCTTGTAATTAACGCCGAGCTGGGCGGCGTACATGTTGGCCAGGGACTGGTCGGAGCTGCCGCTCACCTTGGCGTCGCCGCGCAGGTTGTAGGCACCGACGGTGGCGAAGAACATGTCCTGTTTGTACGCCAGGGTCGCGCCGGTGGGGCGGAGGTCGCCGTCGAAGGTCACGAAGGAGCACTTCCAGGGGTTGGCCTGCTGGCCGAGGGTCAGGCTCACGCCGCTGTCCCCGAAGGTGTGCTTGGCGTAGGCGTAGTCCAGATAGATGCCGCCGGACTGCCAGACGGAGTCGGAGTTCCAGCTCTGGTTGGCGCTGTTGCCGCTGCCGCTGCCGGCCTCGAAGCCCAGGCCGACTTCCCAGTTCTCGCCGGCGTTCTTCCAGACGCCGCCGAGACGGACGCGGTGCCGGAAGCGGGTCTTCTGGGTGGCGTCGCCGCCGTCATCGTAATCCAGAGTGCGCTGTTCGTAGCGGAGACGCAGATCGCCCTTCAGGGTCAGGCCGTCGATGCCCTTGCCCAGGCTGATGACCGAACCGCCGCTCTGGGCGAGGCCCTTGCTGACGGCGGTATCGACTTCCTGCTTGACGATTTCGGTGGTGGTCTTCTGCTGCTCGTCCAGTTGGGCGCGCAGTTGGTTGATCATCTCCTGCTGAGCCAGCATCTGCTGCTGCATGCTCTCGATCTTGCGGAGGATGTCGTCGTTGCCGTCGGCGTAAGCGGCCCCAACCGCGAGGCTGGCCGCCAGTGCAATCCACTTCTTCATAATGAACTCCGGGTTTGACCTTGTCATAGAGGGTTTGGAAAAGGGCTGTTTGTGGTACTCGTTGCCTGCGTTCCTGGTGCCTGGGTACCTCCTTTCGCTGCCTGCGAACGCCTGCGCGGGACCTCTTCACCTGAACCGTTGCAGAACATGCCGACCGGGAGGACCGGCCAACTCCGCCTGCAACGCCACACACACTAGGTTCCGGGAATCAGCTACAGGTGAGGACTGGATTAGGCGGCGTTCGGATACGGTTAGAAAACGGCTAGGACGGGAACCTGGCCCCCGGCACTTGCACAGCGTCCTTCCGCAGGCAAGTTTCCTCCGTCCGCTCCAGTCCCAACCAAGGATCCCAACATGCAGTTCCGCTCTGCTCGCCATTTGCTCTTCGCCTGTCTGCTTCCCCTGATTGGGGAGGCGCGCACCGTGTATGTCGACAACCGGACCGGGGACGACGCGCGCGACGGGGCCGCGGCCACCACCGCCGTGCGCAGCCTGAAGCGCGCGGTGGAGCTCTGCGCTCCGGGCGATGTCCTCCGTCTGGCTCCGGGCGAGCCCTACCGCGAGAGCCTTGCCTTTGGCAACAAGGGCGGCACGGTCGCTGCTCCCATTGTGGTCGAGGGGCAGGGCGCAGTGCTCTCCGGCCTGCGGCCCATGCCTGCGGCCGATTGGCAGGATCGGGGCAACGGGCTGTTCTTCCTCCCGAACGGGGTGCGGCAGTCGGCCGCCCGCCCCTTCCTGGTGCGGGACGGTGCCATGGTCACCCGCAAGGCGAAGCCGGACCAGGTCGGAGTCGAGGAGAGTTGCTGGGATGCCAGCGGGGCGTACTTTCGCGTCGCGCCGGGCAAGACCATGGCCGACTACGAGCTGGAGGGCACGCTGCTCCTGGCCGGGGTCGCCCTTACCGGAGGCTGCTACATCCAGGTGCGCGATCTGACCTGCGAGCACTTTGCCAACGACGGCTTCAATGTCCACGGCAGTTGCCAAGGGCTGTTGTTCCAGAACATCGTCAGCCGCTGGAACGGTGACGACGGGTTCAGCGTCCACGAGGACGTGGGCGTGGTCGTACTCGGCGGCCATTTCCACCACAACGACTTCGGCATCCAGGACATCAACATTTCCCGCTCCTCCTTCTACGGTGTGCTGGCCGAGCACAATCGGCTGGCCGGTATGGACTTCATGGGAGGCTACCACGCCCTGGTGGACTGTGTGGCCCGGGACAACGCGGGACCGCAGATCCAGATCTACTCGGACCGGACCAAGCACATGCGCGAGCCCGGCAACCCGCTGGCCGACGGCATCCTGGTGCTGAAGAACGTCCTGACCATCGGCGGCAAGCAGGGACTCCAGGTGCGCGGGGGCCACGTCGACGTGGCCGCCTGCACGTTCTCGGGTGCGGAGGAAGGGGTACGGATTCTCGGCGACAGCACGGTGGCTCTCCGCGAAAGCGCCGTGTTCGGCTGCGCCACGGTGGAATTGGCCTGCCAGTCGTCCAACGTCCGGCTGGAAGGCAACGCGTACTTCCCCGGCCGTCTGCAATGGGGTGGACGCAACTTCGGCCCCGAGGAGTTCGCCGCCTACCGCGAAGCGTCGGGACAGGATGCGGACTCGGTCGTTGCCGCCGCGCCGGTCTTCGCCCGCAAGGGCAGCTACCGGGTGCAGGAACCCTTGCTGGCGATGGGAACCCACCAGATCCGGCCGGGTATCCTGGCCGACCCGCAGTTCCCCTCCGGCGAGGCCGTCGCCAACCCCTTGGCGACGAGCGATCCCGCCGCCGTCACCTCCCTCGACTTCGATTTCGAGACCAGCAACCCCTGGAGCCGCGTCTATCCCTCGCCCGAGGCCACGAAAGCGGGAGCCAAGGTGGTGGGCACGGCGGAGCTCAGTACCGAACAGCATCACTCCGGCAAACAGGCGATGAAGCTTGATGTCACCTTCCCCGCCGGGAAGCCCGGCCCCTGGCTGGTCAAGCTCTTCAGCGTGAAGTTCCCGGTCGAGCGTCCGGTTGCCGAAATGCGCTTCTGGTTGTTCGGCGATGGTTCCGGACTGACGTTTCAGCCCCGGCTGCGCGACGAGAGCGGCGAGTGCTTCTATGGACCGCAGAGCAAGCTGGACTGGCAGGGCTGGCGGGAGGTTGTCTGGAACCTGCACGAGACGCCGCCGGTTTCGGTCATGGGCGGCGACGGCAACGGCAAGCAGGACGTGCCGATGCTGGAAGTGGTGCTCGAACTGCTGCCCAACGTTCCGGCCGATGGCGGGAATCTGACCCTCTTTGCCGACGATCTGCGGGTGCGCCTGGAGGAATGACCCGCAGGTTGCCCATTGCCCAATGGCGGCCTTGGTCTTACGTTGTTCCCCGAGACGAACCCACCCCCCTGCCGCATCCCGGTTCCGGTGGAACGAGAAAGGTCCTTCCATGCGCCGAGTCCTCCCTGTCCTGTCCGCCTGGCTACTCGTAGCCGCCGCCGTTGTGGCCGCGCCGACGCTGACGGTCTCCCCCGCGGGCGACGACACCGCGCCGGGTAGCCCCGACGCTCCGCTGGCCACGCTGGGGGGTGCCCTGCAACGGGCGCGGGAACTGCGTACCCAAGGCGAGGTCGGCGAACTGCGCATCGAGATCCAGGCGGGCGAGTACCTTCTGCCGGAACCATTGGTGCTGGCCCCGAGCGACGCGGAACTGACCTTCGCCGCGGTGCCGGGGGCCAAGGTGGTCATCTCCGGCGGGCGGTTGGTGGCCGGCTGGACCAAGTGGCGCGACGGCATCTGGCAGGCCCCGTTGCCGGAGGGGGTTGGGACCGATGCCCCTCCGATCCGTCAGTTGTTCTACGACGGGGAGGCCCAACCCCGGTCCCGCTATCCCAACCCCGTGAACGGGGATTGGCGCTACACGGGCTGGCTGTTCGTGGACCAACCGGCCAGCGAAGGGGATCGCCGGGCCTTTCTCTGCGATCTCGGCAAGGTTCCCGCCGTCGCCCAGCCGCAGCAGGCCGAAGTGGACATCTTCCCCTGGAATGGCTGGAACAACAGCGTGGTCGGCGTCGCCGCGCTCGACGTAGCGACCGGGCGGGTGGAACTAACCCGGGATGTGTCCTACAAGCTCTCTCCCGGCAACCGGTTCCGCTTCGAGAACGCTCCCGAGTGGATCGACCAGCCCGGCGAATGGGCCGTGGACACCGTGGCGCGCATGGTGTACCTCCAATCGCCGGCTACAGGATTGGCCAAGCTTTTCGGCGGCGGCGCCCCGAACAAGCCCGTGCTGGTTCCGGCGCTGGGTACGCTGGTCTCCCTCCAGGGCGATGGGGCCACCTCCCAGTCCGTGCGCAACATCTCCTTCGTGGGGCTGGAGTTCGTCTGCTCCCTGGGCGGCTCGGCAGTCGTGTTGGACACAGTGCGCGACTGCCGTTTCGAGGCCTGCGCCTTCCGCGATCTGGGCGGCACCGCCATCGAGTTCCGCAACGCCAGCCGGGGCAATATCATCACCTCCTGTACCTTCGCCCGCCTGGGGGGGGCAGGGGTCACCATGTTCCCCGGAACCACCGGGCATTGCACGGACAACGTGATTAGCCACAACCACTTCCATGACCTGGGTTTGGTCGACCGCCACGTGGCGGCGGTCTACGGTGGCACCAGCAACGGCAACCTGATCGCCCAGAACCTGATCCACCACATGCCCCGCTACGCCATTTCCTTCAAACACGGGTTCGGACGCAACATCATCGAGTGGAACGAGATCCGATGGACCAATCTGGAGACTAACGACACCGGGGCCATCGAGTCCTGGCAGTGGGAACCCGGCCAGGCCCCCGAGTACGACCGCGGCAACGTCATCCGCTACAACCTGATCGCCGACACGGTGGGTCTGAAAGCCTTCCCCGGCGGTCGGCTGGTGGCTCCCACCTACACCTGGGGCATCTACATGGATGATTTCTCGTCGCGCAACGAGATCGTCGGCAACCTGATCGTCCGCAACGTACTCGGTGGCATCTGTCTGCATGGCGGCTGGGAGAATCTCTGCCAGTACAACATCAGCGTGGACAGCAGCGACTCCGTCGCCTACTACAACAACATCCAGGACAAGATGCGCGGAAACCGGATTCTCAACAACATCTTCTACCATCGCAACGGCGACCTGCGGCTGCACCTCGGCGGCTTCACGGATGCACAGACCGAGACCCACGACTTCAACCTCTACTGGCCTGCCCCTTCCGTGAGCGGGTTGCCGGGAGCCGAGAAGGACGCCACCTGGGCGGCCTGGCTGTCCCATGGCTACGACGCCAGTTCACAGACCGCCGATCCGCTCTTCGTGAGTCCGGCGGCGGACGACTACCGGCTCCAGGATGGTTCCCCCGCCCTGCCGCTCGGTTTCCGGGCCACGGATTTCAGCAAGGTCGGCCTGCGCGGGACCCCCATGTGGACCGGGGCTGTCCAGGCTGCCGCCCTGGCCCCGGTCAAACTGCCGCCCCAGCTTCCCGCTGCCCAGGCCCCGGGTCCCCAGGCCTTCCACGCCGAGCGTCCGCTGACGCGGGCCCTGCTCGCCGCCGGCACGATCAACGTGGATGGGGTGGCGCAAGCGGGCGAATGGCCCGGCCTCTACAGCACCGACCGCATGGTCATCGGCGAGAAGCCGAACTATGGCGGTGCCGCCAAGAGCCGCGCTTTCGCCTCGGTGATGCACGATGCCGAACGACTGCTGGTGGCGGTGGACGTGCCGGTGCCCGAAGGCATCCCCAACACGGCTGGAACCCAGCCGAAATGGGGCCAGGACGACGGCATCGAGCTCTGCGTGCAGGCCGTTTCCACCGCTGGCGAGAAGGGACCGATTCTGGTTCTGCGCGGCTATCCTTCGGGCCAGTGCGAGAGTTCCACCGAGGCGGGAGCCACGGCGGAGCAGGCTCAGGCGGCGGGGACCGCAACCGTCTTCGCCGCGCTCGGTACCCAGGCCGGATGGACCGCCGAATATGCCGTGCCCCTGGCCCAACTCGGGGTCGCTGGCCAGATCGATCGCCTGCGCCTCAACCTCGGCATCCGCAAGTCGCGCAGCAACGAGTGGCTGGCCTGGGTGGGGACCAGCGCCGAGAACTGGCGAGTGGGCGAGGCTGGCGTCGTGGATCTGCGTCCCTCCCTGGATCAGAACGCCTCCCGCGCCCTGCAGAACGGCGGGTTCGATGAGCCCGATGGCGGGGGAGCGCGCTCCTGGCACTGGTTTGGTGCTGGCGATGCCGCCTCCGTGGGGTTGGCACCGGAAGGTCCCGATGGCACCCTGTGCCTGAAGCTGGAGGCCAGCGCCCCGCAGACAAAAGGAACCGGCGCGATGCAGGCCGTCACCATGCCGGTTGCAGGCAGCTACTATCTGGGGCTCCAGTTGCGGGGCCAGAGACTGAAAGCCGACGAGGGGGGTGGGGTCGTGGTCTCCGTCCGCTGCCTGCCCATCGCTGGCAAGGCCACCGGGGAACAGCGCACGGTGACTCGTCTCGCGTCTCTCTGGGAGCGCTGCGAGGTGCCCGTGACGATTCCCCCGGACACCGCCGTGATGGCCGTCACCGTCCAGTTGCGCAACGCCACCGGCACCGTCTGGATCGACCAACTCAGTCTCCGCCAAGTGGCGGGGGAGTAACGCCGGCCTCTAGCTGCCTGTGCCGGAAGCGCTGTAGTAGGCATCAGTGGCGCTCTGGCGGTTGTGGCAGTACCGTCCCGAGGTGTTTCCCTCGGCGACGGAGATCCTGGCATGCGTAGTCTTTCGCGACGGACCTTCCTGCAATCCCTCACGACCGGTCTTGGCCTGGCCCTTGCCCCCGCCGTATTGCGCGGGGCTCCGCAGCGCCAGCCCAATCTCGTCTTCTTCCTCGTGGACGACATGGGCTGGATGGATTCCAGCGTCTATGGCAGCGAGTACTACGAGACGCCGAACATGGCGCGCTTGGCCAAGCGCAGCGTCCGCTTCACCGACGCCTATTCGGCCAGTCCCCTGTGCTCGCCGACCCGAGCCTCGCTGATGAGCGGCCAGTATCCCGCGCGGACCGGGATCACCACGGCGGTCGGGCACTTGCCGGCCCCGCCGCCCGACCAGTCCCGCTACCCGGAGAAGGCGGCCACCAATCGTCCCCTGATCTATGCTGACAGCCGCCGGTTCCTGAAGCCCGAGCAGTACACGCTGGCCGAAGCCCTGCGCGATGCCGGTTACCACACCGCCCACATCGGCAAGTGGCACCTCGGCCTAGCCCCGGAGTACTGGCCGGAGAAGCAGGGGTTCGAAGTCTCCTTCCACGGCGCGCCCGATCCCGGTCCGCCCAGCTACCACTCCCCCTATGGCTTCAAAGCCGGCACCGTGACCGATGGTCCCGAGGGCGAGTACATCACCGATCGGATCACCGCCGAAGCGGTGCGTTTCATCGAGGCCAACCGCGACCAGCCCTTCTATCTGAATCTGTGGCAGTACGGGGTCCATGGCCCCTGGGGCCACAAGGAAGAGTACACCCGCTACTTCGCTGCCAAGAAGGACCCACGCGGCTTCCAGAACAACCCGATCATGGCCTCCATGCTCAAGAGCGTGGACGACAGTCTCGGGCAGGTGCTGGATACGCTGGAGCGGCTGCGGCTCATGGACGACACGGTCATCGTCTTCTTCTCCGACAACGGCGGCAACACCCACAGCCGCACCGAAACGGATGCCCAGTCGGAGAAGGCGTTCCGCAACCCCAAGCACCCGAAGCACGCCGACCTGGTGGACTACCACCAGTGGGCGGGCTATGCCGCCCCCACCAACAACGCGCCGTTGCGGATGGGGAAGGGGACGCTGTACGAAGGCGGCATCCGGGTGCCCCTGATGGTCTATTGGCCCGGTGTGGTGAAGGGCGGAACGACCGACCCGAACGTGGCCGTGAGCGTGGACCTTTATCCCACGATCCTGGAGATGCTCGGCGTTCGCCGCAAGCCCGAACAGATTGTCGATGGCGAAAGCCTGGTCCCGATCCTGCGCGGTGCGGGCGGATTGCGGCGCGAGGCCGTCTTCTTCTACTTCCCTCACGGGCTTCAGCTACCCGCCGGAATCGCCGTCCGGCGCGGGGAGTGGAAGCTGATCCGCTGGTTCGAGACCACCGACCGGGCTCCCGAACCCTTCGAACTCTACAATCTGCACGACGACATCGGCGAGACCACCAATCTGGCGGCCCAGCAGCCCAAGCTGGTGGCGGAACTCGATGCCTTGATGACCCAGCACCTCCAGGTCACCGGCGCGCTGGTTCCCCGGCCCAATCCCGCCTACAACCCGAAAAGCCGCCCCATCGACGGGTGGCAGCCCATCCAGGCCACGAGCTTGGCCAAAGCCGACGGTGTTCTGCAACTGACCTCCACCGAAGGCCGTACCCAGATCCAGACCCAGGCGGTCCAAGGCGCGACGGGCGACCTCCGCGTCCAGTTCCGCATGCGCGGCAAGACCGGGGCCAACGGCATCTTCTACTGGTCCAGCGACCAGACCCCGCGGTATGTCCCCGAGCGCCGGGTCATGTTCAACACCACCTTCGACGGCGAATGGCACGACTACGACCTCGCCTTCACGCCCAAGGGCATTGTCGACGGTCTCCGTCTGGATGCCTGCACGCAGCCCACCACCGTCGAACTGGACTGGATTCGCCTCTGCCAGGCCGACGGCACCGTGGTCCAGGCGTGGGAGTTCTGAAATGCAGAATGCAGAAGTCAGAATGCAGAATGGGCTGGCATAGGGCGTGGTTTTCTGGCGGGGGGCTCAGTCCGACTGGTCTGACTGGTCTGACTGGTCTGACTGGTCTGACTGGTGACGGAACTTCCGCAGTCCCCATGCCGTAGCCCTATCCATGGCCTCGGTGGCGGTGCGCCAGCAGCGGCAGTCGCGTCGCGCAGCGGTACCCCGCTGCGCAACGCACGTACGAGGGGTCCGGGGAGGCACGCCTTCCCGGCGGGGCCTCGGGGCAGCGCCCCGTTTTCCCCGTCAATGGCGGAAACGTAGCGCCAGCGATCCCCGGCGGGGCAACTTGCTCGGCAGTTCCGCCATCGGCTCGTCGGTCCAGAAATCCGTCGGCGTGCCCGCTAGGCCCCAGTCGGCGGAAACGAAGTCGAGCCGGGCAGGTTTGTCCAGCCAGTTGAACAAGCCCACCAGCGTATCCTCCGTGCCCCGGCTGATCCAGATGCGGGGCAAGTCCTGTTCGCTGGTGAAGAGGTCCACCGGCACAGCGGGCGTCGACCGGGGTTGCAGCACCCGGCGCAGCATCTCCACCCCGTTCGGCCAGAGCGCGGGCAGATGGTCGCCGAGGATTACGTCGCCCCCGCTGAGGTGAATCAGCAGGGCGTAGGCACGGGCTTCCCCCTCGTTGAACTCGCGACCGGCTACCCAGCCGCCGTTGGGCGGCATCGGGGTGACGACCTGGCGGCGACCGTAGGGCGGATCGGCGGTTTCCGGGCCGCGCACCACCAGGAAATCGGGGTCGATGTTCCAGAGATTGCCGTGCATCCACCAGCGGGCCGCCAGCATTGCGGCGTTGATCAGGATATGGCCCCAGAAGATGTGGATGTCGCCGGTGGTCCGTACCGCGTCTACGAGGCCATGCACCGACTCGAAGGGGGACCCGCAACTGAGCAGGTAGGCGTCGTCGCCGATGCTCTCGCGGATGGCGGCGAAGGCCCGGCGGATGAGGGCCGCCCGGCCCACGCTGGGGTCGGCGAAGCGGGTCGCTTTGAGGATGCAGTGGGAGAAGTCCACTTTGAAGTAGGCGAAGCCCGCTTCCTTCAGGCGGCGGAAGACTCCGCGCAGGTGCTCAATCACCTCCGGCTTGGTCACGTCCAGGAAGGCCATGGGGCCATAGGAGAAGGACTCGATCACCACCTGCCCGTCGGCGCGGCAGGCGAACCAGTCCGGATGCTCGAAGTAGAGCGGGTTGTAGGTGTTCGCCAGCAGTGGCGCGGTCCAGATGCCGGGTGTGCCGCCGCAGGCCTTCACGTGGCGGCAGTAGTCGGCCAGGCCTTCCGGGAACTTCGCATTGGCGTCCCAGTTCCCCCACTGCACCTCGTAGCCCTCGTCGATGCAGAACACATCCAGGGCATCTCCGAAGAGCTGTCGTCCGGCGGCGAGATTCTCGTCGATGGAGGCGCGCGTCACCGCGCCGGCCCGGTGGTCCCAGCTATTCCAGCCAATGCGAAGGGGTTTCCTCGATGGAGCCGACTGCTCGCGCCAGAGCTTGCCGTACTCGGCCAACAGATCCGTGCCGTCGGTACCGGTCAGGGCGACGAACGGGGAGCAGGCGACCGTCTCGCCTGGACCCACGGTGCGCTCGAACACCTGCCGGGCTTCCCAGCCAAAGGCACTGTCGCAATGGGGTTCCGCGTGCAGCGTGACGAACTCGGCGAACCCATCGGCCACCGGCGGCAGCACGCCCAGCAGCAAAGCTGTGCCGCTGTCGTGCTGGTAGACCGTAATCATGCTGCTCGGGGCCACGTGGTCAAGGCCATGGAGTTTCCGCCCCACCACCTTCACCCCACAGGCCATCGCCAGGAAGCTCCCACCGTGGACGAACTCGCGGAACTCACCCGCCACCAAGGCCGGCGCGAAGGCACCGGGCCGCCAGCGGCCCACCGTGACCGTCCCGAGCCGTTGGCTGGTTCCGCTGGTATTCGTCACCCGCAATTGCACGCAGCCGGGGTCGACCAGAGCCATGGCTAACTGCCATATCCCGGCTTTGGCAACACCATCCTGCCACACCCCGGCCACATGCCCATCCACCGCCATTTCGGCAGGCAAAGGCCCCGCCTGCCAAGGCGTTTGCAGAACCAACCCAGCCGGAGCGAGATCCAGAGCCAACGCAGGTACCGTCACGGGAATTCTCCTGAGGTCGTCGCGACCAGCTCCACCCATATTCCGTGGTGCCACCGCGCGCAAGCCGGAGCGGATGGATATTTCCTAGCGTCCGGGAGGATCAATGAACCCATCGTCCAACGCATGGAACCAATACGCATAGCCCGGCAACAGTTCGGTTGCCTGTTGGTAGCGCAGTTGGCTTGCATCCCAGAACAGGAACGGGCCTTCGATCAACGGATCGGAGAACACCGGGCGAGCCCAGGGGACGGCAAAGAGGCTCCATCCCTGCTTGACCTCGACCATGTCGAAATCGAACGGGTGTCCAGGCACGATCCGGACGGTGGGTTCGTAGGCATAGACCCAGTATCCCACGCACTGGTGCATCTCGGTGGCCACGACGTACTCCCCGTCAACCAACGCAAGGACCTCGCGCCCCGCCGTCCCCCGGGCCGCTTCCGTCTCCGTCCTTCTGGTTGCGGCGTCGCCGAGCACCACTTGCCGGTCTGGGTCCACCGGCTCGATCGGCAGGGAGATCAGGTTCCAGCCTCGTTCAAGCCCGAGGTCGAAGGCAGCGTCGTCCGCATAGCGGATTACGTAGTACCATGTTTCCCCTGCTGGCACGCATAGGGAGTCCCCCGCGAAGATGGCGCTGCCGCCGACCGGGCGGCGTGCGATGGGTTCCGCCGCAGGCTCGGCGCTGTCGAGGAGAACCCGATAGAAGGTCAGCCACTTGCCGTCGGCAAAGAGGCCTGTGAATGTCCAGGATACCGTCAGGTCTGTCTCCCCTGCATGGACGGCCAGCAGGAAATCCGCCGCCTCCACCGGCAGGCGCAGTTCGGTGTCGTAGCACTGGGAGAGGTCGTCCGACACCAGCCACGCCCGGCCGGGGCCGGGGTCGGCGAAGGCGACGTCCACGCCCTCGTCCCAACCATCCGTGGCCGCGGCGTCCATCCCGAAAGTGAGGGTGTACGGGGCGTCGCCGCCCACGTCCAACATCATGCGCCACTGTGGCGCGGTGTACTCGTAGATGGCCGTGAAGGTGACGGCGCACCGCCGCGTGCTGAAGCTGATCTGGTCGGGGGTCGCGCCCTGGGTCCACAGCGACTGGTAGTCGACCGGCTCTACCACCCAGTGCGAGAACTCCATGCCAGCTGGAGCGGGATCGGCCGCGATCGCGATGGGAGTCCATGGCACATAGTCTCCGCCGCCGGTGCCATGGTTGACCACGAGGGGGTAGGTGATCTCCGCGTACTGGGCGTGGACCGCGAGATCCGCGGCGATGGCGGAAAAGTCGGCATCCCAGCCCGTGAATTGCCAGTAGTCGTTGGTGATGGCGAGGGTTGGCTCCCAGGCGGGAGCCCCGTCGGTGACGTGCTGTTCGAGCTCCCCGCCCCCGGTCCGCTCGCCGTAGATGCCCAGATCAAAGGTGACCGTATGAACGGCAGCCGAGGTGTCCGCGAGGGGAAGCGCAACCCGGAGGCCGTTGGAGCCGGAATCCGACGATGGCTCCATGGAACGGTACCGCGCGGCCGAGCGGCACCACTGCGCACGGGTCTCGCACCAGTCGCCGCCGCGCAGCACGCGCAAGGTTCCCGTGGAAGGACCCACCGGATCGACCGCGGTAGCCGAGTAGTCCCAGTACCAGTCCAGGCACCATTCTCGCACATTGCCGTGCATGTCGTAGAGGCCCCAGGCATTGGGCAGATACGAACCGACCAACGCGGAGCCGAAATCGACACTGAGCGAGGTGGACGGCAATCCTCCGTCGTAGGCGTAGCGACCCACTTCGGCGAGGTTGTTGCAGGTGGTCAGCGAGGTGATGTCCTTGCCCGAGTTGAGGCTTGTGGATGTCCCCGCCCGGCAGGCATACTCCCACTGCGCCTCCGTGGGCAGGTCCAACCCGCTCAGTCCGGTCCGGCTTCGGAGCCGGCCGAGAAACGACGCTGAATCCACCGAGTTGTTGAGGGGCCAACTCGCCCCCGCCGCAACCCCCCGGATCGCCTCGTAGCTGATCGACTCCACCGGCCGGGCATCCCGGACTGTCGTTTCGCAGAACAGGCTGGGCCAGGAACCCATCACACGCTCCCACTGCTTCTGGGTCACTTCGAAGACCCCGATGTAGAAGGCGCGGGAAAGCGCGACCTGATGCAGGGTCTCGTCGGGCGAGTATCCCCGCTCGCTGGTTGGGCTTCCCATGAGGAAAGTGCCTGCCGGAATGCGGCGCAGGACCAGCTTGGTGGTCTTGTACTCGTCCGTCCACCCGTCGGCAGGCATCTCCGTGAGTTCCGTCACCGGGTAGGCTTCCGCCGTTGGCCCCGCCGAGAGGTCGACCACCAGAAAGAGGGCTCCCTCTGCCTGGACCGGCCCTGCCGACAGCAACCCAACCACCACCATGCCGGCCAAGCCGGATAGACGCCAAAACGCTCTCATCCTCGACTCCCCGTTCCCGGTCGCATCCAACCGGAACGCTGTCGCCTCGTGTCGGAAGAATCCTTGGCGAATACTACCCGGAGAGAGAGGATGCGTCAAGCGGAACGGGTGCTTTGGCGGGAGGGTGACGTCACTTCGCCCTTTGACGGCCGATTGCAAAGGGTCGGACGGTGCCTAGATTGGTGAGTATCGTAGTGTTCCGAACCCCTGACCAGGAGTCACCCATGCCACTTGATCCCATTGGGCCGCTGTCCTCGCCCAGCGTCATCACCCGCTGCCCCTCGAACCCGGTGCTGTCCGCCAAGGATATCCCCTACGATGCCTCGCTGATCTTCAACGCGGGCGTCTGCAAGTACCAGGGCAAGTACGTCATGGTCTTCCGCAACGACTATGGCCAACGCCCGAACTCGGTCCATCCCGCCGCCACCAACATCGGTATCGCCTACAGCGACGACGGGGTGAAGTGGGACGTGCAGCCCAAGCCCTGCTTCGATCTGAAGGACGCCGAGATCAGCCGCGGCTATGATCCCCGCCTGACCGTGCTCGACGGCAAGGTCTACATGTGCTTCGCCATCGACACCCGCCATGGGGTGCGCGGCGGTATCGCCGTGACCGAGGATTTCGAGAACTTCGACATCCTCTGCACCACCGTGCCGGACAACCGGAACATGGTGCTCTTCCCGGAACTGGTCGGCGGCAAGTACGTCCGCCTGGAACGGCCCTTCCCGGTCTACAGCCGCGGCGGCCCGCCCCACCGCTTCGACGTCTGGTACTCCGACTCCCCCGACTGCCGCTACTGGGGCAACACCCAGCTCGTGCTTGGCACCGAGGACGTGCCCTTCTGCAACGACAAGATCGGCCCGGCCGCCCCGCCCATCAAGACCGCCAAGGGCTGGCTCACCACCTTCCACTCGGTGGACTACGATCCCGCCCGCGGCAAGAACGGCTGGGAGGAGAAGTGGCAGAAGCGCTATTGCGCCGGCCTCATGCTCCTCGACCTGAACGAGCCCTGGAAGGTCGTCGCCATGAGCAAGCAACCCCTGATCGCCCCCGAGGCCCCCTACGAGACCAGCGGCGGCTTCCGCGACCACGTCATCTTCCCCGGCGGCATGATCCTGGAAGACTCCGGCGAGGTCAAGATCTACTACGGCGCCGCCGACACCGTCGAGTGCCTGGCCACCGCCCATGTGGACGACCTCCTCGCCCTTTGCGACTCGCCTCGGTAGGGCGAATGCGATGGCTGAATGATGCAACGCGGGGGGCGCTGGCTTGGGGTCTGTTCAGGCGGATCAGCGGGACCGTTGCCCCGTTGGTCCGCGTTGCGTCGTTGTCCCAGGCAGCCCTGAAGCCTCCTGCCGGTTGACGGGCAGGAGGCTTCGCCAATCCCGGCTCTCCCTAGGGCTTCCGCCGTCGGCACCAGCCGGCAAGGGGAGTGTCTCCTGGGTTGGCGGGATCACACCCGCATCGCCTTCCCTGGAACAGGCGGTATATTCCAGCCGACCGCCTTGGCGCAGCCCGAAGGACACCCACTGTCCGGTGTTTCCTCCTGGGATTGCGCCGGGGAGCCGGGGACACCGTGTTCGGCGGGTCTGGGAGAATGCTCTATGGAGGAAGCAGTATGATGAGGGTACGCATCGTCGTGTTTGCCGCTGGCTGCATCCTGCTGTCCGGCTCCCTGCAGGCCCAGGAACAGGCCGACAACGCCGGCGCCCAGCAGGCAGGCGTGCCCCCGATCCGCCTGACCCCGGAGCAGCGGAACCTTCTCCGAAGCGAGGCGTTGGCCGAATCGGCGCGCCGGTTCGATCCCCTGGTCTCCCACGCGGAGTCGGCGGACAGGAACCGGGCGATCTCCCTGTATAAGTCGGCCCTGCGGGTCGGTCCCCGGAATGCGAGGACCGCCGCCGTCGCACTCCGGATTGCCGAGCTCTGCTACCTCTACCCCGATACGGCCACGGGAGTGCGTATGCCAGCCGAGGAGACGATCCCTCTCTGGCAGGATGCGGTTGCCCGCTCCCGGGGCCGGCTCGACAGGACCTTGGTGGAAGGCACGCTCGGACTGGCCCGGGCCTACCGGCTGTGCGACCGCCCCTGCGCGGCCGTCCCCATCCTGGTCGGGCTCGCTGCCGGGCTGCCTGAACCGGGCACGCCCATCGCCGACTCCACCCACACGTACGGTTCTCTCGCCACCGCAGATGTCGCTCGCCGCATTGTGGAGGAGCTCGTCCGGGCCTCCGTGAGAGTAGGTCCAGGCGTGGCCGCATGGGTACTGGTACCGCTCAGTACGGGGGGGCAGGCCGATCTGGCCGATGCGGCCGCCAATGCGCTCCAGCTGGTCCCGGCAAGCGAGGCCCGGCTCGACCCGACCGATCTCCCTGCTTGGGCCTTCGAGCGCTAAGGCATCGCGGGGGCATTGGCCCGCTGCTGCTGGGACAGGGGTTGCTGCGGAACGGCGTTGGCTGCAGCCGGGCTATCCACGGGGATCAGAGGGCCAAGCACTTCCTTGCGGGGTGCCTGTCCGTAGATCACCTCCGCCTGGCGCTTGGAGTCGAAGATCACGACCAAGCCACGGCTGGGGTAGTTCAGCTTGTAGCGTTCGTACTTCGCGTGGTGGTAGAGCACGTTCGGGTCGTCGCCCGCAAACCACTTCTCGACGTCCTCCTGGCGGTCCCACTTGCCGTACGCCCCTGCCACCGCCTCCAGGCCCGACGCGATGCCGACCCCTTCCAGGGTCTGCAGCTTGCACCCCTTGGTCGCCGTCCACATGCGGACGGCTCCGTTCCGAAGGCTCAGGACCAGCCCTTGGGCGGAGTAGTCCAAGCGGCTGGCATCCTCGAGCGAATCGCCCGCGCCTGCGGGCTTGCCAAGGAGGGCAACCACCTGTGGAGCCGTCATGCCCAGCAGCGACTGCAGCTTGACGCGGTTGGCCAGGCCGGTATCCGCTGGGCTAGCGGGTGCCTGAGCTGTCTGCGGACGAGCCGCTGGTGCCGGGTTCGGCCGGGGCAGGCCCTGGTAGTACATCGAGCCCGGCCGCGATCCGCCCGCCGCAGACGGTGCCATAGCCGGTGACACTGCCACTGGGCTTGCGGCTGCGGAGGGGGTCACATCCCATACCGATTGCCCCACTCCCTGCGTCTGCTTGTCCCAGTAGACGTAGAGGTTCTCCCGTCTGGAGGAGAGCGTGAACGCCCACTTCTTCCCCTCTGTCGTGTTCCCGGCGAGAGGGTGGCGCGTCAGGCGTCCCTTTGCCTCGTCCCAGTAGACCAGCACGTCGTCCTCAGCGGTCCGCCGGGGCATAACGAGGAATTCGCCACGTCGCTCCGACCACCAGATGTAGCTACGCTCCCTTCCCCGACGGTCCTGGGATTGGACCAAGTCGCCGATCCGGCTCCAGAGCGCCTGGTCCCGTGGCGTCGTGTCCTTGTTCTCCTGCGCGGACGGCGGTGCTTCCGGGTCGTCCTTGGCTAACTGGGCGACCGAGTGCTCCACCGCCTTCTCGTAGAGGGGGGTACCCTCGGCGGCGATCTCGCCTTCTGCGGAGAGGTGCGACCACACTCCCCAGACGATGGCCGGACCGAGAAGCACCGCAACGAAAACCTTGGCCTGGTTCTTCCACTGGCGGGTATCCTTGCCTGGCTGGTCGCTGCTGCGTTCGGCGGCTCTAGTCTGTTCCGGAACGGTCATCGCGAAGTTCCCCCTCTTTCTGGAAGAGTAAATCAAGCAGTTCGTACTGCAGGCTATACAAGACACGCTGTTCGTCCGTCGGGACCACCTTCTCGGAGAACCCCATGCGTGCGTCGCTGAACTGCTCACCGTGCGGCACCATGACGAAATGTCGCCCTTGGTCGTCCACTGCGGTCAGCCATCCATGGCTGTCCTCCTGCCAGGCATCGTCCCGCACGCCGCCCCGGTCTGCGAGGAAGGCCTTGGCCCGGTCAGTGGAGGCGCCGGAAAGCAGCACGAGGAAACGCTTGCCTGTGTCCCACGTACCGCTCGGCTGGTCCTGGAAGTCCGCCAGGGACTCCTCGGTCAGGCACAGCACGACGGCCGTTTCCACACCGGGCGCCGAGCGCAGGGCTCTGGCAAAGGCCTGCTTGTCCGGGTAGTCCCGCACGGCAAAAGCAGGGAACACGTCGTGGCGGAACATCCACTGCACGAAGACATCGAACCGTTCGCTGTATTGTCCCTCCGGCACGAACTTGGCCAGGGCGAAGCGCGGATCATCGAGCGGTGTGACGACGAAGGCGAAGCGCGCCGGGCGCTGGGGCGCGGGCCAGCGGCTGCTGTCGCACCGGTGCCGGACCCGCCATTCCGAGGCCGGGAAGAAGGCCGCGACCAGGAGGGCGAGGACCGCAAGGGTGACCCGCCGGTCGGGCACGGTCACGAAAACCGCGAGAGGGAAGCAGAAGCACATCACCAGGCACAGCCCGCGCAGAGTCTCCCACATCGCTGGCTGCTTGCGGTTCAGCCACTCGGACACGTTCAGGAGGAACTCGTACTTGCCGGGGTAGAAGATCTCGAAGTTCGAGAAGACCGTGCTATCGGCGAAGGCAAGGACACGCCCCTGTCCGTACCGGCTGAAAGCGGTGACCGCGAAAGTCCCACACGCCATCGACGGATCGTCGTGCGGCGGCGGATAGAAGTTGTTCACCGAGTAGATGGCCCGACCGGATTTCGAGTTTCCCAGATTGATCGTATCGGTCAGGAACGAGCGCGGCTGGATCGAGGCTGGCCCGCGGAACTTGAACACGACCGCATCGTCCATGAATCCTGTCGCCTCGTTGCGGGTGTCATGGAGCTGGTAGAAGTCCTCCCACTGGTCGAAGAGGACGTCGTCGCGGAAGGCCAGACCCATGCCCTGGCAGAGGCCGTTCAGATGGGCGCTGGAGCCGAACACATTGGTGTGGTCCCCGATGAGGAAGAGGCCGCCACCAGACTTGACGAAGGTCCTGATCGCCGCCTTCTCGCGATCAGAGAATTGTGTGTCTGGATCGTAGACGACGAGAACACTGACCCCCTCCAGTGACTTGGCGGTGATCTCCTCGCCCAGTTCGCGGACGTCGTAGTAGAGCTTGTAGAACCGCTTCATGCAGTTGTAGTTGTAGCCGGATGCCGGGCCGAACCAGCTCTCGTCGTAGAGCCGGTCTGTCCGCGACCAGCGGGTGTGCCCGGTGCTGAAGGCGAGAGTGCCGGACTTGCGGTGCCCGACTGGGTCCCACGTCGCCCCGAGGACAAGGGCGACCTGTAGCGCGCAGAGGCCCGCGACGGCCCGGCGCGAGGGACGGTAGACGCCGAGTGCTTGCGCAGCCTGGGCACCGCGCCGCGCCGCGTGCCAGGCAAACAGCCGGGTCTGTGCCAGGACGGCAAACAGGAGTACAAGGACCCCGTCCCGGAACAGGGGCCGGTAGAACACCAGGATGGGCAGCTCTTCGGTCTCATAGCTTACGAAGTTGCAGCAGGCCAGGAAAAGGGCTATCCGCAAGACCCAGCCCAGCAGCATGGCGATCAGGGCAACCACGGCTACTGCCAGGGCTTGGTTCACGCATGCCGACCTGGACCGGAGGGTGGCTAGGCTGTAGACCAATCCAAGTGCCGCGGCGACGAGCACGCTGCCCATTCCCACATGGTCGAAGCTCGCCGGGAAGGCCAGAGCTCCAGACATACTGTTCATCTGGAGGTCGCCGCCAAGCCTGCACACATCAAGGCCCATCCAGGAGAGGGGAATCCTCGCGGCGGCGGCAAAGCAGCCGATTCCTCCCTTGGCCCGCACAGCCAGCAGTACGCCAAGCCTGGTCGCTCCCCAGGCAGCGCCGAGGGCCAGTGCACCTAGCCCGCACGCTTGGCCCAGAATGCTGGCGAGCGTCTTCAACGGGACGCGTGGCTTCTCTGGGGGGCGCAGGAGAAGGGCATCGGCCCAGAGTCCGAACGCCAGGAGGACCGCAGACGGAGCGTGAGCTCCCGCCTGCCATGCCAGGACAGCCACGAGTTTCAGGGAGATACAGGCGGCCATCAATGATCTGTTGGGGGTGCTTTCCATTCCACCAGCTTCCGGACGAACGCGATGTTCCGCGGATCGTGCGAGCCCTTCATCTCAAGGTTTTGGTTGAGCAGGAACTGGCTGTCGCCGATAACTACAGCCCCTCCCAGCCCGACATCCACGGTGGCCATCAGGGGATGGCCCATGTAGCTGGCTAGAACGTTGCTCTGGTCCAGGCTCCGTCCCAGTTCCAGAGCCCAGGACTCGAAGAAACTCACTTTCTCGCCCCAGGCCTGGGGCTCGAAGGTGCGCCCCAAGGGGAAGTCCGCAACCGATATGTCGAGCCGGTCGAGCAGGTTCCGGCAGGCCGGGTACTCGCGGCGACCGCAGGCGACCACAAGGCGTCCGCCGCGTTCCATGAACCGCATCAGTTCGTCGACTTGGGCTGTAGTCACCTGCTGGCGCGGGGCCGTGATCACGAGCAGATCGGTGCAGTCGAGCAGCGATGGATCCCATTGCCGCATCTGCAGCGGGACCCGCTTGCTGCGGAGCATATTGATACTCAGCCCGGACAGGGCGGTCTTCATCGACCCGTGGTCGGACACGCGCGGGTGGTGGCAGTAGTCGACCACTGCCGTCCTGCTGCGAGCCCAGTCGGGTTGAAGTGGCAGTTCCCGCTCGGCTCTGCCAGGCAGCGCCGGATGGATGGCCGCGACCAGGAGGATGCAGGCAGACACGCCTGCACTCCGCGCACCAGTGGCAATGACCAGCGCGCAGATGCCCAGGAACAGCCCCCCGGTGAGAAGCAGACCCCAGTTTCCCCCCAGAGGGGTCGTCCGGGAGAGCCGCAGGAAGGTCAGCGCGGAGCGGAACACGGGGTAGGTTCGCGCGATGTTCCCATTGAAAAGGGCCGTGGTGTCGCCGAACACCAGGACCCGCCCACGGCCGACGTCCTGCCCGGCCGCCAGTACGAGGTCGCCAAGCCGCTCGGACCGCTGGGGGACGAAGTCGCCCAGATACTCGCGCCGCTCGACCTTCTCGGTGGTTCCCCAGTCCGAGTAGCCATAGCGCCCGACGATGATGGGGAAGGCGGGCGCGCTCGTGGCCAGGGAGGCACCCACCAGGAAGCCGGTACCGTTCTCGGCGTCGTCCCTCAGTCCCCCGAAGCCGCCTACGGCCCGGAAGCGATAGCAGTCGAACCAGCCCTGCGGAAAGAACTGGGCCGAGTCGTGCCTGAAACGGATGGCGGTCGGCGCGAGCAGGTCGTTCAGATGGTTCCTGCCGTTCTTGATGAAGGTGTGGTCTCCCAGGAGGAACAGGCCTCCGCCTGCCCGGACATGGGCCCATAGCCTGTCGTACTCGCCCTCGCGGAGTGGTTGGTCGGGATTGGTGATGACGAGGATGGCCGAGGGAGACAGATCCTCGGGAATCCCATCCACCACCCGCGCGGGGAAACCGAAGGACTCGGCCAGGATGGGCAGGCTCCCGAACATCCCGGCCAAGCCCGTGCCGAACTGGTTCTCGCCGGGGAACGAGAAACTGACCACCCCCCGCGAACAGAAGACGATCTCGTCCTGTCCGCGCACGGGCAGGTGGAGTCGGGGAAGGCCCAGCGCCAGGGCGCTGGCGAGGTAGAGGAGGACCGCAAGGCCCAGGATACCCCAGCGGATTGCTGGCCGCTCATGCCACCGGGTGGACGGCGGGGCCGACGACGGAGATCCGGTGGGCGCGCTGGGCTTGGCGTCACCGGGGCTCTTCGTCACGAACATGAGGGAGAGAGTGAGAAGAGCGAGCCAGATGAGAAAGGGCACCGCAGGCGTGGCCAGGTGGGCGGCGTCGCCAAGCTGCTTGAGGAGCACGGTCGAGGTGAGGGGGGTGCGGAAGCCGAACTTCCACATGAGGTCGGTACCGAAGTCGACGCGGTACAGGAAGAAGGCCTGCCAGGCCAGGGCGGCTGCAAGTCCCATACAGGCGAAGACGCTCCACGCGATTGCCTGGCGGCGGCTGCGGATCTGGAGTCCCGCGATGGTGAGGAAGAGGAGGCTTGCCCCCGTGCCTTGGTACGTGTAGGCCGTCAGCGTCGCTTCCCCCGAGAGAGCGGTGGCGGCGCGGTTTCCGGGCACGGCCAGCCAGTCCAGTACCTGGAAGCCCCATGGGGAGTAGAAGAGGAAGAGGTGCAGCAGGAGGTAGACGGCGACCGCCGGGTACAGGCGCAACGGCCCGCGCACGCCCGTCTGCCAGACCGCCAAGTGCAGGAGAAGCAGGAGAGGTAGCTGCACGGCTGGCGACGCCTTGCTCCCCAAGGTGAAGACGGTCGCCGCGAGGAGGATGACGCTCTTGGGATGGGAGCAGCCCAGCAGCACGGCGGCAACCAGCAGCGACAGGCCAAAGCCCAGGATGCGGAGATAGCCTGGGGCGTAGCCAACCATGTCGAAGGCGAAACCTAGCGCCAACAGGAGAGCAGTGGTGGCGGCCACCTGCCTGGACCTGCCCGCACACCGTCGAAGCAGCCCGAATGCCTGGGAGATGCTCGCCCGCCAAGGCGAGCCAACACTGTCCGCTGTAATCGTACTCTCTTCCGCCATTTTACCTCTGATCTATCCTCTGGTCTCCCGGTCGTAAAGACCGTAGGGGCAGGAGAAACGCATGCGACTGGGGCACTCGGGTCAAGCCACGTCGGTAGCCAGAAAAGTCTCCTCGACCGGCGAACGCGCCTACCACAGGAGGCAATTCTCTCCAGGGCACTCTGTCTCCACCAAGGGGCACTCTGTCGGCACGGCAGGGCATTCGGTGGCAACCCCCATGAAGCACTCGGTGGCCGTGCACTGCGTCGGGACCTCGGGACATGCCGTCCAGTCGTAGGGCTGCAAGCACTCGGTTGGGGTGCCTGGGCATGCCGTGTGGTCCTCCGGGCACTGCGTTTCCACGGCCGGGCACGAGGTGGTTGTCACTGGACAAGCTGTGGTCACGGCCGGGCACGCGGTCTCGGTCAGCGGACACTCTGTCTCCTCGACCGGACACACCGTCGGGTGCTGGAGGCACTCGGTGACGGTCCGCGGGCAGACCGTCGAGTCGAGGGGGCACTCGGTGTCGGCCGCCGGGCACTCGGTGTTGGCCACC
>QKCY01000588.1 GCA_003245525.1 Victivallales bacterium | reverse complement strand
GACGCGCCCAGCCACAGCACGTGGCGCGCCTGGAAACGCCCAGCCCCGGCAAGCACCGTCCGGCTCACCCAGCCATCGTGCGCCGGTTCACAGGCCCTAGCCAGGAGATGCTCCAACCGCCCTTCGCCTTCCCGCCGCAGCCAATAGCGGTCGCCATCGAGGACCAGCAGAGCCACCGGGGTTCCTGCAACCGCATACCGGGCCCAGTCACGCGCGTAGAACACGCCGGGAAGCAACCGCTCGATCACCCGGTCCCCGCTTCCCCCCGGCGAGTAGTGGGTACCGCTCAAGTCGCGGTCCTCCGCCCCAAAGGGGATGGAGACCCGCAACCCCGCCTCGTCCGGACACGGCAGGGCCAGGGCGAACATGCAGGTGTCCACCCCATGGTCGATCTCGGTCGTCACCGCCAATTCCCCCTCCGGGCCAGTCGCGAGCCGCTGCCATACCCGATGCTCGCCTAGCCGCGCCTCCCGTTCGACCGTCCAGCGCAGGGGGCCGAACTCCGTCTGGCGGAGCCGAGTCACCACGCAACGCGGTTCGGGTGCCAGCAATGCCGTGGTCATCCAGCTCTGGACCGTGGCCGGGTGCCGGAGCGGCTCCAGCAGGCTGGTCTCGGGGGTGGCCTGTAGCCTCTCCCGGCCTTGGACCACGGCTGCCAGCAAGCCATCCTCCCACTGGAGTTCCAGCGGTCCCAGTTGGCAACTCCCCGTCAGGGGAAGCTCCTCGGGGCTGGGCACCGCCATTCGTTCCGTCGCCTCCAACCGCACCGAGCGCACCCCGCAGGCCGGGAGGTCGAGCTCGGCCAGCAACTCCCACTCGCCCGGACGGCCCGGATTCGGCGGTGCCACCATCTGTTGCGGCACCTCGCCCTCGACCTGGTAGCCGCCGACCGTGAAATCGGTACGCAGGATGGGCAGGCAAACGGCCCGGCGAACCGGTCGGGGATGGGGATTGAAGACGGCCATGATCCGGGTCCGATGGGGCGCCGCGACCGGCGCCACCTGGTCATAGCCCCGGCTAGCGATCGCGGTGGCCTCCCGGACGACCAGTTCCAGGTCCAACCGCAATGCCGCCACGTCCTCGGCAAAGAGGTACTGGGTCGCGTGGGTCTGCGCCCGCAAGGCCAGCCGCCAGAGGCGCTGCAACTCGTCTCCCGGCCATTCCTCCCCCGGCAGCAGCAGCGCGGCGCTCTGCTCCGCCGCCAGCAGCGCCGCCGTCGCCGCGTCCCGCAGCCGCCGCAGGCCGTGCGGACCGAAGGGGCCATTGTAGCCCACATCGGCATGATCCACCGGTCCCTGGCGGACGGGCAGCCGCGCCAGATGCTCGGCCTGCTCCGCGTAGAGATCGTCCGGGGTGCTGGAGACCAGCTCCGCAGCAAAGGCTGTACGCCAGGCCTCGCGCAGGCGGTCCAGGTCGAACGGTTCGTCGCTCACATGGTCCCGGCGGAAGCGCATGTCGTCGGCGGCCAGAAACGCCCACTGGACCTCGGGCAGGAGCGCCCGGTGCGCCGCCAGCAGTTCCCGGCAGCGGGCCGCGCCGGCGGCCTGCCGGACCGGATCGGCGCTCGCCATCTGGCGCAGCCCGCCTTCGAGAATGCCATAGTGCTGGACCAGCACCAGGACCTCGCTCCCGCCCGCCCCCTGCCAGCGGAACAGACTGGGGACTCCGTCCAATCCGAGCCCGAGCTCCGGACGCCCGGCCAGCAGATAGCGGAACCCCGCCAGCGCCAGCACCTGGGGCAACTGGCTATGCCCGATGGCCGTGTCCAGATTGGCGTAGCCCAACGGCACCGACGACGGGAACCACTCGCGCAGCACCGCCATTCCCTCCTCGATGTTGCGCAGGTAGAGCTCCTCGGGCGCGGTCGCGGGACGCAGGTTGGCATACTGGCCCCCGACGAAGGCCAGTTGCCCGGTGGCCAGCAACTCCGCAACCGCCCATTGCCGGTCCGGCGCGGCCGCCAGATAGGGCAACAGGGCTTCGCACAGGCTATCCACGCAGAACCGGAACGAACCGTCCTGCGTCCCCCGGGCCAGCGCCTCGTCGAACACCAGCTCGTAGCGGGCCGCGTGCCACTGCCGGGTGAAGCACCATGCCCAGTCCAGATGCGTGTACTCCAGCAGATGAACCCGGTCCATGATCCAGCCCTCCGCGGAACCAGAGAGAATCCATCGCGCCCCCGCACGAACCTTGGGGCCACACCCCGGTCTCAGTATGACGGCTACCTTGACTGGGCATCGATTCCGACATATAATGATCTCGAAGAAACATAGTGCGAGGCCATACCGAACGTAAGGCCCGAAAAACTGCTCGCGGAGGCAGCCACGATGAATGCAAGCGAACGCGCGCGAGAGCAGGGCGTAGCCCTCCTGATGACCTTGGGCATCCTCTCCCTGATCCTGATCCTGGCGATGAGCTTCTCCTTCACGGCCCGCAGCGACCGTCAGCTCTCCCGAAACAATGCGGATCTGACGCGCGCCCGCCTCTTGGCCCGCTCCGGGCTCAACCGGGTCATTGCCGCCCTGGCCTACCAATGTCAGAGCAAGATGGCCAGTCCGGAGAACCTCTACCCGGCCACTGCCACCACCAACGGCATCTTCAGCAACGGCAACCTGACCTCCGACCATCCCCTCTACGGCTACCGCGCGTTCTGGGTCAGCACCAGCACCACCGCGGAGGCCGCCCAGTTGGAGAGCGCCCTCGCGCTGCAGTATGGCATGGGCACCACCGCCACCGCCACGGCACCGGTGAAGAAGGAAGGCTTCATCCCCCGCGCGGAGCGGTTTGCCGACCTGCCCGGTTCCGCCGGTCTCAGCAACGCGAGCTGGCACCATATCTTCGGCCTGGAGCCCTGGATCGACAAGAACAGCAACGGCAGCGTGGACAGCCTGTCCGCTCCGGACAACGAGTACACCGACATCAATGCCAACGACACATGGGACGAGCGCCTGATCGGGCGCACCTCCTTCCTGGTGCTCGACGACTCCGGCAAGCTCGATCCGGGTGCCCTGGTAACGGTCAATACCGAACCCGTTTGGGACCGAGCCAACTACAGCACCTGCTACTATGACCTCAACGCGAACGACGCGCTGGACACGGTCGGAACGGGCGCCAGCGACCCCTTCCGCGAGTACACGGGCAGCATTCCCCGCCGCGGCCTCTCGCCCCAGGAGATTATCCTCCCCGCCATGCCCTTCGCCCCCTACACGCCCATCACCCCGGCCTACTTCTGGGACGACATCCCGGTGATCGGCTCGACCACCAACAAGTCCACCTGGTTCGACTGGCGGCACATCGCCAGCGACACCAACTTCGGAGCCAAGGCATGGACCGTGGACTCCTCGAAGGACTTCCTCCACGTCTATTTCCCGTACAGCTACGACATCGAAGCCTACCGCTACTCGGGAGAGGACTACCAGCGGCTGAATCTGTGGGATGACAACACCGCGCTGGGCGCTGGGGTCTTCGACTGGAATGGCAAGACCTGGAACCAGACGGCCCTCGAGAATCTGTACAATGCTGCCGGCATGCAGAAATTCTGGACCTCCACCGACGTCCTCAACACCACTCCGCCCACCTCGGCCCCGGCCCTCGGCGGCTTCCGGGACGATAGCGACGGCGACATCAGCCTCCAGGTGCTAGCCAACCTGGTGGATTTCTGCGACGAGGCAACCGCCGCCGACACCGAAGAGGCCACCTACATCGACTACGACGGTGATGGAACCTATTCCGACCAAGACATCTACGGCCTCGACAAGACCCCCTATATCAACGAACTGGCCTTCACGGCCATGTACGCCTACGACGACAATGCGACCCCCGCAGACCTCACCGACGACACCGGGACCATCAGCCTTGCCGTCTACGTGGAAGTGGTGAACATGTTCGAGGTGTCCCGCAATATCGGCGACTGCGAGGTGGAGTTCTCGCTACAGTACCGTGGCAGCGGCGACCCCTCCTATACCACGGTCCCGCTCACGCTCACGGTTACCGGCCCCGCCTCGGTCAACTCCCACGGCTATGCCACCTTGCAGGCAACCACCACCGTGAACGCCTATGCCAACGACGCGCCGAAGAACATCGACGTCCAAGTTTCGGACTGCAAGATCACCCTCGACAACAGCAATGCCAGGCTGGTGGATTTCGCCCATCCCGTCAGCGCGACAGCCCTGGTCATCAGCAACGGGCTCTCCGGAACCAGCATGTCTGCCATGGGCTACGCCTCCATGGAGACCAACGACCCGCGCTGCAACACCAAGGAGGCGGACTGGACCGCCTATGCCAACCGGGGCAGCGATCCCAGCACGCTGGACATGACCGGTGCCGGCAGCGGCAGCACCAATGCCGCCGCGGCACCCCCCGCAGACGGTGACGCGGGCGCCGGCAACCCCATTGCCGCCAACGCCTACATCGCCAACACCCCGCGGATCACCTTCTGGGAACTCGGGGCCGTACACAGAGGGGAGCCCTGGCGAACCATCAACCTCACTGCGTTCAGCAGCAGTGCCGGTCGCAAGTACGGCGATGGCGACGCGATCCTGCTTGACCAGCTCAAGCTCGGCGGCTTCACCCACGTCAAGGGCCGCGTCAATGCGAACTCGCCCGATCCGGTCGTGTGGACCAATGTCCTCAACCAGATCAGGGTGGGCTGGGCCTACACCGACACCCACGACAGCGCCACGATCGCCACTGCCGGCAGTGCGCTGACCGACCCCGCGGCCATCGCCCAAGCCATCACGACTTCCGGATCGACCCCGACCCGGAACGGAGTGCAGTTCTCCTCCCCCGGCGAGATCGCCAGTGTCTCGGCACTCACTGATGGTACAGGGGGTATAGCCCAGGACACCGACGCCAAGAAGGAGGAGATCATCGCCAAGATCGCGAACCTCCTCACCGTGCGGCAGAATCTCTTCACGGTCCTGGTCACCGCCCAGACCGTAACCGACACGGGCAAGAACGACCCCGGCACCAGCAATTCGGTGGAGTACGACACGACAAACCACTACTTCTGCACCATCCAGTCCGAGCAGAAGATTCTGGCCACCGTCTACCGCGACGCCTTCGCCAACACCTTCCGTATCGTCCGGCTCGAGTATGTGGAGGAATAGACCGATGCGGATCCGCAGTATCGCCGCCCTGGTCCTGGCCATGATCGTCGGAGGAATGCTCTGCTTCGGCGACGAGAGTGCCCCCCAGCAGGCGAAGCCCTCGCGCCTCCAGGCCATGCAGAAGGAGAAGGTGCGGCTTCTCGCCCTGCGCCGCAAGCTCATCAAGGAGAAGACCGCTCCCCGCGAGATGTTCCGCCTGCTGAACGCCACCGTGGCCCAGGGGAACTACGAGCAGTACAAGGCCAACATCACCCTCATGAACCGGTACGTCGAGTACATGGACCAGGCCGACAGGAAGCACCTGGACGACAAGGTCAAGCTCTACGCCAAGCTGGCGGAGTGCCACAAGGTCTACGCGAAGCAGAACGAGGCCCTGTTCAAGGCCTACAAGGCCTACGACTCCGGCGCATTCAACGACGCCCTCGCGGAGATCGAGAAGATCGAGCAGCGGATCAACGCTCTGGGAGGCAAGATCTCCCGCGATTGGTTCCTGCCTTCCGAGCTCGAAAAAGTCCCCCTGCCCGGACAGGAGTCCGCGCAGCCCAAGACCACGACGACGGCCCCCAAGTCCTCCTAGCCCACAGCCACACCGGATATGCGGGCACGACCACGGGCCCAGGAAAGGCACTCCATGAGCAGACGCGCCCCCTTCACCATCATCGAACTGCTGACGGTCATCGTCATCATCTCCATCCTGACCGGATTGGTCCTTGGCGTGGCCACCTATGCCAGCCACAAGGCGCACACCGCCAAGACCGAAGCCAAGCTCGCGGCGTTGCAGGCTGCAATCAGCCAGTTCAAGCAGGACCGAGGCTTCTTCCCCGCCAGCGGCGATTGCACGGATGACATCGTGCGGTTCGGCGAGAGGAACGACTACAAGACCGGGTCTTGCGGCGAGGACGTGGATGACGCCGCCTCCGACGAAGGCCACTACCTCCTCTCGGAGGGCAAGTTCGTCAATTCCCAGACTGGGGGACCCTACATCCCGGGCTACCAGGGGGGAAAATACTTGGATGCCTGGGGCCGCCCCTTCCTGTACCAGTGCGATGGCTACCAGAACAACAAGCAGACCTTCGATCTCTGGTCCGCTGGTGGCGACGGCAAACTGGGCACCGACGACGACGTGACCAACTGGAAACGCAATTGAGCAACCGGTCCGCCATCTCCCAACCCGTGGCGAGGCTAGAAAAGGAACGAGACATGAAGCGCCGTGAGACCCGATTCACCCTGATTGAGCTCCTCGTCGTCATCGGTATTATCGCCGTGCTGGCAGGCATCCTCCTGCCCACGATCAGCATCGCCATCAAGAAGACCCATATCGCCAGGGCAAAGACCGAGATGAACTCGCTCATGGCGGCCATCACCATGTACCAGTCCGAATACGACGTGATGCCTTTCGCGTACGATAGCTCTGCCGATTCCGCGCTCCTGTCCAATGACGACTACGACGTGCTCATCTCCTTCCTCTCCCAGACCGGCACCGACGACGACAAGAACGTCGGCAATGCCCGCAAGATCAAGATGCTGAACGTAAAGAAGGATGCGACCTACCTCGATCCCTGGGAGAAGCGCTACCACATTGTCTACGACTGCAACTACAACGAGCGCATCGCCGACAGTTCGGTCCGTGGGTTCTACGCCAGTTCGCCCACCACCACCTTCCCCTACACCGTCATTATCTGGTCGGAAGGACCGGACGAGAACAGCAGTGCCACGGCGAGCGACAAATCCAACAAGGACAACGTCTACACCGTCGAGACGAACTGGGATAGCGCCAAGGGCCATGTGATCCCGTAATCCCCCCTCCCCGTCTTCCAGGCCGAGACGGCATGGCATTGCGCCCGCCGCTCGGCCTCTTCCTTTATCCCCGCCAAACCGAGCCGGTGCCAGCATGAAACTCTCCCCCTGCCTCGAAATGTTCTTCCGCGAGCTGCCCTTCGTGGACCGCATCGCCGCCGTGGCCGACGCCGGCTACGACGCGGGCGAGTTCTGGGGCCACGGCAACAAGGACCTGCCCGCCGTCGCCAAGGCCGCCGAGCAGCACGGCATCACCATCACCAGCCTCACCGCCTGCGGCAATCTGGTGAACGCCGCCGAGCACGAGAAGGCCATCGCCGACCTGAAGGCCGCCATCGAGGCCGCCCGCGTCGTCAACTGCCAGCGGCTCATCGTCCTCTCCGGCAACGTGATTCCCGGCCTCACCGAGTGCGGGCACGTGAAGAACTGCATCGAGGGCCTGAAGCGCCTCGCCCCCATTGCCGAGGAGGCGGGCGTCACGCTCGTCCTCGAACTGCTGAACTCGGCGGTCAACCACTGGGGCTACTTCATGGACACCTCCGAGAAGATGGCCGCCATCCTGCGCGGCGTGGACCACCCCCGGATCAAGGGGCTCTACGACATCTACCACGCGGGGATCATGGAAGGCAACGTCATCGAGAAGATCCGCGTCAACATCGACATCATCGGGCACTTCCACTCCGCCGGCATTCCCGGCCGCCACGAAATGAAGGACGGCGAGCAGAACTACCCCTTCATCTGCCGCCAAATCGACGCGCTGGGCTTTGACGGGTGGCTGGGACTGGAATACAGTCCGTTGAAACCCTCCAAGGAGTCTCTGATCGAGACCCGCACGTGGCTGGAACAAGCGTAGACCCTTCCCTTCCCAAGACAATCCCGGAGAAGTAACCATGGCAGACAAGGTACGCGTCGCATTCGTCGGTTGCGGTGGCATCGGCAACTTCCACTTCGGCCACTTCGACAACAACAAGATTCCGGATGCCCAGATCGTCGCGGTCTGCGACAAGGTCGACGAGCGTGTCCAGAAGGCCGCCACCCGCTTCGGTGCCACGCCCTACGCCAACTGGCAGGACATGTTCGCCAAGGAGCAGTTCGACGCCCTGTACGTCTGCGTCGAGCCCTGCGCCCACGAGCGCGAGGACGGCGGCATGGAGCTGGCCGCCATCGAGAAGGGCTGCCACCTCTTCGTCGAGAAGCCCGTGGCCCTCAGCATGGACTACGCGAACAAGGTGCTGGCCGGCCTGCAGGCCAAGAAGCTGATCCACGCGGCCGGCTTCCAGGATCGCTACCTCGACTTCGCCCCCCGCATGAAGGCCTGGTTGGCCACCAAGGAAATCGGTTTCTTCAACGGTTACTGGGTCGGTGGCATGCCCGGTGTCTGGTGGTGGCGCAAGCGGTCCACCTCCGGCGGCCAGGCCGTCGAGCAGACCATCCACACCTTCGACATGTGCCGCTACCTCTTCGGTGAGGTCGTCGCCGTCTCCGCCTTCGGTCGCCGCGGCATCATGGAAGACGTGCCGGACTACGACACCGAAGACGCCTCGGCCGTCAACCTCAAGTTCGAGAACGGCATCATCGGCACCGTCTACAGCGGCTGCTTCGCCAACGCCTTCGGCAAGAACGGCATCGACGTCTACTGCAAGGGCGCCAAGCTGGAATACACCGAGCGCGGCGGCTTCAAGGCCATGGAAAAGAACATGACCATCGAGGCCAAGACCGGCAACGACTACGGCCAGGAAGAGGACGACGTCTTCATCGACGCCATCCTCGACAACGACCAGTCCCTCATCGTCTCGCCCTACAGCGAAGCCGTGAAGAACCTCGAAGTCGTGCTCGCGGCCAACGAGTCCATGGACAACGGCGGCAAGGTCATCAACCTCCGCTAGTTTCCTTCCCGCTTCCTTCCGACGCCCCTCGGCGGCTCCCGCCCCGAGGGGCGTTTCCTTTTGGCCGCCTATGGCCGCTGCGGTGGGCATAGCATTCCTGGCATAGAGGCGATCTGTTCCGTAACTGTGGGTTCTCCTGCGCGGTCCATGGGGAAGCAGGCCAATGGGATTCTACAGAATCGCTGCACATCAAGGGAAGCATCCCCGTTCGTAGTCCAGGCGTTAGCCTGTGCATTCTCCTGCCCGATCCATGGGACCGCAGGCTGAAGCCTGGACTACGAACAGATCGCCTCCGTGCCAAGCCATTCTGTTGATGACCATAGGCCTGGACTACGAACGGAGCGGATCGCCGCGCGGTCTTCCGCTACTAGCCACGGGCAACGGACCACGGACATCGCCCTCCCCTTGCCTAGTGCCCGCGCCATGCTAGGGTACCCGCCGGTTCTCAACCAATGACTGGAGTTGGCGACATGGACAAGCTGCGCGTGGGTGTCATCGGCGTCGGTTCGGTGGTTCGCGAGATCTACCAGTACCTCTACTTCCGGAGCGATTTCACGCCCATCATCGACATCGCCGCCGTGGCGGATCCCAACGAGGAGTACCGCAACTGGTTCTGCGATACCTTCGGCATTCCGGCGGAGCGCCGCTTCGCCGATTACCGCGAGATGCTGGCGAAGGTCGAGCTGGACGCCACCCAGGTCAACACCCCGGACCACATCCACGCCGCCCCCACCATCGCTTCGCTCGAAGCCGGGCTCGACGTGGTCGTCCCCAAGCCCACGGCCGCCACCGTCCTCGACACCCATCGCATGATCGAGACCGCCCGCCGCACCGGCCGCCTCCTCGGCATCGACTTCCACAAGCGGGAAGACCCGCGCATGAAGGAGGCCGAGACCCGCTACCAGTCCGGACGCTACGGCCAGTTCCAGGTCGGCACCTGGTACATGCTCGACAAGCTGCTGGTGGCCGATCCCAACCACCAGCCCATGTTCTTTGCCACGCCCGACTTCGCGGCCAAGAACACGCCCATCTCCTTCCTCACCGTCCACATGTGCGACGCCCTCATCAAGATCGTGGACCTGGTACCGCTGACCGTCCGCGCCACCGGCTACAGCCATGCGCTCCCGGCCCTCGCTCCCATCGCGGTGCAGGGCTATGACCTCTGCGACACCGAGATCACCTTCCAGAATGGGGCCACCGCCCACATCATTACCGGCTGGCATCTTCCCAACACCGCCCACGCCACCACCGTCCAGTCCAGCCGCATGATCTGCAGCCAGGGACTCTTCGACCTCGGCCTCGACACTCCCGGCTACTACGAAATCCATGCCGACGGGCTCTTCCAGGTGAACCCGCTCTTCAAGAACTTCGAGAAGGACGGGACCGTCACCGGCTACGGCATCACCAGCCCCGGGCGCATCTACCAGAAGTTCCTGGCCAACCGCAACGGAGCCCTGGCCGAGAGCGTGAAGGCGGGCATGATGACTGCCACCGCCCTCGGCTTCTACACCAGCGCCGTCCTCGAAGCCGCCGAGCAGAGCCTCGACCAGGGCAAGGAGATCGCCCCCGGGGTCACCCAGGGGGTGACGGTCGATCTGCGCAGCCTGGTCGCGGGCCAGCTCGGGACCGCTGCCGCCGCCGAATACGGCTACTAGCTTTCCCCGGGCTGGGGCAACGTGGCCGGCCCGCTCCGGAATCCCCCCCCCGGAGCCAGCGGCTCCGGCCACGGACACCAATGGATACGGCTGCC
>QKCY01000291.1 GCA_003245525.1 Victivallales bacterium | reverse complement strand
GACTTCTTCGGATGCAATCGTGATCTTCATCTGACGGACTCCTGCTGTTCGTTGGACCAATGCCTGGCTCTCGTTAGGTCACCAGGGCTTGTCCTGAACTGTAGGGGTCCGTTCCCGTATCGAGACTCGTACTACGGTATGGTCTCGCCTGCCGGGGGAGGGTGGACGTGGTGGACAGCGTGGACTCGGTGGACCGGACTGGCGGCAGGCTAGGGCACCATCCCTCATTCCGCATCCCTCATTCCGCATTCCTCATTCTGCATTCCGCATTCCTCATTCTGCATTCTGCATTCCTCATTCTGCATTCCGCATTCCTCATTCTGCATTCCTCATTCCTCATTCTGCATCCCGCATTCCCCATTCCCCCCGTCTTTGGCGTATACTATCCCCATTCGATGATCACCCTGGATGTCCGCCGCGGAATGGGAACGGAAGCGAAACCGCCAGTCAACTCAAGCCCAGCCCCCAGCGCTTTCCGCCGCGAATGGAGCCGCCAATGGCGTGCCTTCGGGGCGTGGTTGAGCCGGAGTCTGGAGGGGCAGGGCTTGGCGCGGCTGTTTTCCTGGCTGCGCCCCGCGCCCGCGCCGTTGCCCGAACAGGAAGAGCCCGAAGAGGCGATCCGCCTGGAGTTGGGCACGCCTCGCGAACGGGTCGCGCCGCCTACGCCTGCGTTGCCTTTTGACGAACTCCGCGATGCCTTCGAGGCCCGCCGCCAGGCCCGCGAGAAGCGGCGGCAGCACCAGCGCGAGAACCCACCGCCGCCGCCCGCGCCCGTGGTCGAGGAGCTGGAGGAACCGCCGGTTCCCGAACCCATCCCCGTTCCGCCCGTGCCCGAGCCGGTCGTCGAAGCGGAACCCGCGCTGGTTGCCGTCGCAGTGCCGGCTTTCGATCCGGCTGCGCCCTATCCCATTCCCCCGCTGGGTCTCCTCAGTGCTGGCGGTCCTGCCGTGGAGCACGATCCGGCCGAGATCGAGGAGCAGCGGAACACGATCCAGGCCACCATCGACAGCTTCGGCATCGATGCCGAGGTGGGGCATGCCACCCGCGGGCCGCGCGTGACCCTCTTCGAGGTGAACGTGGCGCACGGGGTGAAGGTGGAGGCCATCGCCCGGATCGCCAACAACCTGGCCATGGACCTGGCGGCGGTGAGCCTGCGCATCCTCGCCCCCATGCCGGGCCAGGACTACGTGGGCATCGAGGTGCCGAACCGCACGGCGGAGACGGTCGAGCTCGGCGATCTCCTGCGCGGCGACCTCTGGCAGCGCACCCGGGCCGCCTTGCCCTTGCTGATCGGTCGCGACATCCGGGGCTCGGACGTGATTCTCGATCTGGCCAAGGCCCCCCATCTCCTGGTGGCCGGTGCCACTGGTAGCGGCAAGTCCGTCTGTCTCAACAGCATGCTCATGTCCCTCCTGTTCCGCTACTCGCCGGAGGAGATGCAACTCCTGCTCGTCGATCCGAAGGTGGTGGAGTTCAGCATCTACAACCAACTGCCCCACCTCATCGCGCCGGTGGTGAACGACGTGCAGGTGGTGGTGCTGGCCCTGCGCTGGGTCATCGCCGAGATGGAACGGCGCTACCGGCTCATGGCCAAGGTGGGGGCGCGCCACCTGGCCGGCTTCAACAGCCGTCCGCCCAGCCCGGAGCCCGTCTACGACGACGAAGGGCAGCCCGTTCCCGACCGGCTGCCCCGGATCGTGGTGGTGATCGACGAGCTGGCCGACATCATGATGACCGCCCGGCAGGACGTGGAGCAGTCCTTGGCCCGCATCGCCCAGATGTCCCGCGCCGTGGGCATTCACACGATCATCGCCACCCAGCGGCCCAGCGTCAACGTCATCACCGGCATCATCAAGGCCAATTACCCCACTCGCATCGCCTTCCGAGTCTCCTCCCAGTTCGATTCGCGGACGATCATCGACGGCAAGGGGGCGGAATCCCTCCTCGGCCAGGGCGACATGCTCTTCCAGGCCCCCGGTGCCGCCCGACTGGAGCGTCTGCAGGGTGCGATGGTGGCCGATGCGGAGATCGAGGCCGTGGTTCGGCATGTGGCTCAGTGGCGCAGCGCCCAGTTCGATCCCGACATCTTCGCCGGGGTGGCCGGCGAGTCGGCAACCCCGGCCGTGGAGATCGGCGACGCGGAAGATGCGATGGAGGACGCGGACGAGGCGTTGATCCAGGAGGCCATCGCGAGTATCGTACGGGACCGCCGCGCCTCCACCAGCTACATTCAGCGACGCCTGCGGATCGGCTACAACCGGGCCGCCACGATCATGGAGATTCTGGAGGAGCGGGGTATTGTCGGCCCCCAGATCGGCAGTTCCCGGCGGGAGATTCTGATCGACGCCAATGGCGGCGCCGAAGACTGGTCGCTGCCAGACGGCCCGACCGAGGACAAGTAGCGAGAGACGATGGCGGTAGCCCCTACCAAGCAGAGCCTGTTGGCCGAGATTCTCGAACGGCCCGACGATGCCATCCGCGCCTACCAGCGCGGCGGCATTCCGCCTGCCGTACTGCGCGAGCTCGCTGCCGAGGCGGAGCGCCCCGAACTGCGCCGTTTCCTGGCTTCCTACCCCGAAACCCCGGCCCGGTTGCTGGAGCAGTTGGCCGCAGGCGACGAGCCCGAGAGCGTCCGGGAAGCCCTGGCCCGCCATCCCCGCGCGCCCCGGGCCGTGCTCATGCTACTCGCTGGCGATCCCTCTCCCGCCGTCCGCCAAGTCGTGGCCGCCAACCGGGCTCTGACTCCCCAGGTGGCCTTGCTTCTGGCCGAGGATGCCGTGGTGGCGGTA
>QKCY01000312.1 GCA_003245525.1 Victivallales bacterium | reverse complement strand
GACCGTGGTGGAACCCGCCCGCGAACTGGGTATCGCCGACAACGTCATCCTGGCTGGCTACCGGATGGACGACTACCTCGACACCCTCGACTGCCTCGACGTCTTCAGCCTGCTCATGCCCGGTTTCGACGGCACCGCCCGCGCCGTCCGCGAGGCCATGGCCCTCGGCAAACCCTGCGTGGTCTCCGACTTCGGCATGCTGCCCGACGTGGTCCCCCACGAACAGGCCGGGCTCGTCACCCCCCTCGACCCCGACACCCTCGCCAACGCCTGGCTCCGCCTCCTCCGCGACCCTGCTGAACGCCAGCGCATGGGCCAATTCGGCCACACCTACGCCAACGAGCACTTCCGCATCGAACTGCTCGGCCCCGTCCTCGAAGGCTTCTACGAACGCCTCCTCGCCAAGCGGGGGTAAGGCGGTCTGTGGCTTACTTCCCCACCAGCCAGTCCCGGCATGCCTGGACAGCCGCGTCGCGCTTGGCCTCTGGCCAGAACAATTGGATATTGGGTCCCGCGTGGGATTGCGCGTAGAAGTAAGCGCAGAAGTCGCAGATCCGGAACGAGCGCTCCTCCCCTGCCGGCGGGGTGTCCGGGTCTCCCGCCGAACCGCCGTACCCAACGACCCCATTGCCGAGTTTGACGCTGGCCTCCCCGCGGCTCCGCCATTCGGCTTTCGGGTGGAACGTGATCGTGCCAGCCAACTCCTTGTCGGCAAGGCCTCGCAGCGCCTTCGGGCGGAACTCAGCCAGCGTGGGAATCGGCGACTTCCAGAAACCGGAGACCCTGAACCCGCCTCCTTCGGCCAGGGCATCCGACCACGGCGATTGGGGGTCGTTGAAGAGGTACGTTATGGCCTGTTTGATGCTGGGGCGGTCATAGCCCTCAACCAGTGCCTTCTGTAGTTCGTCGACGCCGACGAAGAGGTCTTGGAGCTTCGCGTGCTGAATCCAGACAGCGTACTCGTCGTAGGCGGTTGCGTCGCCGCAACGGGCACGGGCAATGGTCATCCGAGCGATCACTGTGCCGTATCTCGCGACCGGTTTCTCGTTGAAGGCCAGCGGATCGTCCGGTTCGGTTCCGATGGCCCAGGCCCGCGCCAGCCGCCGCTTGAGTACCGGGATGGCCGCCGCCTTGTCCCACGCCGCCAGATAGAGGGCCATGCGCGCCGCATCCAGGTACAGGAAGCAGTCGTTGGACGTGCCCGTGCGAATGGCGGCGATACCGTCGGAACGCCGCGTCATGAGTTCCGCGACTGACGGTATCCGGCCATCGCGCAGACTCTCGCCCCGCAGCTCTATCACCTCGCCCGGCTTGCGCTCTGGAACGGTCGTCCAGCCGCTATGGAACTCCACGTCTGTGGGCTGAACCAGATTGTAGGCAGCCCGGAGCCACTGGTCGGAACCAGCCGTGTCGTCTTTCAGGACCACGTAGAAACGCTCGTAGGGCGGTAGGTTGCCCATCTTCTGCCAGTAGGTGCGGTACTCGTGGAGGGAGTCGAAATGAATTCGTAGCAGATCATCCAGAGTTGCCTGGGCGGTCTCCCGAACCGAGATCAGATGGCGGTTTCGTGCGAAATCGCGTCCGAAAGAGACCGAACGGGTCAGGCGTTCGTCGTTCTCCATCGTGTCGAGGAGGAGCGGAACGACCTCGTCGCCGTGCTGCACCAACGCCTTTACCCGAGGATCGAAGGCCAAAGCTACCCCACCCGGCTGTCCGTCTTGGCGGGCATCTACGTTCTGCAGGTCATCGATCAGCGCTGCCATCGCCTGCTTGGGCGGCGGCGGGTTGTCCTGTTGCCCTACCCGGCGTTCGCAGTCCGCCAGAAGGGCGGGAAGCTGGGTTAGGAAGGGCACGTAGGACAGCTTGCGGTCAGGGAAACGCGAATCGGAGCGATCGGGCTCCAGAGGGAATCCACGCTGCTTGGCTTCGGCGTCGATGAGTGGCTGAATCCGGACCAGCATCCGGGCGTCAATCAGTGCCAAGCGGTCGTCGCCGCGTTCGTGGGCGCAGACCGCGCGCTCGAAGGCGTTCCAAGCCCAGTCCCGTGCCAGATGGAGGTAAGGGTCGGCCGGTTGGCCCTCGAAGACCCGTTTCGCCAATTGCCGCGCCGAGGCAGCCGCACCCAGCCGCAGCAAAAATGCAACGCTCAGGGCATTGGGGGGACCAGGGGACGCCGGGTTGCCCTCGGTGGACAGCATGCGGGGGAAGCGGTTGCCCGCTGGGGTTTGCGCAAAGAGCGCAATGTCTTTTCTCAGGTCGGCAGTACCGCCCACCTGCTGCACCGGGTGGACGAGGCCATCCCACGCGATGGCAAACCTAGTGCCACCGTCGGCTTCGGGCAGCACCCAACCGTGTGTCTCCAGCGGCAGGCCACCGCCATGCCACGGCTCGCTGGTGGCGATCACGATCTCGCGGTACTCCAGCCCCCGGGGGTCGGGAAAGCCCTGCTCGAAAAGCGCCGCTACCGCTGACGACAACAGATCGTCGCCATCTGGCAACAGAGCACCTTGCTGCGGTGGCGTGGGCAACGATTTACCCCGAAAGAACGGCACCGGAGACGGGGCGGAATCCTGAGCGAAGACCGCTCCCCAGCCTACCACCAGACCAACGAGAATCACCCTCACCATGGCTACTCTCTCCTAATCTGGTCCGATAATAGCACGCTGCCTTCTCTCCATCAACGTATTTCACCACGCTTTCTTAGGTGCCACGGCCAGGATCTAGCCCAGCCGGGCCACGACTGGCGTCTGCCGGGCCGGGTCTTCGGCGAGGGTGAACAGCACCAGCCCGGC
>QKCY01000597.1 GCA_003245525.1 Victivallales bacterium | reverse complement strand
CTCGCGGAGATCCACCGGCTCGCCTCTCCCGTCGCCCCGTCGCCCTCCCGGTCCGAGGTGGCGGAGGCATGCGCGATCCTGGACGAGGGGTTCGACCGACCGGCGCATCTGCCCCGGCTGGCGGCCCGCCTGAACCTGAGCTACACCACCTTCCGCCGGCTCTTCACCCAGCAGATGGGGATCTCACCGGGGGAGTACCGTCTGCGGCGGCGCACCGAGTACGTGCAGGATCTGCTCTGCGACCCCCGGCTGAGCGTAGCCGAGATCGCGGAGCGGGCCGGGTATCGCGATCTGTTCGCCCTATCCCGTCAGTTCCGCCAGCGCACCGGTGTCTCGCCCCGTCAGTTCCGGGAACTCTACGGGTAGACTGGATGCCACATTAGCGCACGTAGAGGAAGACGCGGGCGCGAGCAAGCTCGGCCTTGTTCAGCTCGGGTTTCGTCACCAGCGAGGCGATGGCCCTGGTCCGGGCAGCCGTGGAACCCGGGGTGAAGACGAGCCGGTACTGCCGGGGAGTGTCCGTCGGTTCTACGGTACAGGTGAAGTCCTTGTTGTCGATCTCCACCTTGAGCAGAGTGATATCGAGGTCGGGATTCAGTTCCACCAGTGCTTCCTGCGGCTTGGGATCCCCGTCCACCGGCCAGAGCAGCAGGCCCTGGCTGAGTTGGACGTTCCAGGGCAACATGCCGGTCAGAGACACGGCCGTCGTGGGTTCGTCGGGATCATCGGTGGTGACAAAGATGGTCTTCATCTGCTGACCGGTCCGCCCTTCGAACCGGAAGGTGACCGACAGCATCCCCTTTGCGCCGGGAGCATAGACGTCATGGTCCGTCTTCGCCTGGGTGCACCCGCAGGAGGTGCGGATCCGCTTGATGGTCAGGTCGCGCTTGCCGGCGTTGGTGAAACGGAACTCCACCGTGGTCTCGGTATCGCCTGCCTTGGGCTTGAACTCAACGGTCTTTTTGTCCCACACAAGTCCTTGGGCGTAGGTCAGGGTCACGGTGCAGAGAAGAGCGAGGGGGAACCAGCGGGCGATAGTCATGGGGTTCGGTCCTTGATGGTCGGTCCGCCCTGGACGGCCACCAGATAGCTGGCCAGGACATTCACATTGCGCACGAACTCGTTCGAGTAGATCATCGGCAGCTTGTTGGTTTCGTCGGTCTCGTTCCGCACTCGACCCTCCTTGTCCCGCACCTGTTCCTGGCGGGGGACAATCTTCACCCAACGACCTTCCTCGTCCTGGCTCCCCAAGAGGGCCTCCACCCGTGGGGCCAGCTTCGTTGCTTCCGCCGCATAGCTCTCGGCAGACCGGGGCTTGTCGCGGCGGGCCTGCAACTCGGCGAGATCCGCTTTGCGGAGCGTCTCGTAGCGCTGCATCATGCGGTCCACGCCATAGTTGCTCTGGAAGGAGTAGTGGACGGGCAGGTCCTTGTCCTCGTAGGTCAGTTCATAGGTCTTGGTGAAATATAGCGGCTTGTTCGAGCCGGGCTCGTAGAATCGGGCCCAGATGCCCTTGGTCTCGTCGCCACCGATGCGGCTGCGCCGGTACCATTCCACCGCCTTGCCCACGGCGTCGAGGTAGCGGGCGTCGCCGAAACGCTCGTACATGTCGAGCAGGAGATTGCAGTTGCCGCAGGATTCGCCGCCGGTGACGGCGGGGGGCTCGAACTTGCGCGCCCAGGCGGGCTTCAGGTCCCGGTCGTACTGCTGCGCCCAGGCCGTCTGCGGGGCGGGTTGCTGGCTGCGCAGGTAGAACTCCAGGCAACGCTTGGCGGCATCGAGACAGTCCTGGCGACCGGCCAGATCGGCGGCCAGGAGCATGGTTTTCACGCAGTCGCTCATGGTGTTGTCGTTGAAGGTGGGTAGCGCGCCGTAGCCCTTGGTGGGCGGCGGATAGCGCTGTGGCCAGGCCCCGTTCCACAGCCCATCCCGGTACTGCGCCGTCAGGAAGCAGGCCAAGGCACGGTCCACTGCGGCGCTGATTTCGGCATCGTCCACGTACTGGTCCAGACGGAGCAGGAATCGGGTCGCGCTCTGGGTGTTGTCGTCGTCGAAGGTCGTGGTGTTCCCGGTTGCCTTGCCCGTGCCATCGAGGTGGTGGTAGTGGTGCCGGTTCAGCTCCGGATCGAACTCGATGCTGTACGCCCATCCCCCCGACGCCAACTGTCCGTAGGCCAAGCACCGCCCGGCCGCCAGGGCCGCATCCAGATAGGGCTTCTCGCCCGTTGCCCGGTAGGCCTGCAAGAACGCCTCGCCTACCATCGGCGTGCCCGTCTGCACCCAGACCGTGCTGGCCGGAATGTCCTTGCTCTCGCCCCGGCGACGGGTCGTCAGATCGGTCGAATACTCCCAGACGAACCCGCCGTGCGACGCCACCTGGTTCGCCCAATGGCCGCACGCCTTGCGCAACCCCTCCCGCGCCTGCTCCGGCAAATCCGCCGCCCTCGCCACGCCAAGCGCCATCAGGACCAGACCAACCCCTATGTGCCGGATGCGGGATGTGAGTCGCTTCATCATGAGTCTCCTCGGGCAGACCGAATGCCTCTAACCTACCCCGCCGCCGCCGTTCTGTCATGTTCCCCCATCCCGCGTCCTCGCCCCCTGCGGAGTCCCTCTCGTATCTGTCCTGGCGAAGCCTTCGCGCCTTCGCGCCTTCGCGTGACCCCTTCGCCTAGACAGAAATGGTGAAGTATGGTTGGGCATCCATTCACTGCCTACAGGAGATCACCATGGCGAAGAAGCCGCTGAATTTCATCCTTTTCAACCCCGACGAGATGCGGGCCGAGAGCCTGGGCTGCTATGGGCATC
>QKCY01000303.1 GCA_003245525.1 Victivallales bacterium | reverse complement strand
CGGTAAGGTCGACGTTGGTGAGATGGTGGCCCTGTTGGGTAGCCCCCTGCATCGGATGCCCTGGAGGCTGGTTGGAGTATATTCCCTCCGTCTGTGGACAGAGCGTCTCCTCTGCTGGCAAGGCACCAGGATCGTCCAAACGGGAGAAGTGGATGACATCATCTGCGAACGACTGTGTGGTTACGCCTATCAGGGCCAGACTATGCCGATGGCGGGATGTCGTCTCGTACGCTGTGATTGGCTTGGTCTCATGTTGGTTTCTCCATCCGATACTGCGCCCTACTGCGGATGCTCTGGCCAACGTCCTTGGCGCGCTTGCCCTCGTCCCCCGGCTCTTGGTCGCCGCGCTGTTAGCTGCTGCCGTCTGGTGGGTTCTCATCAGCCTCAAGGGCTTCCGCCTGAGCGATATCAGGCCGAGGACCCTGGGCTGCTATCCAGCGGCCTGGATTGCAGCAGTAGTGGGATGCATTCTCTATGTCCCGACCTATTCCCTCAGCGTCAGGGGCAACTCCTCGCCATTCCTTGGGTGCTTTGCTGAGGCGGGTTGCTTCTGGGAGATGGTATCGTTGGGGACGGGCATAGCCATCGCCTCAGCAATCCATTGGCTGTCCGCAAGAGGCAGTCGAAGTGCCCCAAGCCGGCCGAGCGGCGCGAAAGCAGACAGCGACGGTGATACCCTCAAGTCATTGGCCGAGGATGCAGAGGCACTGCTTCAGTGGCTCGAGAAGGACGAACCCATACACGCCCCGTCTGAAGCGATGTTTGGCCTGGCGACGATGGCTCAGCGGATAGCTCGGCACATTCGGGAATCGGCTTGCACAGTTGGCGTAGTGGGACCATACGGATGCGGCAAGACGAGTCTTGGCGAGCTCATCTGGTACTACTTGAGCAACTCAGACGAGGACACGAAGGTAGCTGGGTCTGGAAATGGCTTCATCCATTGCCGAGTCACTGGCTGGGGGCTACGCGGAGGGTCTGTATCCGAGCACATTCTTGAGATGGTCGTTGAAGCTCTCTCAGGACATGTGGACTGCCTGGCACTCACCCAACTGCCTGCTCACTACCGAGAGGCGATCTCGGAAACTGGCACAGGATGGTTGAGAGGGCTCGGCTCACTGCTGCAATGGAATCGCGAGGCTGGAACTGTGTTGCGCGGTCTGGACCAAGCTTTGGTCGCCACTGGCCAACACCTTGTGGTGATCCTCGACGACTTCGAACGCAACAGTCCTGACAATGGGTTCCAGGACGAACTGGACTCGCTAATGGACAATGCAAAGAAGCTGCCGAGAGTCTCCTTCATCCTAGCGACAACCCCATCCGAGACGCACCTGACAGACGTGCTGGTCCGGACATGCGACCACATCGAGAGCTTCCTTTCATTGCCAGCCAGGGATGTAGTTCTCGCTGTCCGGTGCCTCCGCCAACACTGCCTCGAAGCGTTCCAGGATATCGACCCCGTGGGGGACAGCCAGAGGACCGGGGAGCGCCTACGCGGCGACGCGCCAGACTTCGGTGACTCGACAGTCAGCTCCGTCTCCGGATCCATGGTTCGACTTGCGTCAACCCCGAGGCTGTTGCGAACCACACTGTCCCACACCTGGCAGGTGTGGAGAAACGGGCTCCACGGTGAAGTAGATATCGACGAATTGCTGGCCTTCCAGACACTCCGATTCTGCGCACCGGAAGCATATGCATTCCTGTTGGACCATGGGAGCGCACTCAGGCTGGCCTCTCAGGCGAACGGCGATGAGCGAGAAAAGTATATTGAGCCGCTGGACGCCGAATGGGAGAGCCGTACGGCTCCCGTTGAGTGGAATACGGGCTCTGCCAGGCGCATAATCCGCTTTCTGTTTCCGGTCTGGAGGAGTGTCGCTTCTTCCACCAGTACCGCCGAAAGGAGCCGCGCTAGCAGGAAGATCATGGGCGAGCGAGAAGAGGATCTGGCGGCTGGCTTCCTCTGCTCGGATTCCCGACCTCAAGGAGTAGCATCCGACAAGTCGGGTAAGTACTGGGCGCGGCTGGTTAGGGGAGAGCCTACTCAGAGCGAAGGCATACGAGACCAGGAGATTCTGGCAGCACTAGAGGGGTTCCAGATGGATGGCCCTTCATACAGCATCCAGGGAGTGAACCTGGCCAGCGAGATGTTAGGCAGTCAGGCAGTCTCCTGGACGGTTGAACAGTTCGCTCCCCTCCTGCTGGATGGCCAGGGAATCCAGCGATTGGCCGAACGATATCTCGTCACTTTGGGCGAGTCATGGGAGACAACCGGCGGGAACGAGACAAGTATATCAGGAATCACTGGCCTAACGGAAGTCCTGCTACTGTCTCGGCGGCTCTTTCCGCCGAGCCACCCGGACTTGGCAGAGCAACGTCAGAAGCTCCTGGACCAGTGGGCTAGACGACAGGCAGAGATTGTGCTTGGGTTCAGCCTTCGCTTGGCGAACATGATATGTTCTGGCTGGTCACACATTTCCGGGCAGCCTACTGTTGAGTCAGCAGTACGGAAGGCTTTCATTGAGGAAGCACGGGAGAGGTTTGGCCGCGATCCCGGCGCTCTTGCCCGCTGTCTGGACGACACCCCATGTGTGGTCTGGGATTTCTGCAACGGTCTGCAAGGAAGGAAGAACGGTGAGCAAGTTCTTCTTCCGGGCAGTTGGCAATGGCTCGGCGAAGCCCTAGCGAACGCTATAGAAGCAGCACCAAGAAGGATCGCCTTGCAGGTATTTCCCCTTCTGTTCGCAGACGCGCCCGAAGCTGGCTTGGATCAAGAACGGGCGCAGCTACTGTTCGGCAACCGGCTCGGAGAAGTGATGGGGCTGTTGTCCGAACAGAGACCCTGGCTGATGCCCGAGATCCAGTCGGACGGCCCGTGGGATCCGGACCTCATCAATGCCCTGCCAGGGATCCTGCAACACTGGCTTGAGCAACACGCTAGCACGAACCGGGAGGCAGGTTGACCCCAGTTCCTGGCCTTCCACCTCGCCAACCAGCGCGCAGAAGGAGCCGAGGCGGCCGGCGGTGCTCAATGACGGGACAACCGCAGTAGATGAGTCACGTGCGGCTGGGGTCTGTTTGGCATCCAGGCTTACCTGGGGGCACCTTTCCAGTGTAGGTACCTGTCCAGTTCTTGCCCACTGCCTTACTCAGCCTGCTCGTAAAGCCAGGAGACGGGGAAACGGGTGACCTGGGTGGTGGCCAGGGCTTGGTTGCGCTTGCCGCTGCAATGGCCGAGCAGGACGTGATCGCCGGCGAAGGCGATGGCGGTGTAGCAGTACCAGCCGTCGGGATCGTCCTCGATGGTCCGCACGTTGATCCAGGTTTGGCCTTCGTCGCGGGAGATGGCCGCGTTGAAGGGGGTGCGAAGATCGGCCCGCTCCGGGGGCACGCCCGTGTGGTCGTTCCAGACCAGCAACAGGTCGCCCGTACCCGGAATGCGCTTGATGGACGCAGGAGACTGGGGCGAGGATATGTTCGACATCGCCAACGGGCTCCAGCTCTCCCCCTTGTCCGCCGAGAAGGAGAGGAACTGCACGCCCGCATTGCTGCGGACCAGCATCATCACCCGGCCGTCCTTCAGTTCGACCACGGCTGGCTCCTGGGCGCTGAACCGCTTGCCTTCGGGGGAGCGGGCCTGCTGCCAGGCGGCACTGCACTGCCAGGTGGCACCGGCATCGTCCGAACGGTAGCAGGCCACTTCGCCCGACCAGTCGGCTTTCTCCCAGCCGGGCCGGTTATGCAGCGCAACGGGAGCCAGCAGGCGGCCATTGCCGAGCTGTACCACCCGACTGTTGTTCAGCACGTAGTACCCCCGTTCGGCGTCGGGGATTACCACCGTGGACTCGCTCCAGGTCTGGGCCTCGTCGGTGGAGAAGCGGACCACGGGACGGCAGTCATCCAGAGCGTCCTTGCGCAGATAGAAGAGGGCGATCCGCCCATCCGCGAGCCGCAGGAGGGAGACGGACATGATGTTCATGCCCCCTTCGTTGGGCAGGATGGTGACATCCTCTTCCGTCCAGGTGGCACCGCCATCGCTGGAATAGCGACCGGCGAGGTAGGCCTTGGCGTGGTCGCTGCGCCCCCCGACGAAATGGGTGTAGACGAAGAGCAGCCGTCCGTCGCGCAGTTGGACGAAGTCCCCTTCGCTGTTGCGGGGATTCTCGGGACCGGGGGGAAGAAGGACGATCTTTCTCATGCCGTGTTCCTCAATGATCCGGACTGGGGGTTTCCAAGCTATGAAGCGGGGGGCCACACTGCCGTCGGCGACGCATTCGCGGATGCGCATGGTGGCGCGCCAAGGCTGGAAGCCGAAGGGGCCAAGCGGGTCCGTGCCGACCTCCTGCTCCCAGACGGTTTTGCCATCGATGGCAATCCGCAACTTGCTCCCGGTTCGCGCCACCAGAAAGTCGAAGGGGACACCGTCCTTGAGGAAATCGGCGGGTTCCCCAATGGAGGTGCCGTGGGCGTCGCCAAAGAGCGGGCCGGTCAGGAACACCTTGCCGTGCCCGCCTTCGAAGCCGAAGTAGCTGTCGCGCAGCCAGAAGACCGCCGCGCTCCGGGCCAAGTGACGGATCTCCATCCGGGTCCGGAGCGCGAAATCGCCGGGGCCGATGCCCACTCCGGCCACCAACTTGGCCTCCTTGCCGGTGGCTTCCAGCCAGCCGTCCGCAGTCTGCCAGCCGACGGATTTGGGCGAGACGGCCTGTGGCATCCCATCGTGTACCAGGACGGTTTCCGCGCCGTGGAGGACGGCCAGGGAGGCCAGGATGCCGAGACAGGTGGAGATGGAGTGCTTCACGGTGCCTCTCGGGCTCGCGCTCTAGTCGTTATCCACTTCCCACTTGGTCTGTCCGGTGACGAAGTTGGACCAGGGGGCAACGGTGCGTCCGGCTGTTTCGCGGCTCACATGGCCATCGAGCCAGGTGACCTGGAGTTTCCCGCCGTGGAAGTTGTAGGCCGCCTTGTCCACGTCGTCGCCAAACCCGTTCGCGTCGCCCGTCAGGGGGGACAGGGAGCGGACGGCGCTGGCGAAGATGGATTCGGTATCCGTCCACATGACCTTGCCCGACGGCTGCCGCATAAGGGCCATCTTGCGTCCGCACATGCCGACGGTGACTAGACTCGAGGGGGTCTCGTTCTCCAAGGGGTTCACATTATAGCCATAGGAGACCTTGAGATACGGCGTGGTGGCCCCCCCGCCGCCGCTGTAGTAGGGGGCCGAGTCGGAGGGACAGGTCATGACGTTGCGGTCGGTGACATAGGGCAGGATCTGTTCCTGGGGATAGCGCCGGTTGCCGTAGACATAGCCCGGCGAGCCAGCATCCAGCACGACGGCGCAGGGCATGGTCTCGGTATGGTCGTCGGCGTACATGAGCGTTCCCAGACCATGCTGCTTGAGGTTGTTCATGCAGCTTGCCTGGCGCGCCTTTTCGCGGGCCTGGGAGAGGGCGGGCAGAAGCATGCTGGCCAGGATGGCGATGATGGCGATCACAACCAGCAGTTCAATCAGGGTGAAGCGACGGTGATGGTTCATGGCCAGTTCCTCGTTTCCTCGTCCGTGGCTGCGAGCAGCCGTTTCTGGGCATTCCGTTAAGGGGTGCCGGAAGTGTGGCACCCACCATTCACGCTTCGTTCGTCCACCCGCCTTGCCTTTCCCGTCAGGGGCAGGGCGTGGTCCGCTACCGTCCCGTGTCGTCCTCCTCGTCCTGGAACCGGGTTCCCGGCTCCAAGTGGATCCCGATCAGGCGCTCGGCTTCGTCGGCGTCTCCGGCGCGGACGGCAGCGCAGATCGCTTCGTGCTGGGTCATGGTACGCTCGGTCTTCTCCCGGACGACGGTCTTGGCGGCGAGCACCGGCAGGGTGACCATCTCGAAGATCCGTTTCAGGATGCGGCTGCCGGAGGCGCGCACCAGCCGCTGGTGGAAGAGCTGGTCGCAATGGAAGCGGGCGGGCTCGTCGCCGCTGGCAAAGGCCTGGCGTTCCTCCTCGCAGATGACCGCCAGGGCGATCTTGTCTTCCAGGGCGCCAGCCAGCGCGGCCTTGCGTACGGCGAGCCGCTCCAGAGCCAGGCGCACGGCGTAGACGTCGTGCTTGTCCTGGAGCGTGAAATGCTCCACATAGTAGGCATGGGCGGGAGTCTTCCGGATCAGTCCTTCCCCCTCCAGACGAATCAGGCTTTCGCGAACCGGTCCCCGCGTTGCCCCCAACCGCTCGCACAGGGCCCGTTCGGAGATCCGTTCCTCGGGCTCGAACTCGTTGCCCAGGATCAGGGCGCGCAAGGCGTCGTAGACTTGGAGTTGCTGAGTGTCGTCCGGATTGGGCACGGGGCTTTTCCTCTATGGTTTACCTGGTTAACCACATCAACCATGATGCATTATGCCTGTTGTCGGAGAGCTTGTCAAGCGTGGGTTCCGCAAGTTTCTCCAGAACGCTTCTCGCTGGTGGCAGGGGAGTTGCGGGCTGGGAGAGGGGAATGGGACCAATGGGACGGATGGGACTTATGGGACGGATGGGAGGAATGCAGGGGAAGAAGCCCGGACTAGAGCAGGGTGGGAGCGGTGCGGGGTGCGCCGCAATGCCGGGGTGGTCAAGCCTCGTCCACCGCGTCCACCGCGTCCACATTGTCCACTTCCGGGAGCCCCGCCGCTGTTGTCAGGGCATGGCGGCGCGGGTGGTCAATCCGCGTCCACATTGTCCACTTCCGGGAGCCCCGCCGCTGCTGTCAGGGCATGGCGGCGCGGGTGGTCAAGCCCTGTCCACTTCGTCCACCGCGTCCACATTGTCCACATTGTCCACTTCCGGGAACCCCGCCGTTAGGTCAGGGCATGGCGGTGCGGGTGGTCAATCCGCGTCCACTTCGTCCACTTCCGGGAGCCCCGCCGCTGCTGTCAGGGCATGGCGGCGCGGATCTGGGCCAGGTACCGCTCCAGGGCGGGATCGGCCTTGCGGGCGAGGGCCCGCTGGACCCAGTTGGCGGCGGCAGCCATGTCTCCCTGCTCGACCGCCAGCCGGGCCAGGGCGGTCCAGGCTCGGATCTGGTAGCGGTCGAGGCGGGCGGCGCGGAGGAGAAGCTCGCGGGCTTCGTCGGGGTCCTGCCCGAGCAGGAGGTCGCCGAGGGCGAGAAGGGCCTCGCCCTGGATGGGGTCTTCGTCCAGCACCTGGCGGTAGGCGCGGATGGCGTCGTCGGTCCGTCCGGCGGCGGCGGCGAGGGCGGCGCGGAGGGCGCGGTAGCGCAGGCGCTGGCCGGGCGTGTACTGGTCTTGGCGCTCGGCCAGGACTTCATCGAGCCGGCTGGCCTCCGCCAGGTTGCGGCTCAGGACCAGGGCCTCGAAACCGGCCAGGAGACGGCCGACGGGGGCATGGTCGAGCAGGGCGGCTTCCCGGTAGCAGGCCAGGGCGGGTTCCGGCAGTTCCTGGTCCAGATAGAGATCGCCCAGGACGGCGAGCATGGCGGGGTCGGCGGCTCCCAGGCGGTGGGCGCACTCCAGCAACCGGAGGGCGCGCTCGCGTTGGTCGGCGGCCAGTTCGGCGTTGGCCAGGAGGCCCCAGAACTCGCGTTTGTCGGGCTCGATGGCAAGCTCCTGGCGAGCCCAAGGGACGGCCTCCGCATAGCGGTCCTGCTCGATCAGGCAACTGAGCAGGCCAAGCCGCAGGGCGCGGTCCTCGGGATAGAACGCCATGGCTTCCCGGTAGGCGGCTTCGGCGGCGGGGAGGAGCTGCTGTTCGCGCAAGGTATAGGCCAGCAGGCGCCACGCCTCGGCCCGGTCGGGGGCGTCGGAGGACAGGAGGGCGCGCAGTTGGCGCGAGGCGTCGGCATAGTCCTCCTGTTCCATCAGGAGCTTGGCCAGATTCATCCGGGCCCGGTGGAAGCGAGGGTACTTGGCCAGAGCCCGGCCAAGGGCGTCGCGGGCTTCGCCGGGCTGATGGGCTTCCGCCCAGTAGACCGCTTCGGCGAACTCGATGGCGGCGCTGGTATCCGCCGTCTCGCTGGTCCGCAACTGGGTGGCGGCTTCGGCGGCATTGGTCTTGCCCAGTTCGGTGGCCTGGGCGATGATCTGGGCCTCGGCTTCGCTGAGCGAGGGTTCGGTGTCCCTGCCCGCCGGAATGGTGGGTACCGCGTCGGCAGCCCCGAGGCAGAGCGGGAGCAAGAGCAGCAGGCAGTGGCAAAAGCGCATCATTGGTCCAGAGTGAAGCGAATCCGGATCTGCATCCTGGCGGCAACGGCGTTGCCGTTGCGGATACCAGGCTTGAAACGCCAACGGCGGATGGCCCGCAGGGCCTCGCTCTCGAAGACGCCGGTCGGCTGGGCCGCCAGCGTCTCGGCACCCTCGACCGTGCCGTCGGCACTCACCGTGAAGCGGACATCAACATACCCTTCGATTCCGCGCCGTCGCGCGTAATAGGGGAAAACGGGATGGGGACGGGAGATGGGAACGGGGTTCTGGTCGAGCTCGCTGGTCTCGTAGGTGTCCTTCTCCGGGGGAGCGGCGGGAGGGCCGGGTTCGCCAGGTGGCGCTTCCGTCGCCTCGGGGATCAGGGTCGCGTTGGGATCGACCGTGAAGCTGAGGGCAAAGTCGGCCTCGAACTTCGGCGTATCGAAATCGATGCGGAGCGGAAGCCGCGCCGTGGGCCGGGGGGGCTCGGTCGGCCGCGGCGTGAGTTTGGGCTTGGCCTTGGCCTCGACGGGGCGGGGGGGCTGGTTCGGGGGCGGTGGCTTGGGCAACTGCCGGGGCGGCGGTGGTGGCGGTGGCCGCCAGGAGGTGGTGGAGACGGTCTGGAGCTCAAGGGGCTCCGTCGGCTTGGCGGTGAGGGCGTCGGAGAGGGGAATCAGGAAGATGGTCGCCGCCGTAAGGAACAGGGCCGCGAGCACAATGCCGAGGTGTCTGACCACCCCAAGACCGGGTCTCTGATAGAACAACCGTTCGTCTGTGAGGATGTCTTTCACGGGCTGCTGCCGTACCGCCGGGGAGTGATCCGCCCCAATGAAGCGGGGCCTTCCCTTTGGTCAGGAGAGGCCCCGGTCGAAGAATAGTCCAGATTGGGCGTCGAGGCTAGAGCCGGTCGCGGAACTCGGGACGCAGCACACGCCAGTCGGCGGACCGGGTCGGCTGCATGGGATACTCAGGCTCGATGATATTCTCCCAGCCCATGGGGAAGGTGACGATCTCCATGACGCCAACCCCTTCGCGGAGGACGAAGCGCCAGACGCCCTGGGTGACACCCGTGGTGGCCCCGGCGAAGTCGCCCTGTTCCCGGGTGACCTGGATCATGCTCAGGGGAATCTCGACGACGCCGCCGAAGAAGTTGGCAAAGCCACGGCCCAACTGGCGACCCGGCTTGCGGATCATGGTGGGGTCGAGCTTCTCGTCGTCGTTCTTGGGATCGAGGGTGAAAACGCCCGCCAGGAAGTCATAGGCTTCGAGGGGGTCGAAGGCGTAGTAGCCATGCACCAGACCAGCCCCGACCTGGATGCGGAGATCCCACTTCTGCCGCTCGAAGCGAACTTCGTTGGCGATGCTGGATTCCCGCCGACGGGGGCCGAAACACGCGGTCTTGTAGGTGCCGACATGGCCCGTGAAGATGTTCTCGCCCTCGAGGTACGGAACGGTCCAGAGGGGAGCGGTGATCAGCACGCCGGTCGGGCTGGGGAAGGCGAGGGGGAAGGTGACACCGTGCTCGTTGGCCGCATAGGCACCGATCTGAGCGTACTCGGTGAACGCGATTTCGGCACCAATGGCGGGACCAACGGCCAAGCCAGCGCGGTTGATCTCGAGGAAGTCGGCAAAGCGATTCCACACATAGAGCTCGCTATGCACGAGGAAGTTGTTGACAAAATCGGCCTGGTCGGCCCGAACCGCGCCCGCTAGACAGGTGGCCAGAGCCAGGATGGCGACGATCTGCTTGCCTCTTCTCATCATCATAGAATAGACCTTTCCGTGAGCGGGTGGGACGTCGTCGGCGTGAGCCTTGTTCTTTAACATGATACTCCCGACATGCGCGTCGTGCAACCCCTGGAACCGGCAAAAGCGGGGGGGCTAGCGCACGGTGGCTTCTCCCGACGTCCCTGCGTGAATCCAGTAGCCCTTGCCGCACTGAAGCTGTACGGCTCTCAGGTACTCGCCGGAGGACCACTCCAGCGTGTCGCTGTCGAAGATGGAGTCGTCGAGCAGATCCCGGTCGGCGAGGGGGCCGAAGAGGTTCCAGCCGAAGGGGAACCCGCGGGTGCCGGAGACGGGCGCGGTCCCCTCGACGATAAGGGGCGTCTCCTCGGCGGCGTAGACCCAGTACCCTTCGGTGGCACTGAGGTCAGTGGGCGTGCGATAGCAGAGCGATGCGGCGTCCCAGGCCCAGATGGAGATGTCGGCGTCGCCGAAAACGTCCGCGACCAGGCTGTCGGCAGGCGTGATCGGCAGGGACAGCAGACTCCAGCCTGCGGGCATGGTCACAGCGAAGCGTCCGCTGGTATGGGCCAGCCATTCGCTGTCCCCGCCGGTGCCCATGCTGGTGTCCGCCGTGCGCAGCGAGCCCCCGAAGAGTACGGTCTCGTCGCCGTCGGCCGGGGCTTGCGCGACATAGGTGAAGGAGCGGTCCTGGACTTCGTCCCGCCAGAAGAGCCACTGGACAGTTTGCCCTTCGATCCTGGGGGTGGCGAGGGCGGTACCGGAGGAGGTCTCCAGGGCGGAGCCGCTCACGTACGTCCATGCGTCGGGCAGAGTCTCCGAGACGATGAAGGCGTGGGGCGGGCTGGCCTCGTCGAGATCGACCTCGATCCCGACCGTGTTCTCGGCATCCGGCTCGAAGAGGAGGGTGGAAAAGGTGCGGGTGGCCTGGAGGCTGTCGGCGGCCGATGCCAGCGCCACGTCGAGGCGGGTCGCGTCGCCCGCACTCACGACCACGTCCGTGAAGGTCTGGGAAACGTAGCCCGTGGCGGATACGGTCACGCTGTAGGTGTCGGGCAGGAGCAGCCGATGATAGTCGCCGACCGCGGGATCGGTGAAGACCTGCCGTTCATTGCCATCAATGGCGATGACGGCGGAGACGGGGTCGCCGGTATCGGCATCCACCACCACGCCGCGCAGTCCCTGCTGGGCGGACTCGGCGAAGGAGAGGAGCGCCTCCTCGTTGGCGGTCCAGGCCAGGTCCACATCGGGATCGTCGTCCGTGTCCAGCTCGACCGTGACCTCCAGGCTGCCGGTGTAGCGGTAGGCCCAGTCCGCGAACTCCCCGACGACGGCGTACCAATCGCAGGAGTTGATGATGCCGCCGGCGAAGGTGCCAGTGGTGGCCATGGTGCTGTGGTTGTTGGCATAGGCCTGGGCGATGTCGATGAACAGGTCGTTGTCCGGACTGGCGCTGTATTGGCTGGCTCCCGTCGCGCTGTTGCCGTAGGGATAGCAGACGAGCTGGGCCCCGGTGTGCAGGTTGGCGCCGAGGACGAAGCGGTGGCTAGCGGTCCATTCCATCATGGCGGCCTGCTCGGCCTCCTGGTTGCTGGTGTCGGGGGCACCCTCGGCGTAGACCGTGCTCACCCCGTCCAGGAATCCGTCGGGGAAGAGCCGGTTCAGATCCTGGCCGTTGCTGTTCTCGCGGGTCGGTGGCACTGCCGAGTAGCCGTCGGGGTTGAGCAGGGGCACGATCCACAGTTCGGTGGTGTCGAGCAGGTTGGTGGCGCGCAGGCCGTCCGCGTCCTCTCCCCCGTAGTTCTGGAGGAGCCATTCCGCGAGGCGGACGGACAGGCCGACGCCGAGGCGTTCGTCGCCGTGGATGCCGCCGGAGATGCGGACTTCCGGCTCGTCCTCCTGGAGGTACGGGTGGTCGGAGAGGACCAAGGCCAGCATGGCGTTGCCTTCCACGGAGGTGCCGATCTGAGCCACCCGGCAGAGGCTGGGGTAGGTCGAGGCTAGGGTATCCAGATAGTCGGACAGTTCCGCGTAGGTGTAGGTGGTGGAGGAGCGGGTGCTGGAGCGAGGAGCGTCGATGCAGGTCAGGCCCTGGTCTTCGAGCCAGGCGCGCTCGCTACTCGAAACATAGATCCAGGCCTGGCCATCGTGGACCGAGGCGATGTCGAGGCCCTGGGCGATGATCCGGTCCAGCATGGCACGGTCGCCGTATGCCACGCGGACCCGGGTCCGCGCCACGACGGCGATGCCGCGGCTGGCAGAGCTGACACGGCTGGTGGTGGGGCCTGCCTGCCAGAGGGCGACGGCATCCTCGACCTCGGCTTCGGTGACCTCTCCTGCGTGCCATCGCTCGATGTAGGCGAGGATCTCGGTGCTGCTGACGTCCCCGTCGCTATTGGTGTCGGGATCGGCCACTTCCAGGATATTGATCGCAAACGTAGCGGCGTCGGTATTGCCCTCCGCATCGGTCACCGTGGCCAGGAACGAGTAGCTGCCCGCCGTGGTGGGGGTGCCGGAGAGCACGCCGCCGGAGGAGAGGGTCAGCCCGTCCGGCAGTGAGCCCTCGGGAGTGAACACCAGGTCGTCGGAGTTGCTGTAGGCGCTGGCCCCGGTCCCGTCCTTGATCTGGCTGAAGATCAGCACGCTGTCGTGGTCGCTGGCATCGCCGAGGCCGATGACCACACGGTTGGAGGTCTGGATCGTCCCGTAGTGGAAGACGATCTCCCCGGTGGCATGGAGGGTGACCGAGAAGTTGAGGACGTAGCTGGTGTGGTCATAGTCGCGCCCACGCCAGCAGATGGTGATGCTGTCGCTGGTTTGGGTCAGCCAGATGCCCGTGTCGGGGTAGGTGGTGGCGACGATCAGGAGATCGGCCCAGCAGGGCGCGATGATGTGGAAGTCGTCCAGGCGGCCCGACTCGGCATTCCAACTGGCATCGGGATATACCGCGCTGTCACCGGTGGTGGGAGCGGCGTCGCCGAAGATCAGATACCCGTTGTCAGCCACCTGGCAGGTATTGTAGGTCTGGCCGAAAAAGGGGAAATCGAACCCCAACGAGAGGGTATGGTTCACCTCGTCGCCATACCAGTCGCTCTGCAAAGTTCCGCCGGCGCTGAAGGTGGAGTCCGCGATGCTCTGGACGTATTCCTCGCCGCTAGTTGCGCTGAACGTGAACGGCGTGTAGGAACCGGTGGTGGGCAGTTCCTCGCTGTAGGCGTAGCCGACGGTGCCGCTGGGCAGGGCCGTGTTGCCAAAGGCCACGGCCTGGCCGACCGTGACCGAGAACTCCGCACTCGCAGTATGGGGTACGTCGGCATCATCGGCGACCTGGACCGTGACGGTGGACGTGCCCGTCGTCGTGGGCGTGCCCGCCAGGAGACCGTCGTCGCCCAGACTGAGACCGTCGGGCAGTTCGCCGCTGAGCAGAGCCCAGGCGAGACCGCTGCCCGTGCCGCCCGTTGCCTCCAACTGGACGGAGTAGGCGACGCCGACTTCGCCGGTGGGGAGGGCGGTGGTGGTGATGGTGATCGTGTCGCTGGCCTGCACGGTGAGCGAGACCGTTGCCTCCGCGGTGCGCCGCTCGCTATCGGTGGCGGCGACCGTGAAGCTGTAGGCACCATACACGGCGGGGGTCCCACTCAGGTTGCCTTCGGGGTCGAGGGAGAGTCCCGGCGGCAGGCTGCCCCCAGCGAGCGCGAAGGAGAAGGGGGTGAAGTCGCCGCTAGCCGAGATGGTGGCGGAATAGGCCGTGCCGACGGTACCCTCGGCGAGAGTCTGGTCGGCGATCTGGACGGGTTGGCCGATGGTCCAGGAGAAGGCCTGCGTGTCGGTATCCCCGTTGTTGTCGGTGACGGTCAGGGAAAAGGTGTATTCACCCGTGCTGGCAGGGGTGCCCGCAAGCGTACCGGTGGTGGCATCCAGGGCAATCCCCCCGGGCAGGCTGCCGCTGGTCAGCGTCCAGGCGTAGGGCGTCGTCCCCATGGCGGCCACGATGGCCTGGGAGCAGGACTCGCCGACGAAGCCGGTGGGCAGGAACCAGGTCCGGATGACGACTGAGCCGTCGTTCACCGGGAACGCGGTTTCCTGGACGGGGATGGAGTCGCGCTCGTAGACGGTGAGGGTTACCGTGCCGCCGGGGGTGAAAAGGCTTCCTGAGAGGGTGGTCTCCCCACTCTCGTCGGTGGTTCCCACAGCCTGGTTGCCGCTGTCGTCGAGCAGGGTCACGACGGCCCCCTCCACGGCTGCGCCATCGGGATCGGCGACCGTTACGGTGAGGCCCTCGGCGAGGGGCAGGACGCAGCTCTCGTGGCTGACGGTCAGGCTCTGGGGCGTAACCGTCCGGACGCCAGCCGTGCAGTCGCCGAAGAGCTGGGTCTGCTGCATAATGAGCTCCATCTCGTAGGTTCCGGTGGTCCCGCTATCTGCCTCCACGCAGTAGTCCATGGCGCGCTGGATGCTGGCAAAGGCAAGGCCGCCCGCGTCCCAGAGCTGCGCCTGCCCACTCACGGAGAGGAAGCTGCCGACGTCGAAGCTGCTCTGCCCCAGGTAGTAGCCGGTAAAGGCGTCGAGCATGGCGATGGGCGGGTCCCAGGACATGTTGTTGGTGGAGGCGACGACCGCCAGGGCGCCGCCCTGGCCGCTGGCTTCCGTTCCCCAGAGCATGGCCTCGGCGAGGCAGGGGTCGTTCTCCTGGAACGCGCCATTGAGGCAGGCACCACTGACCACATAGGGAAGCATGGTGCCATTGGTCAGGGCGGCCGCGTTCGCGGTGGAGAACGTGACGCTGGTCCAGCTTGTTTCGGATCCGTGCCCGAGGTAGTAGACCAGGCTGCGTCCGGCGTTCCAGTAGGAGGATATCTTGGCCGTGCTCCCCTCGGTCGTTCCCTGGTAGACCTGGTTCACCGTGGTGAACAGGCCGCTGTCGGTAAGGTCGGCGCGGAAGAGGTCGAGGTCGTCGGAGTCGGTGTTGTTGAGGTAGACGGTGTCCCCCGTGCTCGTGTTGTCGATATTGGAGGCGACCATCATGCCGCTGGCATGCCAGCCCTCGGTGGTATCTGGGTCGCGCTCGTAGGCCAGGTACTTGTCCAGCACCGTGGCGGCTCTGGCGGCGGTTGTTACCGAGACGCGGGAAAGGAGGAGGTCGTGGTAGGAGTCGTCCCCGGCTACCAGGGCGTAGACGGTGTCGGAGGGGGTCTTGTTGCCGGAGGCGTCGGTCCGGGTCCCTTGGCTGGTCGGGATCGCGTCCTCGTCGCCGAGGAAAAGCACGTAGGCGATATCGCTGGCATCATAGGCATTCTGAATGTAGGCGGCGAGCTCGGTGGTGGTCTCGCCCGTATCGCTGGGATAGAGGGCGGTGAGGACTTCCAGGCCACGCTGCCGCTTCCACACGAGGAAGTCGTCGAACTGGCCAGCCCAGGCGTCGGGCATGATGACCAGCAAGGTGTCGGTACCGGTGAAAGCCCCGTCCGTGCGGGTGGTTACCGACGAGGTGGTGGCAATGGTCTCGCTGTAATTGGCGTAGCGGCTGGAGGCTAGCTGGCGGAAGGCACGGGAGGCCGGGGCGGCCGGGTAGCGCAGGGCCGCGGTCGCGTTGGCCGGGGTGTAGCGGACCCGGACCTGGACGGAGCGCACCACTTCCAGCGCCTCTTCGGCTGGCAGATAGCGCACGGGATGGACAATCACCCCGGTCCCCTCAATGCTGCGCACCAGATAGGAGGCGGAGAGCTCGGCGATCTCGGTCGGGTAGGGGGTGGTGCCCTGGTAGGTCTCGCCGAACTCGCCTTCCGGACGGGAGGCGGTGCGCAAACCGAAACCGCCGGATGGAACCGGGGGATCGGACGGCGTCATGTAGGAGTCGAGCTGGGTGATCTCGATGGACGCCTGGGCACCGGTGGGGATGGCCAGTTCCCAACGTTGGACGGGCAGGGCAGGCTGGTCCACTCCCTTCAGCGACTGGCAATGCGCCATGGTGACGGTCACCGCCTGGCGGCCGTGGTAAGTGACTGGCGTGATGACCGGAGCCGGGAAACGGATCTCCGCCACGGTTTCTTCCGGACTGGACGACAGGATGGCGAGGGTGGGAGTGGTTGGCGGCGGCAGCGACGAGGCCGCGGTTCCGCCCCGGTTGCCGTTTCCGCCCCTCGCATTCGTCGTGGCTCCGCCGGGTTGGCCGGGGGGCACGGCGGGGATCGTTCGGGGAACAACGCGCGAGGCGGGCTCCCGGGGCGTGCCGTCCCGCCCCGCCGGGCGGGCGAGGCGGATCTCCGCCTGCCAGGCGAGCCACGAGACGAGCAGGGCCAGACCTATTGCCAGGAGGACAATGGGGAGTGCGCGCTGGGTATATCGGTTCCGCTGTCGCATACTATGGTCTTTACCATCATTCGCATCGCCCATCCGGGCACCCCGCAATAAGATAGGGCCTTGCCCAAGCGGGGGCAAGTGGAGGTTGGTCCGCGCGGATGCAGAGTCGGGGGGAGCGGGTATGGTATTGGCCTGCCGTCGAGTTCTATCCCTGCTAGAGGTTCAAGGTCCCATGCGAGCGTTGGTGCAACGGGTTTCGGAGGCGTCCGTCACGATCGATGGCGAGGTCGTGGGCCAGATCGGCCGGGGACTGCTCCTTCTGCTGGGCGTCCGGGTGGGCGATGGCCAGGCGGAAGCGGATTTCCTGGTGGAGAAATGCCTGAACCTGCGCATCTTCGAGGACGAGGAGGGGAAGATGAACCGGTCGGTTCTCGACGTTGGCGGTGAGGTCCTGGTGGTTTCCCAGTTCACTCTCTACGGCGACTGCCGGAAAGGTCGGCGCCCGAGCTTCATCGAGGCGGCGCCACCGGCGGTGTCGGAACCCCTTTATGAGTACTTCGTGCAACAGGTGCGCCTGCGTGGGGTCCATACTTCCACCGGCCAGTTCGGTGCCACGATGGCCGTGCGCCTTGTCAACGATGGCCCTGTAACAATCCTGGCCGAGAAGGAAGTCTGAGTATGCCGCATTCGAATACTACCCCCTGCCCACACCACGAAACGCGGCAAGGTCCCAGTGCCTGGACGCCCGAACGGGCGCGGGAGATCACCCACGCCGTGTGCGGCACCTACCAGGACCAGGAAGGGATCAGCCATATCGACGGCGGGAACATGCCGGAGCGGATGCAAGTCCTGGCCGCCCTGGAGGATCTTCTGGAAATCTGTTTCCCCGGCTATACCGGGCGGCGTCCGGTAACTCGGGCGGGCCTGGAGTTCGTCATCGGGGACTTGGTCAACCAGGTCTTCGAGACGCTCTACCCCCAGGTCCGCCGGGCTCTGGCCTACCGCTGCAAGGTGGAGTGCTGCGTCGGCTGCGACTGCAGCAAGCAGGCCGAGGAAGCGGTGTTGGGACTCCTGGACGAGTTGCCGCGTATTCGTGCGGTGCTGAAGGAGGACGTGGCCGCCGCCCTCGACGGCGACCCGGCGGCCCGTTCGGCCGACGAGGTCATTATCTCCTATCCCGGGCTCAAGGCCATTGCGGTGAACCGCATTGCCCATGCCTTCTATGTGGCGAAGATTCCCCTCATTCCGCGGGTCATGGGCGAGTATGCCCATACCGAGACGGGAATCGATATCCATCCCGGCGCCACGATCGGCAAGGGCTTCTTCATCGACCATGGTACCGGCGTGGTGATCGGCGAGACGGCGGTGATTGGCGACAACGTGAAGCTCTACCAGGGCGTCACCCTCGGGGCCTTGAGCTTCCCGAAGGATGCCTGCGGTCGGCTGATCAAGGGAGCCAAGCGCCACCCCAACATCGAGGACGACGTGACCATCTATGCGGGTGCCACCATTCTCGGTGACATCACCATTGGTCACGGTTCGGTGATCGGCGGCAATGTCTGGCTGACCGAAGGGGTTCCCCCCTTCACGAAGGTCACCATTGCCCCGCCCAGCCTTTCCATCAAACAGCGGCGTGGTTCGGGCAGCGCCGACTGAGCAAGGGGCACCCCGGAGTGCGCCCAGTCTGACGGGTTTGCCCGCCAGGCTGGGTTCACTTGCTTACCCCCGACGGACCAGCCGCTTTCCGTACCGGGAACTTGCATTTGGCCGTTGTGATGCCATTTTTGTTTGTCCGCGCATGAATTCATCAATGACGAACTAAGAATTCCGCAATATAGAATGCGCGGCATATGTGCAGGCATAGGAGGCCAACGATGCTGACAGCCGAAGCGGTGAAGAAACTGGCACGGAGCATGGGTGCGGATGCCGTGGGCATCGGCAACATCGAGCGCTGGAACGGCGCTCCCATCCAAATGGACCCCCGGCAGATCATGCCCGAGGCGAAGAGCGTGATCGGCATGGCCTTCCGCGTGATGCGCGGCAGCATGCGCGGCATCGAGGAAGGCACCTACTTCAGCAACTACTCGGCCATGGGCTACGGCGGCATCACCTATCTCTACATGCCCATGACCGTGATCAACCTCTCGAAGGCCATCGAGGACGAGGGCTACGAGGCGGTCCCCATGGGCCACCAGAGCGACTGGCGCGCCATCGACGGCGACGGCTACCTGCGCCGGGGCTACAGCCGCCCGGTCCGCGAGGGCCAGGCCGCGCCGGACGTGATGATCCACCTGCGTATCGCGGGTTTCCTCTGCGGTCTGGGCGAGATCGGCTACAGCAAGATGCTGCTGACCCCCGAGTTCGGCCCCCGCAACCGCTTCGGGGTCATCATCACCGATCTGGAGTTGGAGCCCGATCCGCTCTATCCCGATTCCGGCCGTCCCCAGCTCTGCAACAAGTGCATGGCCTGCGTGCGCGACTGCCCGACGGGGGCCATCAGCCGGACCAAGACCGTGAAGGTCAACCTGGCCGGGCACGACGTAGAGTGGGGCGAGATCGACTGCGCGGCCTGCGACATCGCCTTCCGTGGCGGTCTCGCCACCAAGGACGAGCTGCCCCCCGCGAAGCAGTACACCCCGCCGATGTACGGCAAGAATGTGACCCAGTCCTCCTGGTCGCCCTTCAGCAAAAAGCCCAGCAACGTGTACAATACCGGGCAGGCCGTGTGCGGCGCGCGCGGTTGCACCCGCGCCTGCATGGTCTCCATGGAGAATCGTGGCGTGCTCACCAACAAGTTCCACGAGAAGTTCCGGCGCCGTCCGGTCTGGACCGTGGACTGGGAACAGCCCCCGATGGACCCGCCCGGCGCGGTCTACAACGACGAACGGACCAAGCTGGACAATCTGGGGCGTATCAAGGACGCAGATTGATGACCCAACCTCCCCGTCGTGGCCTGGCCGTGGCGTTCCTTCTTCTGGCGGTCTCCCTGGGAGCCGCCCCCGCCGAGCGAACCACCGAGAAACGGGTGTTCGTGGCGGGCGGAAAGCCGGTGGCCGTGGTCTACGACGGGGATCCGTGGGAGGCGGCGGACGGCGCGCTCCGGGGCACTGGCGCGGACCGTTGGCTGCTCGCCTCCCATGGCCTGATCGAAGGGGATTTCCGGATCACCGCCCGGCTGACCATCCGGGGGTTGCACCATAGCGCCGCCCGCTTCTCCTTCGACCGGCTCCATGCCTTCGGCTTCGAGGGCAACCACGGCAAGATCTACCTGACCGGGCTGCTCACGCCGCAGGGCCACGGCGGCATTCCCTTCATCGCTCCCGCCGAAGCGGGGATCGAGGACGGCAAGCCCTTCGACTTCGTCGTGACTCGCGCCGGCAACCGCGTCGCCTTCGCCGTGAACGGTCGCGAGGTCTACGCCCACGATGTGCCCACCTATACCTTCGACTGCTTTGGGTTCGACCCCCGCCGGGCCACGGTCGAACTGACCGACTTCGCCGCCGAGGGCGTCTTCTCCCCCGCCCCCTATGATCCGGATACGCTCAAGCTGTGGTGCCACCCCAAGGCCGAGCTACAGGACACGAAATGGCACGGTCCGTTCATGAACCTGCCGGACGGGGGATTGCTCACCGTCGTCAACGTGGACGGCGGCGTCCAGGCCTTCGCCAGCGCCGACGATGGCCAGACCTGGCAGCCGCAGGGCCGCATCGCCAAGGTGGGGGTTCCCTTCCGCATCCGGGACGGCAACGGCGATATCCTCCTGCTGCGGACCAAGTCGGGCGTGACCCTCTGCCCCTTCCTGAACATTGCCGACGAGAAGCTTTCCTGGAACAAGGAGAAGGAAGAGCCCAACGACGACATGAAGCGCTGGACCTGGCTCGCCCGCAGCTTCGACGACGGCAAGACGTGGCCCGAAGTCAGCCTCGTCCAGGAGGGGTTCTGCGGCGCCCTCCGCGATATGCTCCAGCTCAGCACCGGGGAGATCGTCCTGGTCGGCCAGGACATGGTCCACAATCCCGGCCGCAACCTCTCCTTCACCTACACCTCCTTTGACGATGGCAAGACCTGGCAGCGCAGCAACGTCATGGACATCGGCGGACGCGGCGACCATGCCGGCAGTATCGAAGGCACCGTCGAGGAACTGCGCGACGGGCGGCTCTGGATTCTCCTGCGCAGCTACGACGGTTTCTTCTACGAGTGTTTCTCCGCCGACCAGGGGTTGACCTGGACCAAGCCCGTCCCGAGCGCCATCAAGGCCAGCGGCTCCCCCGGCATTCTGCGCCGCCTCGCCAGCGGCCGCCTCGTCCTCCTCTGGAACCGCTTCGCCGACAACCGTCCCCGCAACGTCGGCCGCCGCGAGGAGCTCTCCATGGCCTTCAGCGGAGACGACGGCAGGACTTGGACCGACCCCGTCATCCTTCTCCGTCTCCGCAACCAACGCCAGAGCTACCCCGAGATCTTCGAACGCCGCCCCGGCGAACTCTGGGTCACCACCTGGCAGGGCCTCTCCTTCATCAAGCTGAAGGAAACGGATTTCGTAGGGCACTAGCCTTCCTGTGACCGAAGGCCATCGTACCCGTCCGACGGGCCTTGGCAGAACCACTCACCCGAGGGCATGCTTGCTGCTCTCCATTCCCCGGGCACCTTCACCCATGGCAGAAAGAAGCCTCCGAATGAGACTTGGCATCCCGCATCTTATTGTCCTGCTCGTCATTAGCCTGGGTCTCGCGCAGGCGGGTGACGAAACCGTGCCTGTCGCCGAAGGACTGGTTGGCCATTGGGATTTCGGCAGCAGCGACGGCAAGACCGTGCGGGATCTATCGCCGGTCGGCAACGATGGGGAGATCACGGCCGGGAGGATCGTGCCCGAACGGAACGGCAACTCGCTGGCGTTCGATGGCATGGATACCATGGTGACCATCCCCGAACGCACGCCGTTTGGCTTCACCGACCAATTCACGGCGGCCGTCTGGGTCCGCCCGGCCGTACTCAACCGCTATACGCTGCTCTTTGGGCGTCCCGACGCCAATCTGAGCTGGACCACGCCCCTGTTCGGGATGGTCGCGCAGCCGGGGCGCAGCGTCTCCTTTGGTACCCGGAACACCACCGGCAAGAAGACCTTCATCGCCTTGTCCGATGGGCTGCCGCTCGATGTCTGGATCCACCTGGCCGTGACCTACGACGGGCAGAATCTGACTGCCTTTGTCGACGGCAACCAGACCGGGACGCAGCCTCACTCTGGCGTCATCAAGGGGAATGAACGACCGCTCTTCCTGGGGGACGCGCCCGGTCGGAACGCCCTGCCGTTCGAGGGGCGGATCGGCGAACTCCGCCTCTGGAAACGTGCTCTCTCGCCCGCGCAGGTCCAAGCTTTCTTCGCCGCTACCGAGGACCGCTACGACCGTCAGGTCCCCCCGGTCCGTCCCCAACGCGACGGCACGGTGGACGTGGCTGCTGGCAGCGACTGGCAGGTCCGTCCCACCCGCGTCCTGGCCAAGCTGGCCGGCTACCTGCCACCCGCCGATCCCGTCCATCTCGACCCCTACGGCGGCTGGATGGACCGACCGCAGGAGACTGCCACCGGCTTTTTCTATGCCAAGCAGATCGAGGGCCGCTGGTGGCTCATCGATCCCGACGGTTACCGCTTCATCCATGTGGCTATGAACCACGTCATGCCGGAGTACAAGGTGGCCTGGGATGCCCTGAAGGCCCAGTACGGCACGACCGAGCAGTGGGCGGAGGAGACCTCCCGGATCTTCGTCGAGAACGGCTTCAACGGCACCAGTTCGGGCAACTCCGCCCTCCGTAGGGTCTCCCGTCCCTTCAGCTATACCTTGGGGACTGGGTTCGTCTCCTCCTTTGCCCGAAGCAAGAAGATGACCTACGCCACCGCCGGACACACCGGATTCGCCAACGACTGTATCCCGGTCTTCCATCCCGAGTTCGAGGCCTTCTGCGAGGAGTACGCGAAGCGGCTGGAAGCTACCAAGGACGATCCCCGCCTCCTCGGCATCTTCTCGGACAACGAATTGCAGTGTCCCGTCGATTTGTTGGACCGCCACCTCGCCCTCGATGTGACCAATCCCGACCTCAAGCCCGGCCATGATGCTGCCGTGGCTTGGCTCACGGCGCGCCGGGGCAACGCCGATCTGGCTGGCGTCGGTCGGCGTGATCGTTTGGCCTTCATCGCCTACGTTTTCGAGCGCTACTACCAAGTGGTGAGCCAGGCGATCCGGCGGCACGACCCGAATCACCTCTACATCGGCAGCCGCATCAACCTCAGTTCCCAGTTCGACAACCCCCTCTTCATGCAGATGGTCGCGAAGTACGTGGACGTGATCTCGGTGAACTACTACGGCGTCTGGGGCCCCGATCTCGACCAGATGGCCCGCTGGTATGCGACCAGCGGCAAGCCCGTCATCATCAGCGAATGGTACGCCAAGGCCGAGGATACCGGCCTGGCCAACGCGAAGGGTGCCGGCTGGTTGGTCCACACCCAGCAGGACCGCGCTGATTTCTACCAGCACTTCACCCTCGGCCTCCTCGAATCCGGCACCTGCGTCGGCTGGCACTGGTTCAAGTACCACGACGACCCCGCCGAATCCACCCATCTCGATTCCGCTGGCGGCGTCAACAAGGGGATGTTCACCCAGGAGCTTAAGCCCCACGAAACGCTCCTCAACGCCGCCCGGGCGGTCAACCAGCAAGCCTACCCCCTCGCCGAGTTCTTCGACGCCAGGAAGGCGGGCGATCCTCAGCCCGTTCGGTGACGCAGACATCACGCCGCCGTGGAGCGACCTCGGCGGCGTAACCGGACAGCCCGGCGCTAGTCCCGCAGGGCGATCTCGCAGACCCCGAAGGGCCCGAGGTGGCCCGTGTATTCGGCACCGTCCAGGCAGAGACGGAAGTCAGTAGCGGTGCCGACCGTTTCCTGGAGCAACGCTAGGCGGCCTTGCGGATCGATGCCGACGAGATGAACGTGATCCGGGGCGAGTTTGGCCAGCGTGCGGTTCCCGGCGACGAGCGCGGAGGTCTCGACCAGGCGGGGTCCCGTGGCCAGGGCGAAGCACCGGGTCGGCAGAGCCAGCCCGGACCAGTCGCCGGCATAGGGCAGAACGACGAATCGATGGCGGAGTTCGCCGTAGAAGAACTCCTTGTACCACTCCGTTTCGTGCTGGAAGTCGGTGATGGTGTCGCCGATCCGGAAACTCAGCTTGCGGCGTCCGCCACTGGTGGTGGACTTGCCCATGCAGACCGCGATCCGGCCTTCTTCCCCCGCCACGGCGAAGGACTGGGAACCGCTGCGGCTGACGAGGGCCACGCCGTCGTCTCCCGTCTGCAGCATGGCGTGGGTGAGGGGGGCCACAAAGGACGCGGCCGGATTGGGATGCTGCACCATGCCGAGGGGGATGTCGTAGTACACCTCGCCCGGCCGCCCGACGACCACCTCCGCACGCAGGCCGCCAGGCTGGAAATCGGTACGTTTCCAGGTGGATTCGTTGTCCAGGCTTTCCACCAGGGTGGGGGCGGTGAACCAGAACCGCCAGTCGGCGAAGAGCTGGTCGCCGTCGAGGGTGTATTCCGCCCGGAAATGAATGTGGTAGTCCAGTTGCCGCTCGGCAACCAGCCGGGGGCAGGGACCGGGCAGGACGGTGGTCCGCCACGGGGACTCGGGGCGAGGAGCGCGCAACTCCGCGTCCAGATGCTTCACACAGATCTGGAAGTCCGGTAGAACCACGCGCAGGGCAGGGCCGTTGGCGGGGGCGAAGAGCAGAGCGCCGTCGGCGAAACGCAGACTCCCCACGCTGTCTCCCGGCTGGAACTCCGCGGGCGGGCGCGGCTGACGGCGGCGGGCCAGGGAAACCGTCGAGTAGCGGGGCAGATCAAGGCGCAGGTGGTGTTCCCAGTTCGCGCCTTGGCGGCGGACCTGTTCCACCGCATCGGTGCCATCGGGGGCGAGGAAGGCGAGGGGTTCGGAGGCGACGATCTCGTCCCGCCAGGCGATGGCGGGACCGGGATGCACGAGCTGAATCCCGGCTTGGTTCCCGCCGTCGGCCAGGACGGCCCGCATCTGCTCGTGGGCGATCCATTCCACTTCGCCGAAGGTGTCGGTGCGTTCGTGGCGGCGTTCGAGCAGGGGATACCAACCGCGGGCGTCGGAGTTCGTCCCCCACGCGATGAGGTGGCGCATCCGCTCGGCGGGGGCGGCCTCGGGACTCAGGACCGCATCCAGTTCGGGATAGATCGAGGGCGCCTCCACATCCCAGGCCGAATGGGGACGCAGCGAATCGGCAAAGGGCACCGTCGTCGTGCCGGACGGATCGAGAATGGCAGCGGCGCGCCGGGCTTCCATGGCCGCCAGGGTCCGCTCGTGGAGAGCCATACTGAGATGGTCGCTGCACCAGCGGCTGAGGCTGGGGGAATGGGTTGGGTCTTCCGCCTTGTTCGTACAGGGGGACACTGCCTTTTCGAGCGTGGTACCAACCGTTGCGAGGTATTCGCTGACGAAGCACCAGCGGGTGTCGTAGCCGCATTCGTTGCGGAACCACTGCTCCAACTGGTGCAACCCGTGGATGGCGTTGGGGAACTCCATGTCGCAGTGGACGGTGAACAGCGCGTCCTCGGGAATGCTGTCTGGATTCTCCTTCACCTGTTGCCGCCGGGCGTGCTCGATCATGGGCACGCCGACGCAGCGGCTGCCGTCGAGCCCCCGCAGCCAGCAGGGATGCAGGTCCTTGCCGAATTCCCAATCGTGGTAGATGGTCCAGCCCACGCCAATCCGGTTAATCAGGTAGGGAATGGTGGGCGTGTAGGCGATCTCCTGGAGAAAGAAGCCTTCGAGTTCGGCCCCGAGCTCACGACGGGCAAAGGCGCAGCCCAGTTCGGCGGATTCGAGCATGCTCATCCCGTCCATGCACTGGCCTATGGGTTCGCTGAAGAAGGTTCCCATGAACTTGACCTGCCCCCGCGCCTGGAGACTGCGGGCCAGGTCGATCACATCCGGCGCGCACTGCTTGAGCGACAGCAGCGTCTGCGTCGGCAATTGCATATGGGACTTGAGGTCCGGATGCGCGGCCAGGTAGTTCAGGTAGAGCCGGTAGAACTGGGGGAACTTCTCCCAGATGACCGACCGGACGGACCGGTCGTAGTTCATGTTGGGATGGGTGCAGATGGCGAACCAGACGCGTTTCCTCGACATGCCAATTCTCCTGGGCAATGGGGTGAGCCAATACCCTAGACGGAATCGGGCCGGTTGTCGAGGGCGGCCCGGATGCGGCGCAGCAATTCCAGACGGCGGAACGGTTTGGTGATCAGCCGGTCCTCAATGTCGGGGAAGTCGGGACTGTCGCCCGCATAGCCGCTACAGAAGAGGATGGGCAGAGCGGCGTGGCGGGAGCCAATGTGGCGGGCCACCTGGATTCCGGGACACCCCGGCAGGATGGCGTCGATCAGCGCCAGGGAGATGGCCGCGTGGTGCCGGTTGAACAGGGAGATGGCCTCGGGACCCGTGCTGGCCAGAATGGTCTGGTAGCCTGCCCGCTCCAGAAAGCCGTGTACGAGGTGCCGCAGCGGCTCGTCGTCCTCCACTACGAGAATGGTCTCCTTGCCCTGGGCGGCGAACTCCGGCTCCAGGACGGAGTGGGGGGCCAGGGGGGCTTCCACTCGCCCCAAAAGGGGGAAGAGAATCCGGAAGGTGGTCCCCTTGCCCGGCGTGCTCTCCACCTCGATCATGCCGTCGTGGTCGGTGATGATCGCGTAGGTGGTGGAGAGCCCCAGACCGGTGCCCTGGCCGGGCGGCTTGGTGGTGAAGAAGGGATCGAAGATGCGGGTTAGCAGGCGTTCGGGAATGCCCGTGCCGGTGTCGCTGACCTCGCAACCGGCGAAGTGTCCTCCACGGGAATTGCCGTAGGCCTGGCTGGATGCCCCGTCCCGGTAGACCGGATAAGTGCGGATCGTCAGCTTGCCGCCGTCGGCCATCGCATCGCGGGCGTTGATGCAGAGATTCATCAGGGCCTGCTCGAACTGCCCCCGGTCCACCTGGGTGGGCAGGGCGACGGGATGGAGGTGCAGTTCCAACTCGACATTGGCGGGCAGAACCCCCCCCAGCATCTTGGCGAACGCCTGGACGAGAGGATTGAGGTCCAGCTCCTCGCGCTGACTGTCTCCCGTCGTCCGCGAGAAGGCGAGCAACTGGCGCACCAGCCCCTCGGCGGAACGGGCCGCCTGGATGATGCCCGCGAGGTATTCGCCCCGGCAGGCCTCGTCCTCCTCGAGCCCGATCAGTTCTCCGTAGCCGATGACGACATTGAGCATGTTGTTGAAATCATGGGCGATGCCGCCGGCCAGGCGTCCCAGGGCGTCCAGTTTCTGGGCCTGGAAAAGCTGCCGTTCGATTTCCCGAAGCCGCGTCATGTCCCGGGCCGAGACGACAATGCCTTCGAGCCGGTGGTCCCCGTCGTAGAGCGGGCTGGCGGTCACCATCAGGCGCTTGCCGCCGGCATCGACCGTGCTTTCGCTCGGTTCCCCCGTCCGTATGGCGGTTTGGATCGGGCATCCCTGGCAGGGCTCCTCGTTGCCGAAGATCAGTTGGTGGCAGCGGAGCCTGCGGCTGATGCTGTGTCCCTCCGGATCGGCGGCCCGGTTGGCCCATTCCACGTGGAGGTCCGGTTTCAGATGGAGCAGGTACTCGCGCGTGTGGTCCAGGATCAGGCGGCGCTGCTCCCGTTCCCAGCGCAGTTCGCGGGTGATGCGCTCCTCGTCGGTGACATCGCGTCCGAGAAAGAGGAGGCAGGGGGATTCGGTCTGCTCCCGGATGGCGACCATGGTGATGTCGGCGCAAGCCGATTGGCCGTCGGGGTGCAGGTAGCGGGCCCGGAACCAGCAGGTCTCGGCCTCGCCAGCCAGGAGCCGCCTGGTCTCGTGGCGGACCCGCGCCAGGTCGTCGGGATGGGTGAATGCTTCGATGCCCCGCCGGTGGACATCCTCCATGCTGCTGCCGAGCAGCTTGCAGAGATACAGGTTGACGAACGCTGGTTTGCCTTCGTCCGTCACGAGGGCGATGGCGATGGGGGCATGGTTCATGATCGCCCGGAGACGGCTCTCAAACTCGTGGAGCCGGTTGGCCTGACGGGTCTGCTCGGTGGTGTCGCTACAGACCAGGACATAGCCCAGGGCTTCGTCCTCGGTTGCGCGGATCACGGCGACGCTCCCCGTCACTTCGCGCCGCGTGCCGTCCTGGGAGACTACCGTCGCGCAGGCGGGGAGCGGGACGGGAGCGGCTTCCTGGCGGCTGCGGTCCAAGAGGCGCGGGAACAACTGGGAGTCGGCACCGGCCAGGCGGAAGACATCGCCGATCTCCCGCCCGCTGGCAGCGAGGGCGGTCCACCCCGTGAGGGTCTCGGCGGCCGGATTCAGGCGGGATATCCGCCCCTCGGCATCGGTGGCGATCACGGTTTCGCCCATGCTCTCTAAAGTGATGTTGAGATTGTTGGTGAGCCGTTGGAAGGCGCGTTCCCGCTGGCTGATCCGCTCGGCGGCGAGGCGTACGTGGCTGGCGGTCGTAGCCAGCTCGTCGTGGCCGACCGGCGGGGTGGACAGGCTGTAGTCGCCTTCGGCGATGTGGACGATGGCGTCATTCAGCATGGCCAGTTGGCTGAGGTAGCGACGGTCCACATACTCGGTGACGACCAGGAGGGCAACCATGCCCACCAGGAGCGCGGAGAGCACCACTCCGACCAGCAACGTATGGAGTTCCTGGCGCAGGCGCGAGCGGTCGAACTGGATGCGGGCCACCCGGCGTTCCCGGAATTGCCCGCTGCCCGGATCGACCGGACTGTGCCCCCCGAGCAGGATGTAGCGTGTCCCGTCTCCTTCCTTCAGGTCCAGTATGCCATCGTGCTCCAACTGGCTCCTCTGGTCGCCGGTGAGAAGCAGGTGCCCGCCACGGCGGGTGAGGGACCAGTTTACTCCCTGGACCAGCTCGTAGAGTTCCACATCGGCGACGAAGTGGCAGTCTTCGGGAAACAAGGAGAAGTCCCGGAACAGGAGCAGGTCGCGGGTGGCGGGCGAGAAATGGGTTGCCAGGTAGTTCTCGACATCGTAGGATGCCTCCACCACATAGTCGGTGCCCACTGGGCTGAAATACCCGTACTTGCGGAAGACCCCCCTGAGCATGCTGACGGAGATGGTGTGGGTGCTGAGGGTCCCGGTTCCCTGAAGGGTGCCCAGGTAGGTGCCCAAAGCCGGGTTACGGTCGGCCAGATCGAGGCCGGCATCCTCGGGCAAAGTGGAGGCCACGACCGTTCCCGATGCGTCGATCAGGTAGAGATCGTCGAGACCGTAGCGGTCGGCCACCTGCCGGAGGTTCTCGGCGGTGGTGGTGCGGAGAGGGTCGGAGCCCAACGCGGCGGCGGCTAGGGGCAGCTTCTCCCGCATCTCCCGGGCAAGGTCGTTGTCGACCAGTTCCAGCAGCCGGTCGCGGTTCGCCACGGACTGCTGGATGTACCCCTGGACCCGGTGGGTTTCCTCCTCCAGCCAGCGATGGAGCAAGGACCGGCCCCATAGCCAGCAGACCAAGGCCACGCCCAGGGCGGTGAGAAGGATAATAGTGCCGAGGAACAGACTTATCCTGCGGTTCACGGGATTCCGTCGATTGTGCAGAGGGGACTTCGTTCCGGAGCGAGGGATTACCACTGTAGTACGGCATGTGCGCTTTGCCCATCGCCTTCCAGGTTGGCGGCGAATCCATCCCGGCTACCTTATGGGCCGTGAGACCAAGGACAGCTTAGGAGTTCCGCCATGCTTGCCAGCGATGCCGTTATCCATCCCGCCCTGTCGATGCAGCGGATTTGGCCTGGACCCGAAGGGTACCCGTGGAAGGACTCCGGCCAACGGCTGTTCACTCGCGAGGGGCTGCTCTGCCGTACCTCTCCTGGCCACCTGCTGGCGACCTGGACGACGGGCGCCTTCTGCGAACCGACGCCGGGCAACTTCACCATGTATGCCCGCTCCATGGATGATGGGGCCACGTGGACGGAGCCTGGCGTGCTCTTCCGGCACACCTCCTTGGGGCTGTTCACCACCGAGCTGTTCCTGGCCGGGGAGGGCGAGGTCCACGCTTTCCTCCAGACCTATGGGATGGGCTCGTGGATGACCCACATCAACTCCTACCGGGCGATCAGCCGGGATGGGGGGATCACTTGGGAGGGGCCGCATTCCGTGCCCGGTGGAGTCGACAACGTCTGGGTGAACAAGGGCATCCGGCTCGTCTCGGGGCGCTGGGTCATCCCGGTCAGTTGGCCCGAGTTGATCGGTAGCGAGTGGTGCGAACCCACCCATGGCCGCCCGCCGCTGGAACCGATGGTTGGCGGCAAGCCGCTGGCCGTGCAGGAGATTCCCTACATGGCGGAAGGCATGCTCCAGCAAAATGCTGGCAACGCCTGGGCCGACCGCAACCACCGCTACTGTGTGGGCACGCTGCTGTCCGACGACGGGGGCGCGAGCTTCCGCCGCTCGGGCTACCTGCGGGGCGGACTGCATGGCTGGCTGATCGAGCCGCGCGTGGTCGAACTGGAGCCTGGCCATGTGGTGATGTTGATCCGGTCCCAGCGGGACGGACGGCTCTGGTGGGCCGAGTCGTGGGACGGCGGGGATTCCTGGAGTCAGCCGGAACGCAGCGACATCCCCAATCCTGCCGCCAAGGTGCTGCTCCTGAAGGCGGCGGACGGACGGGTTTTCCTGATCCACAATCCGGTGGACAGCTCCGCCGACATCATGCGGGGCCGCAACCCGCTCTCCCTCTGGGTGAGCCACGACGGGATGAAGACTTGGCCCGTAAAGGTGGATTTGGTGACCGACCCCAATCCCCGGCAGCCCCTGAACTATCCCGATGGCTACATCGACGAGGGGGCACAGGAGCTGGTCTTCGTGTGGGAGGACGCCTACAGCGTCTTCTTCTGCCGCCTGCCTCTCTCCTTGGGCGACTAGCGAAGTCTTCTCGCGAGCGTTGGCATCCGGCGGACGGGGTTCTATGGTGGATGCCCTTGTCCGTTATCTGTTCGAGGTGCTGAATGGGTCTCTCCTGCAACGAAACCAGCGGCTATCTGCCCGGCCCCGGCGGCGACCTCTACGGGACGCTTCATCTGCCGGAACGGGTGGCGACGGATACGGCCGTGGTTCTGGTGGAACCCTTCGGCGAGGAGAAGAAGTGCGCCTACCGCCTGTTGGTCCGACTGGCGCGGGCCATTGCCGCCTGCGGCATTCCGGTTCTGCGTTTCGATCTGGCTGGGACCGGCGACAGTCCGGGCGAACATGCCCAGGCGGATTTCGCGGGCTGGTGCGCCGACGTGTGTGCGGCGGCGGATTTCGTGCGGCAGCAGGCGGGGATTTCGGCCTGGTGCCCAATCGGCGTCCGGTTTGGCGCGTTGCCAGCGCTACAGGCGGCTGTCGAGTTGCCGCCGCGGGCCATGGTGCTGCTCGAACCCGTGCTGAGCGGGAATGAATTCCTGCGCGATCTCGAACGTCGTCAGAAGATCAAGGACATGATGTCAGGCCAACGCGACGATACCGGTGCCGATGCCGCCAGCCGCTGGCGGGCGGGGGAAACCGTCGATTTCGGCGGGGTGGCGGTGTCGTCCCAGATGGCCGGGCAGTTGTCCGAGGTGGAAGCCGGTAGTCTGGTGGGCAAGTTGGCTCCCGCTTGCGCCTTGCAGGTGATCCGGGTGTCGGGCTCCGCGAAGCTGCCGCCTGCCTGGCAACCGCTGGTGGATGCCGCCAAGCAGACCACCGTGGTGGCGGACAAACCGTTCTGGGGTCAGCTGGAATACTACGAATCGGATGCCGTGATCGATGCGGTCCTGCCCTTCCTGGGGGATATCTTGCAGGTCGCGGTTCCCAAGACCGAAGAGAAGGTCTCTTGAGTATGTTTCGTCCATATCGTCTGTTTCTTCTCCTGGGCCTGTTCGTTGCGGCGGGGCTGATGGCCGGGGACTCGGTCCGTCCCGGTCTGGAGGGGCTGGACTGGGCAGGGCCCGACAGCCTCACGCCCGAGGAGGCGGCCTTGGTCAAGGCGCTCGGTGATCCGTTGATCGAGGGCAAGGACTGCGCGGCCGCCTTGCAGAAGTGGTTCGACGGCCGCTTGGCCGCGAGCAAGGACGACATGGCGACGGCCGCCAAGGATTGGCAGGAGGGGGTGGCCTTGGTGAAGGAACTGAAACCCCTGCCCGAGGAGAAGTGGGCGCCGGTGCCGGATGGTACCTTCGAGATGCTCGGTCGGATTCGGGTGCCCGACGCGGAGGCGGCCGAGATCTGGATTGTGCGCTGGTTGGTGGACGACCTCAAGCAATACGGCGTGCTGGTGGTGCCCGCCAACCGGCAGCCGGACCAGAAGTTCCCCCTGCTGCTCTATACCCACGGTGCCGCCTATGGGGTGCCGGTCTATGCTCTGCCATGGTTGGCTGGCATGGCGGCGGAGGGCTATGTGATCGTCGGGCCTGCTTTCCGCGGCGAGGATCTCTTTGCCAGCCAGTACGTGCCAAAGAGCCTGGCCTTCAAGTGCGAAGGCGAGATCGAGAATCTGGACGGCGAGGTGGACGATGCCCTGTCAGCGGTGTCGGCTGCCCGCAAGCTGCCCTATGTGCAGGGCGGCAAGTTCGGGGTCATCGGCCACAGTTTCGGGGCTGGCATCGGTCTCCTGGCCGCCGCGCGCCATCCCGATGCCTGCTGTATGGTCAGCTACGACGCCTGGCTGGTGAATCCCTTCCGCTACTACTGGGACCGGATGCGCCGCGGGGCGAACAACTGGCTAAGCTGGGCCGATTTCTGCAACCAGCCCGTGGACCAACAGTTGGCCGGACTGATGCAGCGCAGCATCGTGCATCATGCGGACACGATCCACTGCCCGCTTCTGCTCTTCATCGGCGGGGCCTACGAAGGCAGCGTGTTCCACCAGAGCCACGAGGACTTGATCGCCCAACTGAAGAAGTACGACAAGACCTACACCTACGACGTGGTGCCGGGTGGCGGGCACAACTTCGTGTTGTACTACGACGAGAAGCCCGCCCAGTACGCCTATGCGAAGCATATGGAGTTCCTGAAGAAGTACCTGCCCCCCGTCAAGCCCGCAGGCAAACCGGCCGCCCCCGCCATGCCAGTTCCGCCGCCCCCGGCCCCGCCCCAGGAGTGATTGCCCGATGAGTGTCGGACTGAAGCCCGAGACTTCTCTCGCTGGAACCGGTCGCGAGGCGGCATTCTCCTTCGCGGTCGAGGGAGCCAGCCTGCGCGGGGTCTTGGCCACGCCGGAGGGAGCGGGCAAGAAGCTGGGGATCATCTTTGTCCACGGTTGGAGCGGCAATCGGTCGGGTCCGCAGGGCCTGCTGACTCATCTGGCCCGCCAGTTCGCGGCGGCGGGGTATCCGTCGTTGCGTTTCGACTTCCGGGGACGCGGCGAAAGCGAGGGCGATGGCCTGACTGCCAGTCTGCCCACCATGGCCGACGATCTGGTCGGGGCCACGGCGGCCTTCCGGGCGGCGACCGGGTTGGACCACATCGTCTACTTTGGTCTCTGCTCCGGGGGCAATGTGACCATCGGCACGCTGCCGAAGCTGCCCGCCAAGGGGCTGATCCTGCTCTCGGTCTATCCCTTCTCCGACGGCGACGCCTTCGGGCGGGATGTGCATCGCACCTTCCACTACCTGCGCGTGTACTGGCGCAAGGCTACCCAGGGCAGCACCTGGAAGCGGCTGTTCCGGGGCGATGTGAGCGTCAAGGGGGTCTTCAACGTCCTTTTCGGCCACTTCCTGAACCGGGGCCGCAACCGGCGCAAGGAGGAGGGCGAGGCGAAGCCGGAGGAAACGGCGTCGCCCAAACGCGCCCTCGGCAAGACTGCGAAGTCCGCCGCCGTCGAGAGCCGAACCCAGGGCGGCGAGGCCCCGAAGAAGCATCTGGCCAAACTCCGTCCCGATCTGCCGGCCCTGATGATCTACGGCACGGGCGATCCCGATGCCCCGGCGGCGCAGACCTATTTCGGCGACTACGTGCGCGAGCACGCGCTTCCGGTGGAACTGGTGGAAATCGCCGGGGCGAACCATAATTTTTCGTCTGCCGCCTGGACCCAAGAGGTGGTCGACCGGGCGACAGCCTTCCTGCAGCGGCTGGACTAGTTTCCTGTCTCCCTCCGTCCGCCGCCCTGCCGACGTGGAGGACCGACGATGCGAACCGGGTGTCTTCTCGCGCTCTGTCTCTCGGGAGCGATGGCCATGGCCGCACCACGGGCGGTCGATTTGGTGAATGGCTCCTTCGCGGACTGGCCAGCCGGAGCCAAGGTTCCCGCCGGGTGGCAGTTCTACGGGGGAGGGGGCGCGGAACAGTCGCTGACTCCGGCCCGTCCCGCCTTTGCCGACGGGCCCGCCTTGCGGTTGCAGGATGCCGATCCGGGTCGCGAGATCGGCCTGTCCCAGGATTTCCCCGCCGAACCGGAGGAGACCTACGAGGTGAAGGTGCGGGTGGCGGCGTTGCCCGACCGCCCAGCACCCGGCAACGTCTATCTCCAGCTTCGGTTCCTGCCCTCCAACCAGCTCTCTCAGATCGACCTGCGTACCACGGCGACAGACAAGTTCGAGGAGTTGGCGGTCTACGGTAAGAGCCCGGTCGGCACGAAGAGTGCCCGTATCTACCTCTATACCCACAAGGGGGAGGGGACCACGATCCTCTTGGCCGATGTGCGGGTCCGGGCAGGCGTCGAACTGCCGAAGGCTCCCGCTGGCGTGCCCGAGATGAAGGCTCCGCAGTACACGGCCCTCAAGGATTTGCATATCGCGACGCCTCTGGTGACGGACGGCAAGGCTCAGGCGGCGATCGTGGCACCGGCCTGCCATGCGGAGGCGGCCCGACGGTTGCAGGAGGCGATTCGGACGGCGACTGGCGTCGAACTGCCGGTGGTGGCGGAGGTGCCGCTGCCCTTGGCCCAGCACGCGGTGATTCTGGGCAACCGCTCCACCAATCCCGTGTTGGGGCGGCTCTACGATCTCTACTACACCTTGCTCGACGGGAAGTACCCCGGTGTCGGTGGCTACGCCCTGCATTCGCTGCACAACCCCTTCGGCAATGGCCGGAACGCGATTCTGGTGGGCGGTAGCGACGAGGCGGGGGTGGTTCTGGCTGCCGACCGGCTGGCCGAACGGATTCAGCAGGTAGGCAAGCCTGGCGACCTCCGATTGGGCTATCTGCTCGATGTGCGGCTGGGGACAAGGCTGACCGTGCCCGACGATATCGAGCAGGTTCAGACGTGGGAGGCGTCGGATGGCTACGGCTCGGTGGGCTACTTCGGCTGGAACTCCATCAGCAAGCGCATGGCCCTCTACTACCTGACCGGTGATCCCCGGCAGGCGCGCGAGGTTATCCGCCTGGCCTTCCCCGATGCCCAAGCCAAGGCGGAGATTGCCCGCATCGATGGCGAACGGATCGAGAACAAGGACGATCCCCTGGCCGGAGCCTATCACTACAACCAGCACATGATGACCCTTTTCTGGGACCTCATCGAGGAGAGCCCGGTCTTCTCCGACGCCGAACGGTTGCGGGTGACCAACGCCCTGGCCCGCCAGTTGGACCACGACGACTATGCCCGCAAAGGCATCTACGGCCTGCGCGGTCCCGCCGGCTCGGTGAGTTCGCGGCACGGTCAATGGGCGGCCATTGGCTTGTACTGCCTGGGCCGCTATTTCCAGCGCGACTATCCCGATCCGGTCTGGGAACACACCTTCGCCGCTGCCAACTACGCCTTCGCTTCCCTGCACCGCCACGATTGGGTGGCGGGGGAGAACGACAACCTGTTCTGGTACAGCACCGGCATCGCCCCAGTCTTCACCTACCTCTGTCTGAGCGGCGACCGGGTGCCGCTGGAGAATGGCGTGGTGGCCAAGCTCCTGCGCGGGCAGGAAGCCCTGCTCAACGGCGAGAGCGACGACCGGCAAATCCGGTACGCATCCCTCGGTTTCCTCCACAAGGCGGCCCATCTGACCGGCGATGGCCGCTGGCTCTACTACCGTCAGCACCGCACCCACCAGGACACCGGCATCTTCCGGGTGGGGCAGTCCTTCTGGCCGGGGCCGGAACTGACTGCGGTTGAACCCACTGGTCTCACGGGGAAATGGTCGATCCAGGCCTTGCCCGAACCCCTTTGGCAGACCCGGGGCAGTGGCATTCCCCTGGACCAGTCCTTTGCCTTCGGCAGCTTCCGGGACCAGGTGGATAGCGGCGGCGACTTCGTCTTGTTGGACGGATTCAACGGGGCGTCCCGGAATCCCTACCACACGTTTGCGATTCTGGATCTGCGGATCGCAGGGAAACCCCTGCTGCGTGGCTATCTCAACCAGGTCTTGACCAAAGCCGATGGCATGGTGGAATCCAGCGTGGCCATGGATGCGGGCCTGCTAGCCCGCGATGTGGTGGGGAATAGCGTGTATGCGTTGGGCACCGTGCCGCGCGCGGCGTTCTGCGCATGGCGACGGCATCTGCTCCAGCAAGTCGGCCAATACGCCCTGATTGTGGACGAACTCGACTTCCGCCAGGACAGCGCGAACATGACGGTGGATACCCTCTGGGAACCCCGTGGTGGCCGCTGGCAGGAGAGGCTGGGGAGTGTGGTGTATGGTCAAACCGGTGGTGCCCTGCCGGGTTGGCTGTCCTTCCCCGCTCTCGACGCCACCTGGAAAGGGAGCGAAACGGAGGTAGTGCGGCCTTTGGCCAGCCTCGGGATTGTGCTCCTCCGTTCGGCGACGCCGGGACCGTGGATGGAGACCACGTTCGAGCTGAAGCAGACCGTGCAGGGCGAGGTGCTTCTCGACACTCTGAAATACCGCGACCGCGGGGCCGTCTCGGTTTTCC
>QKCY01000104.1 GCA_003245525.1 Victivallales bacterium | reverse complement strand
CTTCTCCATCGTGCGTCCGCTCGCGGCCTTGCAGGGGGTCTTCCTCTACCCCGAGAACGTGCAGTTATCGGTCGCCAAGAGCTTCGACGTGGTCCCGCAGAAGCCCCGCGCCTCGGTGTACCTCTCTTGGGACGAAGTGCAGCCCGAATGGACCCTCACCGCGACCACGCCCGACAAGCAGACCAGCGGGCAGTTCCTCGCGGTTCTCGGCATCCTGCGCGACCCGGCCAGCCTCACTCTCCAGCGTTTCGCTGCGCCCGGTGTGGTCGGGTGCGAGATCCCGACGGCCTACGGCACTTGGCTCGTTCTGGCCCGCCAGCCCGACGCTCCCGCCGGTCCCGTCTCCAGCCACGACGTGGAGACCGATGGCGACCTCGCCGCTGTTCTGGTCGGCCCTGACGGTCAGGTGCGCAACGCCTTCGCAGCCCACGCCACTACCCTCCGTTTCCGCGACCAGTCCCTCCTGAAGTCGTCCCAGCCCGCGAACTGGTCCTTGGACCAGAAGACGGCCCCGACCAAGGTTGAGGGTGCCCTGGTCTTTGGCAAGGAAGCCAGCCTCATGCCCGGCGTGACCCATCCCCTGCCGGACGGCAACATCACCACCTGGTGGGCCAATCTCCCGTCTGCCGAACGCGCCCGCTTCCAAGTCACCGTCGAGGGCTGGACCGGCACCCGCCCCCCGCACATCCGGCTCAATGCCAAGCTGCTGGACGAGGACGAAGCCATGCTGGAAGCCGGAACCACCTGCCTCTCCATCACCGGTAGCGGCACCTTTGACCGCGTCGTCGTCGCCCCCCGCCAATACCACGCCCTGCCCGCCCTCGCCCTCCCCAAGGATACCCAGACTGCTGCGGGCGACATCGTGATCGACGCCGATACCCCCGGTCCCGTCCACGAACACGGTCGCCAGGGCCGCGCCGCCGAGAAAGTCGCCGCCACCGGCGGCAAGGCCTACTGCTTCATCGACGGTCCCATCCAGTGGGCCGAATGGCAGTTCGAAGTCCCCGCCGATGGCCGCTACCAGCTCCTCGTCCGAGCCGCCAGCGAGCAACCCTTCATCGACCGTGAAATCCGAATCGACGGCACCCCCTTCCCCGCTCCCGACAGCACCGTCCGCATGGCCGGCACCGGCGGCTGGTGCCGTACCGCCGACGACTGGGGCTGGAGCCAAGTCGCCGACTCCACCAGCCAACCGGCCACCATCCCCCTGGCCAAGGGCACCCACACCCTCCGCTGGACCTACATCGACCAATCCCAGAACCTGGACCTCTTCGTCTTCCGTCCCGCGCCGTAAGCGTCTCCCAAGGAGAACCGCGATGATTCCCGAGACTGGCAATCCCGCGCTCCGGATCACGGAACAGGATGTGTGCGATGGTTTTCGCCGGGTGGGAGTGGTGCCCGGCGATGTGTTGCTCTACCATGGGTCGATGAGCACGATGAGCAGCATGGGAAGGTTGGTGGATGGCCCCGTGACCTTTGTCGAGGGGGCGTTGGCGGCGGTGGGGCCGACGGGGACGGTGGCAGCACCGACGCTGTGGTACCACGATGCGACTCCACCGCTCAATCCGCTGGACTTCAATCTCGATATGTCGCCGAGCTATGTGGGGGTGTTGACCGAGGCGTTGCGCATCGATCCGCGTAGCATCCGCAGCAACCATTTCTCCCACTCGGTGAGCGCCATTGGGCCGCGGGCAGACGAACTCACTGCCGATCACGGGGCCTATGGCCGCCGCCATTCGCCTTGGAGCGACCGGGCCTTTGCCGAGGCCAGCCCGTGGGCGCGGCTCTACCACTGGAACGCCCTCTATTGCTTCGTCGGCGTCACTCTGCGGGTCTGCACCATGAAGCACTACATCGAGGCGTGCTTCGTGGAGGAGGCGCTGCGTCCGGTCCCGGTCCCGAAGCAGGCCGAGTTGCGCGACCGGCTCCGGGCCATCGACGGATTGGGCACCATCTGGCCCTTCTTCAACAGCGAGGAGATGGAGGAACGGCTCAAGGCCGAAGGGTTGATGGCCTACGACCGGATCGGTTCCGCCACCCTCCGCGCCATCCGCGCCCGGCCCCTGGTCGAGCGGACCTCCCAACTGCTCCACGAAGAGACCTCCCACTGGTTCCGCGACGATTTCCTGGCTTGGCTGGAGGACGCGCGGAAGGAGGCCAGCCGTGCGCTGGCTTGATACCCACAACCACGTCTGTGACCTCGCCGCCGACGGCACGCCCCGTCCTGGCTTCCAGGAGCACCTGCTGGCAGTTCTTGCCGCCGATCCGAACGAGCTGCATCTGGTGATCTCTCCGGACAGCGTCCGCATGGGCCGGATCGGACACGATCCCGCCGCCATGCTGGCCGGGGCCGAGATGCTCCACGAGCTGGTCCAGGCGAGCGGCGGCAGACTGCATGGGGCCTGTATGGTCAATCCCCGTTTCCCCCGCGAGGCACGGTTGGCGATGGACCGCTGTTTCGGCGAATGGGGCTTCGTTCTGCTGGGCGAGATGATGCAGTACAGCATGGACTTCCGCCTGACCGATCCTGCCTGCCTGGAACTACTCGGCCATGCCGCCCGGATCGGGGTGCCGGTGATGTCCCATGTCGCCACCTTCGACGTCTCCCAGGGGCAACTCACCGGGACGGGCCAACTCGCCGACCTCATGCTTGCCGCCGAGGCGGTGCCCGAGGGACGCTACATTCTGGGCCACTTTGTGGGGATGCCGGAAGACAGTCCGCCGCACGTGACCCACTACATCGACGCCGTCCTGGCCCGTTACGGCACCTGGCCGCGCAACTTCTGGGCGGAGATCCGCGATTTCTCGTCGCCGGGCCTGGCGGACGCCCTCGCCCGGATTCCGCGCGACCGGCTGGTGTCTGGCAGCGACTGGTGCAGCCGGGGCGAACCGCCCTTCCCCCCGTACGGGGCTTCCTTCGACGCGGCCATGAACGGGGTCCCGAATCCCTACGCGGATACGCCCTCCTCCGCCTTCTTTGCCGAGTGCCTACGCGAACAGGGACTCGTCGAGTCCGAGATCGAGGCCATCGCCTACGGCAACGCGGCCCGGCTGCTGGGACTGGTTCCCGAGACCGAACCCATGACCATGCCCCTCGTCGGCGGGCCTTTGCCGACGGACTGGATTCCGGCGGAGAGTCCGTGGCTCTATCTCACCCACATTCCGGCGGAAGCCAGCGAGGAGGGGATCGTCGCCGCCTTTGCGCCCTATGGGCGGGTGAGGCGGGTGTGCATTGGGCGCGAAGCCGCCACGGGGTGCGCCTGGGGCCATGCCTTCCTGGAGTTCGCCTCCCCTGCCGAAGCCCAGGCCCTGTTCGCGAACATCCGCCAGTGCGACGCCTTCGGCACGCGGCACGCGGCGCTGGTGCTGCGGCCGCCGAACGGGAAGGTGGACTTCGTGGACTAGGTGGACAGGCTTGACGGCGAGCAACACCTGTCCACAACGTCCACGAGATCGCGCCTGCCTATCGTGCGTTTTCTGTGATCCTCGCTTGACGGACCCCGTTGCCAGCCTATGGTGTGCGGCTCGCCCTATTCCGGGCGACTGTTTCCGAGGAGTTCCTCCGATGTCACAATCTATGACTTCGCCGCACCACGAGGGGGGTGTGGGCGAATTGCTGGCCATCGCGTTGCCGATGGTCGTTTCGAGCGCCTGCGAAACGCTCATGATGTTCGTCGACCGCCTGTTCCTGGCCCAGTTGGGTCCGGAGTACATGAGTGCGGCCATGGGCGGCGGCATGACCTGCTTCATGTTCATGACCTTCTTCATCGGCCTCACCGGCTATGCGAACCCTCTGGTCGCCCAGCATCTCGGAGCCGGACAGAAGCAGCGGTGTCCGGTAGCGGTGGGACAGGCACTACTGATTGCCGTTCTCGCCTATCCGCTGGTGCTCTGCTGCATTCCGCTGGGACACTGGCTGTTCCAGGTGTCGCACACGCCAGCCAGCCAGGTACAGCCGCAGACGATCTACTTCAACATCCTGATTGCCGGCAGCATCATGGGCCTGGTGCGGAACTGCTTCAGCAGCTTCTTCAGTGGGATCGGGCGTACCCGCATCATCATGGTCGCTGCCATCGTCTCCATGCTGGTGAACGTGGTGGCCAACTACCTCCTCATCTTCGGCCACCTTGGCTTCCCGGCGCTGGGCATGGCGGGGGCCGCCTATGGCACGCTGCTCGGCTCGGCGGTGGGGCTGGTGATCATGGTGTTCGCCTACTTCCGACCGGCCATCCGGGAGGAGTTCGGCATCCTGGCC
>QKCY01000092.1 GCA_003245525.1 Victivallales bacterium | reverse complement strand
CCGCCGGTCGCCCCTACCCAGAATCTGGACTGGGTCGTTCGGTTTCCTGCGGAAGAACACAATGCCATGAATGTGGTTTGGCATGACCACAAACGCATCCAGTGTCAGTTCGGCGCGGAGGTCGGCAGAACGACGCCATTCCTCGTGGGCGATTCGGCCCCAGTTGTTCAGGTGCATTCCCCCATCCGACACCGTGCCGAACCGGCAGATTCGGTCTCGGGTGCAGATGGTCACGAAATAGCATCCCCCCAACGAATAGTCTCGTCCCGGCAACCGGTAGGTCTGGCGATGTCCTGTCATCTTGGCGTCCTCCCATGCGCGCTGAACGTACGCCTTCGCGGTTGGGACGGCAAATGGGAGATCCGTCGAGGGAGCGCCGTGCGCTTTGGCCGTGTACCTGCCACGCCTCGGCTTGGGCGCGGGGCTTGCCGCGCTATAGTACACGTTTCTCGATCATCCTACGCATTGGCGTGTTAGAACCGAAGGATTGCAGCGAATGGCCAAGCCGACCGAAAACGACACGATGGCGAAACTGGTGGCGCTGTGCAAGCGCCGCGGCTTCATCTTCCAAAGCTCCGAGATCTACGACGGTATCAACGGCTTCTGGGACTACGGCCCCTATGGCGTGACCATGCGGCGCGCCGTCGAGGGACTGTGGTGGAAGTACATGGTCGAGGACCGCGAGAACGTGGTCGGTCTCGACTCCACCATCATCTGCAATCCCCGCGTCTGGAAGGCCTCCGGCCACCTCGACCAGTTCAGCGACGCCATGGTGGACTGCCTGGACTGCAAGAAGCGCCATCGGCAGGACCAGATGGAAGACCCCACCACTTGCCCGGCCTGCGGCTCGAAGAAGCTCACCGAGCCCCGCGAGTTCAACCTGATGATGAAGACCTTCGTCGGCCCGGTGTTCGACGAGGAGCATGCGGCCTACCTGCGCGCCGAGACCTGCCAGCCCATCTTCGTGGACTTCGACCAGGTGCGCGTCGCCACCCGGCAGAAGCTGCCCTTCGGTATCGCCCAGACCGGCAAGGCCTTCCGCAACGAGATCAATCCCCGCTTCTTCACCTTCCGCAGCCGCGAGTTCGTGCAGATGGAGATGGAATTCTTCTGCAAGGACGGCGAGGCGATGGACTGGTACAACTACTGGCGCGCCGAGCGCTGGAACTTCTATACCGAGCGCCTCGGCTTCCCCGCCGACCAGCTCCGCATCCATGACCACGACAAGCTGGCCCACTACGCCAAGGCCGCGCTCGACATCGAGTTCGCCTTCCCCTTCGGCTGGGGCGAGATCGAGGGCGTACACCATCGCGGCACCTGGGACATGTCCCGCCACACCGAATACTCCGGCAAGGACCTCCGCTACTTCGACCAGGAAGCCAACGAGCGCTTCTTCCCGACCGTCGTGGAGACCTCCTGCGGTCTCGACCGCATCTGCCTGGCCCTCCTCTGCCGTGGCTACAAGGAAGACTTGGCCGACACCCAGAAGGAGGACAAGGACCAGGATCTGCGCGTCTCCCTGAGCCTGCCGCCCTGCGTGGCACCGGTCCAAGTCGCTGTCTTGCCCCTGGTCAAGAAGCTGGGCGAGAAGGCCGAGGCCCTCTACGCCGACCTGCGCAAGGCCTTCCGCTGCGAGTACGACCTGACCGGCTCCATCGGCAAGCGCTACCGCCGCCAGGACGAGATCGGTACCCCCTTCTGCGTGACCGTGGACTTCGACACGCTTGAGGATCAGGCCGTCACGGTCCGCGACCGCGACGCCATGACCCAGGAGCGCGTGTCCCTGGACCAGATCAAGAGCTACCTCGCCGGCAAGATCCTGTAGGGTCGGCCGGCCCATTCCGAGGCCGCCATGAGCAAACGCGCCCGCATCTCCCTGGGACTGGTCGCCATCCTGCTGGCCGCGAACCTGGTCGTCGGTTACCGAGTCTACTCGGCCGAGGCTACGGCCGCTGGCGAGGAGGAGGCCTTCGAGAAGATCAGTGTCATGATGCGGGTGATCCACCTCATCCGCAAGGACTACGTGGACGGCGACAAGGTGGGCTACCAGGATTTGGTCTACCACGCCCTCCACGGCATGGTGAACTCCCTGGACCCCTTCAGCGACTTCCTGACGCCCGAGCAGTTGCAGGATATGATGGAGGAGACGGAAGGGGAGTTCGGCGGCCTCGGCGTCATCGTCACCACGCGCGACGGCGTGCTCACGGTGATGTCGCCCATGGAGGGCACCCCCGGTTTCCGCGCGGGTCTGCAGCCTGGCGACCAGATCGTGGGGATCGAGGGCGAATCGACCGAGGGCCAGAAGGTCGACGAGGCGGTGAGCAAGCTGAAGGGCAAGGTCGGAACCGCGGTGACGATCACCGTCCACCGGCCGCGCACCGACGCGACGTGGGACGTGACCATCACCCGCGAGATGATTCCCCTGACCAGCGTCAAGGATGACCACCTCATTCCCGGCACCAAGGTCGGCTACGTCCAGGTTCTCCAGTTCAGCGATCCCACCGCCCAGGAACTGGAGACGAAGCTCAGGAAGCTGCTCCAGGATGGGGCCGACAGCCTGGTCATCGACCTGCGCAACAACCCCGGCGGCCTTCTCACCTCGGCCGTCGATATCTGCAGCCTGTTCCTGAAGCCCGGCGAGCTGATTGTCTCGACCGAGGGGCGGCGTCCGTCCCAGAAACAGGAGATGCGGTCGAATGCGCGCGGTTGGCGCGTGCCCGACAACATTCCCGTGGCCATTCTGGTCAACGGTGGCAGCGCTAGCGCCGCCGAGATCACCTCTGGCTGCCTGCACGATCACCATCGGGCCATCCTGGTGGGCGAGCGCACCTTCGGCAAGGGCTCCGTCCAGAACGTGATCAGCCTGCCCGACGGCAGCGCCCTGCGCCTGACTACGGCCATGTACTACACGCCCAGCCGCCAGGTGATCCACCACCACGGCATCCAGCCCGACATCGAGGTGGCGCTGAGCGACGACGAGTACCGTCAGCTCGCCCTGGCCGCCAACGTGATCGACGGGGTGGATGCGCCCGTCAAGGCCGAGGACCGTCAGCTCCAGCGTGCCGTCGAAGTGCTCCAGGGATATGTCTCGCTCGATGCGGGGCGCAAGGGCAAAGCGGATCCTGAGAAGGAAGTCCAGCAGGCCCAGGCACCCGCCGCCGCCAAGTAGCGGACTTTCCTTTCCCTCATCCCCTTTCCGTCTTCCCTCCAGGAGGTGTTCCCATGATTCGCGTGACTGTTCTTGGCGCTGCCGGCCGCATGGGCCGGATGCTGGTGCAGCAGATTGCCGCCGCCGCCGATCTCGAACTGGCCGGTGCCACCGAGGTCTCCGGTTCCCCCTTCGTCGGTCAGGATGCCGGGGTCGTGGCTGGCCTGGCTCCCCTGGGCGTGGCCATCACGGCCGATCCGGACGTGGCGTTGGCCGCGACCGACGCCGTCATCGACTTCACCGCCCCGGCCAACACGCTCGCCTGCGCCCCCAAGGCCGCGGCCAAGGGTGCCGCCCTCATCATCGGTACCACCGGCATGACTGACGCCCACAAGGCCAGCATCGCCGAGCTGGTGGGGCAGGGGGCCCGCATCGTCATGGCCCCCAACATGAGCGTGGGCGTGAACCTGCTCTTCAGCCTCTGCGCCAAGGTGGCTCCCCTGCTGGCCGACGACTACGACATCGAAGTGGTGGAGATGCACCACAACCGCAAGAAGGACGCCCCCAGCGGCACCGCCGAACGGCTCGGGCAGATTCTTGCCGAATCCACCGGCCGCAGCTACGCCGACGACGTGGTCCACGGCCGCGTCGGCCAAGTCGGTGCCCGCACCAAGCGGGAGATCGGCATGCACGCCCTGCGCGGCGGCGACGTGGTGGGCGACCACACCGTCATCTTCGCCACCGACGGCGAGCGCGTGGAACTGACCCACAAGGCCTCCAGTCGCGAGACCTTCGCCAAGGGCGCCATCCGTGCCGTCCGCTTCCTGGCCACCGCCCAGCCCGGCGTCTACGACATGCAGGACGTGCTCGGGCTGAAGTAGCCAATGGAAGAGTAGGACCCATGGGACCCATGGGAATGGGACCTATGGGACTGGGACTGGGGAGTTGTTTTCTCCCATGCGTCCCATGAGTCCCATGCGTCCCATGCGTCCCATTTCCCCGATCCGGCCTAGCGTAGGGCTTTGATCAGCAGCATGGTCGCGGACGCGATCAGCACGGTGTGTACCACGAGGCGGAAGTGCTCCTTCTTCACCCGCTTGGCCAGCAGGCAACCGAGGACGACACCGAGGACGACGCTGGGCAGGCACCAAAGGAAGAGGCGGAACACCTCCCGCGTCCACAGTCCGCTACTGGCGTGCCCGACGAGGATGAATAGCCCGGCGGGCAGGAAGAAGCCCTGGAGGGTCGCGCGGAAGCGTTCCGGGGACCAGCCCCGCATGGTGCCGTAGATGACAATGGGCGGGCCGTTGGCGTTGCAGGCCCCGCCGATGATGCCGGAGATGAACCCGGCCACGTAGGCCCAGCGTTCGTTCTCCAGATGGGCCAGGCGCGGGCGGCACAGGTCGTAGAGCGAGTAGGCGAGGATGAAGATGCCCAGGGCCAGGCGAATCGCCGCGCCGCCGGAGTTGGTCAGGAACCACAGCCCGATCACCAGGCCGGGCACCGAGGCCACCAGCAGCCGCCAGGCGGAGCCGATATGGACCTCGCGCCAGTGCGCGGCCAGCATGAGGGTGGCCATCACGATCGCGGTCAGGCCGACCAGCGGCGAGGCGGTTTTCGGCTCGATCACCAGGGCAAGCAGTGGCATGGCCACCAAGGCGTTCCCGAACCCAGTCAGCCCCCGCACCAGAGTGGCCAGGAAGACGATCCCGATGACTTGCAGGGTGAGGGCGTCCATGAGGGCTTCGGTCGCTACCCGAGACCGCCGCCACGAACATCGCGCCAGCGGGGGTTCTTGGAGGAGATGTCCACCGTGTACGGCGGCCGGTGGAGCGGGGCGGGCCCCCCAAGGTACTCCTGGTGGAGCACGTTGGCGATCCACTTCTCGATCTTGAGCACGAGCATCTTGCGGCGCAGCCGCCCCTGCATGTCGCGGTTGAGGATGGTGGGCAGGGTGTTGGTGGTGATGATCTCGTCGATGGAGCGGTCGCTCAGATTCTCCTTCACCTCGTCGGAGGAGTAGAAGTGGGTGACGACGAAGATCACCCGGTTGGCCCCGGCCTCCTTGAGCAGGCGGCAGCACTTGACGATGGTGGAGCCGGTACGGACCATGTCGTCGACCACCACCACGTCGCGGTGCTTGACGTCCGCCAGAGTGCAGGGGGAGTCCGGACTGGTCTCGATGGCCACGCTCCGCTCGCCGGACCGTTCCTTGCTCATGATGAGGAGATCCGGCTCGGCACCGATGAGCAGGCGGCCGGTGCGGGAGCGCACTTCCTCGAACACCTCCCGGACAAAGGGGGTCGCCCCCTTGTCGGGCGCGCAGACCAGCAATCCCTCGCTGCCCGGATGGGGACGCAGGATCTCGTTCTGGGTCAGATAGTGGGCATAGAGGCTGGCGGGGGAGAGGTTGAAGAAGCGGCCGCCGAATTGCCGGTCGAAGAGGCGCTGGACGGAGATGGAGTGGTTGTGGACGGTGACCACCTCGTCCACGCCGCTGGTGGCGAGCAGGTCGGCGTAAAGGCGGGAGGAGAAGGGCTGCCCGTCGAACTTCTTGTAGTCGCGGGCTTCGCGCCCGAAGCTCACCTCGCCGTGTTCGGGGCGGGGCCCGCGATCCTGGGCGCTGTAGAAGAGGTCGGGCTCCACCAGCACCACGCGGGCGGCACCATTGTCCTTGGCGGCGCGGGTGAGGAGGAAGGTACGCATGGCGCGGGAGTTGCGGGTATGCTCCCCGCAGCAGGTGGAGATGATGACCACGGTGCGCCCGGCGAGAGAGTCGCCGCTATGGATCAAGTCCTGTTCGTCGCTGATGAAGCGCGGGCAGAACTCCGAGTTCGCGAACTGCTTGTAGGAGACCAGGTCGCTGATCTCCCACTGCTGGCCCAGGAAGTGGGCCACATCGATGGCGAAGGGATCGTCCGAGACACAGCCGACCACGACAACATTCGGAGTCATTGCGCGCTCTCGCTACTTTGTTTCGCTTTCCCCACCGCGCCCGCGGCAAGGACTACAAGAACCATGGACATGACCAGCAGGAACCCGGAGGCGGTGGCAAGGGGCAGGCTCTTGGTCCAATTGCTCTGGATCAGCAGCACCAGAGCCCAGATGGTGATGACCATCATGAAGACCATGGGCAACAGAGCCAACCAGAAGTTCTTCTTGTTGCGCAGCAGATAGAGGGTAAGAGCAAGCAGCGTGAGGGCGGCCAGCAACTGGTTGGAGGCGCCGAACACCGGCCAGAGAGCGGACCCGCCACCACTGAAGGCAAGCGCCGCCGCGGCACCCACGGAGATCACGGTGGCGACGATGGGATTGGCCAGGGGGTTCCGGCTGGTGATGCCAACGGAATCGTCGGGCGAGGCTTTCGGCAGGAACAGTTCCTGCCAGGTGAACCGGGCCAGCCGGGTGGCGGTGTCGAGCGTGGTCAGCATGAAGGCCGAGATGGCGAGGGCCACGAAGGTCTTGCCGATGGCGAAGGGCAGCTTCACCCCGCCTTCGGCAAAGGAGGCAAGGCCGGCGGCGAAGGCGCCCACGGGACCGTTGCTGGAGAGGGTCTGGTTGCAGTCGGCGGGCAGCAGATAGGCGACGCTGACCAGGGCCATCAGGGCCAGCACGCCCTCGACCAGCATGCCGCCGTAGCCAACCGGCAGGATATGGGACTCGCTGGAGATCTGCTTGGCGGTGGTGCCGGAGGACACCAGCGAATGGAACCCGCTGCACGCCCCGCAGGCGATGGTCACGAAGAGGATCGGGAACAGGGAGCCGGGTTTGCCCGCGTGGTTCTTGGCCACGAAACCCGCGAAGGCCGGGAACTGGATGTGCGGGGCGACCAGCAGGATACCCACGAAGCCGAGCAGGATCATGGCGTACAGCAGATAGCTGTTCAGGTAGTCGCGCGGCTGCAGGAGCATCCAGACCGGAATGACGCTCGCCACGAACACGTAGGCCAGCAGCACCCAGATCCAGATGCTCTGGGCCAGTTGGGCTGCGTGGGCCTTGTCAGCCCCGCCGCCCTGCTTCCCCAGCCAGCCAGCGAGGTCGATGGGCAGCACGGTGCCGACCCAGACAAAGAGGAAAAGCAGGGGGACGAAGATCAGGCTGCCCGTCAGGATGGAGACGTTCTTGCGGTACACCAGCCAGCCGAACACCGGTGCCATGGCGATGAACAGGAGGGAGGCCGTGGCCACGGCAGGAGTCGAGACGAAGGTCTTCGCCACCAGAATGCCGAACATGGCCACCACCAGGACCAGCGTTGCCCAGGCGAAGATCAGGAATACCTGCCGCCCCGCGTAGCCGATCAGCCCCTCGATCACGTGTCCGATCGAGCGTCCCTTGTCCCGGACCGAGAGGAACATCGCGGCGAAATCGTGGAAGGCGCCGATGAATACGCAGCCCAGCAGAATCCACAGGGCCGCCGGCAACCAGCCGAAGTAGATCGCCAGCACCGGGCCGACAATCGGGCCAGCCCCCGCGATGGAGGCGAAGTGATGGCCGAAAAGTACCGGTGACTTGGCGGGGACATAGTCCACACCGTCCCCCATCTCCGTGGCTGGCGTCGGGCGGCTGGCGTCGGTGCCGAAGTGCCGGGTGAGGTACTTCCCGTACAGGAAGTAGGCCGCCACGAAATACACAATCCCCCCCAGGACAAGAACCGCACCGTTCATCGTCTGCTACCCCTGGCTACCGTCGGTTTCGCGCAAAGACAAAACCCGGTCGGCGGGGAAAGCCCTGCGACCGAGTTTCGCGGCTGCACCATGTTGTCGCTGACCAATACGACGTTGGTGGGAACCATACCATGATGGCCCGGAGATGCAACGGCTACTGTACGGGTAGTGGCGGGGCCGGAGTGCCCAAACACGGAACGACCGCGCGCCGGTCGGACGCGCGGTCGTCGGTTCTCGCTACGGGGCAGAGCCTAGCGCAGGACCAGCACCTTGTACTCGGCGCGGGCTACATCCCTGCCATTGGAGGTGAACGTCCAGTCCGGCTGGGCCTTCGTGGTGGCGTTCATCTGTTTCCCGGCATAGGGGCAATTGCCGATGCCGAGCTCGCAGCTCTTGCCCGACCCGAACTTGTTGAAGACGATGACGCACTGCTTGTTGGCGTAGTTGCAGATCTGCATGCAACTGTGGCCGGGGGACCTGTCCGGGCTCATCTGGTCGCCGAAGTCGTAGACGTCCTTGCTGGCGCCGGGGATGTCGATGGCGTTGCCGGGGCCGTAGTTGCAGTCCCAGAACTCGATGTTGCAGCCCTCGGCAAAGTCGCCAGTGGCGATGTCGGGCACGTTGCTCTTGATGGTAGCGCCGGCCACCTTCTGCTGGAAGCGGGCGCCGCTGCCCTTGGTCGGGACGCCGAGCTTCTTCAGGTCGGAGTCGAAGGGGTCCATGCTGACGAAGGCATAGGTGACCTTGCCCTGCAGGTCCTGCATGGCCAGGTAGTAGGCCACCTTCTTGATGGGGCCCTGGAGCTTGGCCGAGTTGTCCACGTCATAGACGAAGTCCAGACCGCCATTCACGAGCTTGGCTTCCAGGGGATCGAAAGCGTAGAGCAGCTCGTACTTCGCCGCCTCTTCGGGCAGGTTCTTGGCGAAGGTCTCGAAGGCGGGAATGGAGCCGTAGCGGAAGGGTGTGGCGGGCAGGTCGCCCTGGTTCACCAGATTCACGCCCACCGGGTTGTTGGCCCAGGCGTAGTGGATCATGCAGGGGTCCGGGACCTCGGGGCTGCTCACCACGACCGTGCTGTCGCCCTGGATCACCGCCTCCGCCGCTTTCGCCATGCCGTCTGTCCCGGTGAGGGCGAACCCGACCAGCTTGTCGCCACCACGCGCGGCCAGGGGAGCACCGCCGGTGTTGAAGGTGACGATGGCCTTGCCGTCGCGGAACTCGCACCCGGTCGGGATCGGGCCGCACCAGGCGAACCCGGTCTGGCCATAGGTGTTGTGCAGGGCCAGCCGCCCCAGGCGGTCGCCCACGTCCTGCTTGTTGCGGGGATGGATGTTGCCTTCCTCGCCGATGTCGATGGTGATGGCGGTGCCGGTGTTGGGCACGTGCTCGGCGAAGCGCACGAAGGCCTCGCGGATCTGGGGCCAGCCGCCGTCCTCGACGGGGCTCTTCCAGGGGGCCATGAAGTTGGGCAACTGGACGGCGTAGAAGGGGAAGTCATAGCCCCAGTCCTTGCGCCAGGCGTTGACCAGATTGGTGAGCATCACTTCGTAATGGGTGCCGCGCCCGGCATTGTGCTCGCCCTGGTACCAGATGGCGCCGCGGATGGCGAACCCGCCGATGGGGTGGATCATGGAGTTGTAGAGGTTGGTGGGATAGTTGCGGTTCTTGCGGGGCTGGCCCTCCTTGCGGGGAGCGCGGGGGCCGGTGCCCTTCTTGCCACCGTCGATCCACTTCTGCTGGTCGGCCTTGTACTTCTCCATGGCCTTGTCGTAGACCGCCTGTTCCTTCTCGGGAGTGTAGTCGGCGTCCTGCTTGTCCCAGCTCTCGCGGATGGAGACGGCGACCGGGTCATTCTCCTGGCCCCACCAGGGCGTCCAGGCTTCGACGGCGGTGCCGCCCCAGGAGGAGTGGACCAGGCCGATGGGCACCTTGAGATCCTGGTACAGCTTGCGGCCGAAGAAGTAGCCCGCAGCGGTGAAGCCGCCCACGTTTTCCGGCGAGCAGGGCGCCCAGGAGGTGATCCTGGAGAGGTCGTTCAGCGGCTCGGGAGAGGCTACGCACTGGACCGTGAACAGCCGGATCTCGGGGTACTTCGCGTTGGCGATTTCCTCGTCCGAGTTGTTCGAGTTCTTCACGTTCCACTGCATGTTCGACTGGCCGGAACAGAGCCAGACCTCGCCGGACAGCACGTCGGTCAGCTCGATGGTGTTGTTGCCCTTGACGGTGATGGTGAAGGGACCGCCCGCCGCCGGGGTGGCCAGGACGACCTTCCAGGTCCCGTCGGCAGCAGCCGTGGCTTCCGCCTGTGCGCCCCAGGAGGCCGAGACGCTCACCTTCTCCCCGGGAGCCGCCCAACCCCAGAAGGGCGCCTGGACTTCCCGTTGGACCACCATGTTGCTGGCGAAGATCTTGGCGAGGGTCACGTCGGCGCGCGCGGCGCAGACCAGACCAAGGGCGAGGGCGAGCACGAGGCGTTGCATGGGACATCTCCATTGAGGGAAAAGGAATGTTGGCAAGTGTAGGAGCAGGTTTGCGCCTCGTCAAGGCGGCAAGCGGGCCAGAACCATCTACATTGTGCATGGAACTACCCCACCTGGAGATCGGCGATGCAGACGAAACTGTGGTACCGGCGTCCGGCCGAAGCCTGGACCGAGGCCCTGCCCGTGGGCAATGGCCGGTTGGGCGCGATGGTCTTTGGCGGCATCGAAAACGAGCGCATCCAGTTCAACGAGGGTACCCTCTGGACCGGGCAGCCCACCGACTACGTGCATCCGGGCGCGGCCGAGGCGTTGCCGCAGATCCGGGAGCTGCTGTTTGCCGGGCGCCAGGCCGAAGCCGAGGCGCTGGCCATGGATCGG
>QKCY01000215.1 GCA_003245525.1 Victivallales bacterium | reverse complement strand
ACGGCATCTACGCGGCCATGGACCGGGGCGTGGCGCGCATCGCCGAGGGCTCGGCAGGTTACATGTGCGCCTCCTTCAAGCACTGCATGGCCAAACCCGTGCGCCGCTGGGACCGGCCCCTGTCGCCGGGGCCCTGCCGCCGCAAGCCGGAACTGGGCATCGGGCCGGACGAGCTCCTGGCAGGGGTGATCGAGCGGGCGCGGACCGCCGGGGCCGACCGCATCGCCATCCAACCTCTGGCCGCCTTTGGCGAGATCAGGGACAACATCTTCCCGGGCTTCCGCACCGACGCGATGTTCGGGGCCTTCGACCATGTGGTCACCATCGCGCGCCATATGCCTTCCCTGGCCACCGCCGCCCCCGAGCTGGTAGCCAAGAACCGGGGCACGGTGGAATGGATGACGACCGGCCAGCTCATGACCGGCAGCATGGATATCGCCCGCTTCCTCGACGACCATGGCTGCGAGGCCATGCAGGTGTGGCCCCAGGTGAAGGCTGCCCAGGTGGCCGCCAGACTGGCCGGCTGGGAGACACCTGCCCAAGGACGGCTCTTCCTGCAGTCCGTGATCTGCCGGACCCCCTTGCCCGACCAGGTGACGGCATTGCCGATTCAGCTCGCGGGGTTGGCGACTGACGATCTCTTCGGAACCGTGCGCGAACGGCTGCCCCACTGCGATCTGCTGGGCGTCGCCCGAATCGAGGACTCCCCGATAGCGGAAACCCTGCGTAGGTTGGCCCCCGGCGCGCGCAGTCTGGTGGTCGTGGGCCAGGGCATGCCCAAGCGGGTCGTCGAACTGGCCGGTAGGCAGGAGGCCGACTGTGCCATGTCCTTCCAGTACGTGAGCTACCAGGCCATGCGGGAGACCTTCTGGGCGGCCGAGGAGATCGCCTCCTGGCTGGCGGCCCAGGGCCACGAAGCCATGCCGCTCGCCGATCTGGCCCCGGATTCGGTGAGCCGACCCGCCCCCTACATCAGCCAGTTGCCCGATCTCCGCGCCCAGGCTCCCTTTGCCGCCGCGGCGGGAATGGGCAGCATCGGCCGCCACGGCTTCCTCCTGACTCCCGAGTTCGGGCCGCGGCAGCGCTTCGCCTTCGTGCTGACCAGCGCCGAACTACCTACCACGGCCTTCCAGGGCGAGTTGCCCCGTTGCCCCGAGGGTTGCCGGCTCTGCGCCGACGCTTGCCCGGTCCAGGCCTTGGTCGGCGAAGGCAAGGTTCTGGACCGCCAGGACACCCGTTGCGAATGGGCCCGGTCCCTGGGCATGGTCGCCGCCGAAGGGGCAGGACTCTCCGGCTGGCGGGTTCCCGACGGGCCAGTACCGGATGCCCTGACGCCCGAGGAGCGCCAGGCCGCCCTGGAGCAGAAGGACCCCATCCAGCGCCGCTGCTACGGCCGTCCCAACCACGGCGACACCACCGTGGAACGCTGCCTCCAAGCCTGCCCGCTGTGATTCTCCGTGGCGCAGGCGTCCTCGCCTGCTGAGTTCGGGAAACCAAGAGGCAGCCGGGCCGCCTGCGCTACCGGAACAAACACAAGGCCGCCCGCCGGAGGGTATCCGGCGGGCGGCCAGGATGAGAAAGGCGGAGATCAGCCAGCTTTGACGGTGATCTTCCGGGCCTGGGCTTCCTTTGCCTTCGGGAGGGTCAGGCGCAGGACCCCGTTCCTGACTACGGCATTGATGCCGCTACGGTCGATGGTGTCGCCGAGGGTGAAAGTCCGCTCGTAGTCACCGCTACCGTATTCCTGGTAGTTGAGGTTATAGCCCTCCGGTGCCTTGGGGACGAAGGTGCCGCGGATGGTGAGCTCGCTGCCCTCGAGATCGATGTCCACGCTAGCCTCGTCCACGCCGGGCATGTCGCCGACCAGTACCACTTCGGCCTCGTCTTCGAGGATGTCAAAGCGGGGGACGTACACCGGGGTTTCCTTGGCCCGTTCGGCGGGAGTCTGGGAGTCGCGTTTGGTAAGCTTCGTGTCAGCCATTGTCGTAATCCTCCATGTGGGGTGGTCGTCTGTTGGGTGCCCCCGGCGGACGGGCCGGGGCGTGACCATCAACCAGCCTTGACTGTGATCTTCTTGGGCTTCGCCTCTTCGGGCCGGGGCAGGACCAGTTGCAGGATGCCCTTCTGGTACTGGGCGGTCACCTTGCCAGCATCCACGTGGAAGGGAAGCGAGAAGGAGCGGACGAAGCTGCCGGCGCCCCGCTCCTGGCGGATCAGGGACTGGCCCTTGCCGAGCTTCTCGGCCTCGCGGCTGCCACGGATCGTGACGGTGTCGTTCTTCACCGTGATTTCGAGCTTGTCGGGATCGACGCCGGGGAGTTCCGCCGTCAGCAGGGCGTTGTCCTCTCCGACCCAGATGTTGGCCGCCGGGAATTCGGCGGAGCGCACGAAGCCGTTGCGAGTGACGGGCTCCAGCAACTGGTTCAGTTCGCGATGCAGCCGGTCGAAGTCGCTCCACAGGCTGCCGTACCGTTTGGTTGGCCAGGTCCATAGCATTGTCGTGTCTCCTTTTCTTTGGTTTGTTTGGACGCCGCTGTGGGGCGGCATCCTATGCACACCATGAAAAAAGCATGGCCCGTGCCAACCTCGAAAAAGCTCCTATCGTAAATCCTCAATACGTTGCCATCAAACATATTGCAAATGCATTCCAGGGCATTTCCCGGACCCATTCCTCGCCTGGCCTGGGCGTGACAAATTGACCCAGAGGCGGGACGAGTGTGACACCTCCGGCACGGTTCTCGAAGCCCATGCCGCGGTTCAGCCCTCGGCGGAATCGGCAGCCGGGGTGCAACTCGGCTGGAGGGCGGCGAAGAGGGAACGGAGCATG
>QKCY01000029.1 GCA_003245525.1 Victivallales bacterium | reverse complement strand
TGCTGCGAGTCCTGGTGGCTCACTCCGTCCGCATCAAGGCGGGGGTGGTGAACCGGGACGAGCGCGAGTCCGGCGAACGGCGCAAGCTCAACTTCGGGCATACCCTCGGCCATGCGGTCGAGAAGCTCCAGCGCGTGCCCCATGGCGAGGCGGTCGGCATCGGCACCGCCTTGGCGGTGCGATTGTCTGCCCGGCGGGGGCTGTTGAGCGCCCAGGATGCCGGGCGGGTGGAGGGTTTGCTGGTCCGCCTGGGTTTGGCGACTCGTCCCAGCGTGGATGCGGAAGCGATCATCGGTACCATGCGCCACGACAAGAAGCGGGCCGGTGCCCGGCTCCATTTCGTCTTCCTGACCAGCCTCGGGCAGGCGGTGGTGGAGTCCGTCCCCTTGGACGAGCTGGAAGCCGAGACGCGGGCGGTATTGGCGGAGGCCTAGCCGTGAGCATTGTGGGTGTGGTCGAATTCGTCACCGACCGCGACATCTTCACGCGGGTGCTCACCGAGGCGGTCCCGGCGGCCGAGAAGTTCGTCTGGATCGCCACTGCCGACCTCAAGGACGCCCATGTGCCCAAGGGCAAGCAGTTCGTCCCCTTCCTCGAGATCATCTCGGACCTGATTGGGGAAGGGGTTGCCGTTCGCCTGATTCACGCCAAGGAACCGGGCCCCGTCTTCCGCCAGGACTACGACCGCTATCCGAACGTGGTGTCGGGGCTTGAACGACTGCTCTGTCCGCGCGTCCATTTCAAATGCGTGGTGGTGGACGGCACCTTCGCCTATTCCGGCAGCGCCAACCTGACCGGCGCAGGCATGGGGGCGAAAAGCACGGGCAAGCGGAACTTCGAGTCCGGCTTCCTCACTCGCGACCGTGAACTGGTCCATGGCATCATGGCCCAATTCGATGCCGTCTGGATGGGTGCCCTTTGCAGTGACTGCCGCCGTCGCGAGTTCTGCGCCGACGCCCCCGACATGCTGCGGGACTAACCAAGGGTCGGTTAGTCCCGTTCCACCAAGGCGAGGACAGCGCGGGTGGTCTGCACGAGGGCTCCGAGACGGGTCATTTCATAGCCGTGGGTGTTCTTGGTGGGGAAGCCGAGGCAGGCTGCACGGGCGGTTGCGCCGGCCTTGGTGGCGGTCGAGGGCTCGCTGCCGAAGGCGCGGACCACTTGGCGTTGGGGTTCGCCGCCCAGGCTCGCCACAGCGTCCTCCACCTGCCACGAGAAGGCCGAGTCGTAGGGATGGACCCCGTCCTTGTACAGGACTACCGGGCGGTTGTCGAAGGCCACGTCGTACTCCTCGGCCACGGGAGCGATCTCGATGGCCAGGAACTCGTCGATGCCCAGCCTTCGGCAGAGATAGAGCCCCCCGGCGCAGCCCGGCTCCTCGTTACTCGTGAACCCGAGACAGACCGGTCGCCGGGGTGGCAACGTCTGCCAGGCACGGGCCAACTCCAAGAGTACCGCCACCCCAGCCTTGTCGTCCAAGGCATAGCCGCAGACGGTATCTCCGTCGAGCCAGAGCGGCGGCTTGCGGTGTCGCCCGATCACGGCCCGATCACCGATCCGGATGCCCCGGTCGTGCAGCGCGGCCCGCGTGCCGCCGCAATCCACGTAGAGCAGGTCCCAGTTGCCGGTACCGTCCTTCGCGGCCTGGGTGCGAGCCGAGAGGGCCGAGGAATGGGTGGAGCCCACGCAGAGCACGCCCGGCACCACGCCTTGCCTGGTCAGGATGTCGAAGGGCCCCTCGCCGTACTTGGCCGGACGGCTGCCGCCCATGGGCTCGATCCAGATCCGTCCCGCCTCGTCGATCTTGCGGACCACCAGGCCCAACTCGTCCTTGTGGGCGGTGATGAGCAACGGTTCCCGATCCGTGTCCCGACCGGCGACACGGACCAGCAGGTTCCCCGCCCGGTCCTGCTCGACGGGACAGCCCAGAGCCTCCAGCTCGCGCCGGAGAAGATCGTCGATCTCTTGCTCCCTGCCGCTTGGCGAGTGGGTAACCAGCAACGCTTCCAACCAGCTCTTCAGCCGTCTGCGCATGGCCTTCGTCTCCCGTGAGGGTGTTGTCCTCGCCTGGCTAGCAAAGTGGACAGCATAGCGTAACGTGTCGGCACTCTATACGCTACTCGCCATGACAGATGCTACCAGATCGGGTCGGAGCTGAAGGGACTGGGGTCGGAGGTGTTGGCGGCGACTTGGAGGGGAGCCTGGGCCAGGATGGCCGGTTGTTTCCCATCGTCCTGAGCCAACGGTTCCTGCGGCACGACCGGAAGCAGGCCCAACCCGACCAAGGCGGAGGCAAACTCCGCTTCGGGACCGGTCCTCGGCGGGTTGCCGGCACGCAGCCGGTGCCAGCTACTGGCTCCGTCCTCGTTGAGAACCAAGAGGCGCTCCCCGACGGCGTCCACCAGGACATGGGCACCGCCGATGTTCACTAGGAAGGCGGGGGAAGGGTGGGGAAGGGCGGGCTGCATGGTCTTACCTCCCCTCCTCGGTGGTGTCGATTTCGCGGATCATGATCTGGTAGCCGGTGCCGTCCTCGGGAGGGGGATCCCACGGGATGGTGTATTCGAAGACCTTGGGATCGATGGTCATTTCCTGCAATGGCGTCCAGGTCCCGTAGTCCTTCCGCCAGGAGATCTCCAGGCGCTGCCGCCACCAGCCGCCGCGCAGGCCGAAGCGGACCACCGGGGCCTGCCCGGCCTTGATGTAGCCGCCGGCCACCGGCTCGCGGATGACGATCTCGCGGTCGCCCTCCACCGGGTTGAGCGTGTGCATGGCCGGGTCGCCCAGGAGGGTGTAGACGGCGGCGGTCTCGTTGTCGGGCAGGGCCTGCTTCGCGT
>QKCY01000513.1 GCA_003245525.1 Victivallales bacterium | reverse complement strand
GTCCTTCAGCACGCCGACTCCGAACTCGTAGCACAGGCCCAGGCTGTACTGTCCGTGCGCATAGCCCTGCTCAGCAGCCTTGCGGTACCACTTCGCGACCTCGTCCTCTTCCTTTGGCACGCCCCTCCCGTTCCGGTAGCACACGGCCAGTCTGCACTGTGCGGGCGCATCTCCCTGTTCGGCGGCCCTACGGTACCACTTCGCTGCCTCGGCCTCGTCCTTCAGCACGCCGACTCCGAACTCGTAGCACAGGCCCAGGCTGTACTGTCCGTGCGCATAGCCCTGCTCAGCAGCCTTGCGGTACCACTTCGCGACCTCGTCCTCTTCCTTTGGCACGCCCGTCCCGTTCCGGTAGCACACGGCCAGTCTGCACTGTGCGGGCGCATCTCCCTGTTCGGCGGCCCTACGGTACCACTTCGCAGCCTCGTCCTCGTACTTCGGCACGCCGGTCCCGTTCCGGTAGCGTTCGCCGAGGTCGAACTGCGCGGAGGCGACACCTCTCTCTGCCAGCTTCTGGGTTTTGGCCAGTGATCCCGGCTCCGACATGCTGCCACATCCGACCAGGCAGACGCAGAGCGTGAGAACCACACCCACCTGCTGGAAACTCATGCCCATCGAAGGCCCCCCAATCTGCCCGAAAGCCCTGACAAGACACCCTGCGTTGCACCGGGTTGGTTGGTGTTTCAAGACGCTTTCCGCCAGGAGTTACATGGACGTTCGGTGATGGGTGGGGCGGGCGAGGCTTCGAAGCCGGGCCCCATCGGGAATGCCGCGCCGTAGCAAAGGGACTCCGTCTGTAGCCTATGACGCCCCCGCTTGAGGGGGGGACTCTGCGCTCACTCCGCTTCGGCTGCGCGGGCGGCTTCGGGCGTCAGGATGTTGCAGGTGTGGATTTCGGGGTCGTAGGTGATGACCAGTTTGCCCTGCTGAAGGAGGCGGAGGACTTGCCGGATCTTGTCCTCGGCGTCGCTCAGTTCGGTCCCGTCGCGGGTCACGATTTCCTCGATGACGCCGCGGAGGGCTTCGGGACTCAGCTTGTCGTAGGGGATCAGCATCGGGCGCCGACCTTACGCATCGCTGCCGGAGGAAGGGGACACCAGCGTCGCGCCCTTGAGCAGGCGGCAGAACTCCTTCTTGGTGACCTGGAAGTGCTTGCCTTCCTTGGTCCGGAGGTCGGTCATTGCCTTGTAGCTCACGCTCAGGCGCTCAAGCTCGACGATGCAGAGGTATTGGTCGCCCTGCTTCCAGATCTGGTTCTGCTGCAATCTCATCGCGGCCCGTTTCTCGTTGCTGGGCTGATAGGGAACTCCCGCACCAGACAGGTGCAGTGCCGGGGTAAGATAGACGCCCAACGGCCAGATGCACCGCGTCTGGCGGTTGGACTGAGAGAGGGGCAGGGGCTTGGTGGACCTCGTCAGTCGGGGGGGGAGGGTCCGCGAGCGAGGCCGTGGTTGGGGCCGCGTCCTGCTGCATGATGCGCCGGATGCGGCGGATATGGCTGAGGCTGTTGCAGACCATGGCGATGCCGACTATCGGGAGGCCGTAGAAGATGATGCCGATGCCGATGCCTTGGGCCATGAGGTGGCCGATGAGGCAGACGATCAGGCCGGCGATGAAGACGCCGACGCCTCCCATCACGATCTGTCGGTGGGACTGCAGTTTGGGGACCAACAGGTCGGAGTGATCGCGCCCGATCACTTGGTCCACCGCTTCCCGGAACTGCTCGAGCTCTGGGCGGCGGAGCAGCACGTACAGGGTCTGCTCCTTCGGCAACGGCAACTCGAGATAGGCGCGTCCCGCAAAGAAGCCGGGGTAGCCGATGTCGAGGTACCTCTCCGGGCCGACTGTGGTCAACTCGGTGCCATCCTCGCTGGAGACCGTGAGGCCCGCATCGGTGAGTTCGAGATCGCAAACCCCTTGCGGCTTGCCGTCCTTGGTGTGGCGAAGGCCCTTTAGCAGCATCCGTGTGCCCCCCGTTCCGCGCTACCAGTGCTCGTGCCCGACTGCTTGTGGGGGAAATAGTACTGCGTACCGGGGGTTCTGCAATCTCCGGGGCCTGGCGGACATGGCGGCAGCAGTTCGCCGCCATGAAGTCGGCGGGAGAGACAGCGGTCGGTGACGAGGAGATCGTTGGTCTTCACCAGCACCAGCGCATGGTAGACGGGCGTGAGTGGGGCTACGGTGACGGTGGTTGGTGCATTGAAGCTGATGGAGGTCCAATCCATGACTGTGACGTTTCGCCGTTGCCTAGCGCCTTCTCTGTTTCTTCTGCTGGTGTTCGTGGGTACTCCTGCCGCTCTGCTCGCCAGGCCGTTGGACGCGAGGGCGGGTGCGCAACTGCCGGGTCTGAAGCAGGCTCTGGCGGATGCGCGCCTGGGAAGAGAGCTAACCGACGAGGACCGCGTGGCTGTCCAGGGGGCGTTTGCCAATGGCAACTCCGTGCTCGTCGCCCTGGCGGCCTGCGTACTCCGCGATGGGGTAGGGGAGGAGGCCGACCTGCACAATTTGGCCGCCAAGGCAACCGAATCGGCAACGGGGGTGGGGGAAGCCTTCCTGCGGTTTCTTGCGGTCCGCAGGAGCAGAGGCGGCCAGGAGGCACTGATGCCTTTGCTCAAAGACGAGAACCCGTACCTACAGGTCGAGGCCGCGAAGGAGTTGTGCCGCCTATCCCCTGAGGAAGGGGTGAGAGCGCTGACCGAGCTTCTGTCGTCCAAGTCTGCAATCGCCCACGCCGAGGCGTTCCGACAGCTGGACCGATTGGAGATGGCTGGGGACGCAAGGCCGTACCTGATGCCGGAAGAGCAGTACCGACTTCTGCTCTCGATCCTGGACGAGGTCGGTAG
>QKCY01000320.1 GCA_003245525.1 Victivallales bacterium | reverse complement strand
CTGGGTGTCGCCCTCGGCCTCGTCGAAGGCCTTGCAATCCGCGCATTCGCAGTAGCCCCGGCCATCGTTCGGGGAGACACTGATGAGTTGGGCCCCCGGATCGGCCCGCAGCACCTCGCGGACCTTTTCGATGGCGATGCGGACCACTTCGGGATTGCTCAGGCAGAGCTGGCGGGGCTGGCGTTTGCCGCCGATCTCGCTGTAGTACTCGGGGTGGTCCTGGAAGTACGTGTTCGGCGGCACCAGCCGGTTGTAGGTATGGACGAAGAAGCCGCCCGCGTAGCGCATCCGTCCGCCCCACTCGTCGGGCACCGGGGCACTGGGGGAGTTGGTGCGGTTGCGCAAGGACCAGTCCGCCTGAAAGGCGTCCCAGTAGAAGGGATCGCGGATTTCGAGCGCGGGAACGAAGGTGCGGGGGACCGGTCGGAAGATCAGCTCGGGACGGTGCGGGATGGTGGCGGTGTCGCGCTGGTACCAGCGGCAGCCGAGATCCTCCTCCAGCAGGGCGTAGACGGCATTGATGGGACCACGCCCGGAGCCGCCCCAAAGAAAGAGGTCTTTGTCTTTCACCCCGATCCCGTACCCTTCCTGGGCGAGGTCCGGAGTGGCCAGGCCAGACTGGGCCAGGCGCTGGGTATGGCCGATGGCGATCACTGGTCCGTTGCTGGATTCCCCTTCGGCGGCCAGCGGCAGGGCGACACCGGTCATGGCTTCCAGCCAGAGTGCGAGGTCGGCAGCGGCTTTCTCCTCCATCGAGGTGGGTTCGGCAGGGAGGAGAATCCGGTAGGCGCTTGCGCCTTGGCTGGCCAGGGTCAGTTCGGGGCCTGGTTCGCCTCTGGGAAGCAAGGCATTCTGCCAGGCAGGATGGGGGACGACCGAAACCGGCGACGGCAGACGCAGACCGAGTTCCCGGTAGCGCAACTGGACCTGGGTCGCGCTCAGGGGGGTGGAATAGAGAGTCACCGAGTCGATCAGGGCTTTGGCATCATCCATGGCAGTACCCTCGATATGGCGGCTGGAACCGATCGCGAATCCGGCACTGGTTTCGTTCTCCCACGGGTTGCCATGGTAGCTGCCGACCATCCGCCCGTCAATGTAGAACACAGTCTTGCCGAGGGTGCGGTCCCAGGTTCCCGTGAAGACATGCCAGGTTCCCGGCGACCAGTCGAACCAGGACGGATTGCCGCCGTAGACGGCTTTCTGGCCGCCATCAAGGTCGAAGCGCGGTTGCCCATTCCAACGCCAGAGGCGGGGAATGCCGACCGCTCCCCACTGGTCCGGCGAGCCGCACAGGAAGAGCCAACCGCCGCCGCTGCCGGAGGGCAGGGGAGAGGCCACGATCTCGACGGTCCCCCGGTCGGGGGGCAACACGGACATCGGGTAGACCAATCGTGCCCTGTCGGCCACTAACGCCTGCCCATGCAAGCCGGGCGCATAGGCGATGCCTTCCGCCTGCTGCGGTTTTACCTCCTGCCCGGCGGCATTCTGGCCTGCTACGCTTCCATCGAAACTGGCCGTGAAGACGGGAGATACAGCCCCCGCCACGCATGACAGACAAACCACGGAAAGGGCGGCAATCGAACGACTCATGGCAGCTCTCCTGGTGGGACAAGGCACCCCAATCTAGCGCCTCGCCCGGCTGCCGTCGCGTGGTTGCTTAACGATTGGGTTTGGCGGCGGGGAGTGTGGCGCTTTCCACTTTGGTCTCGCCGTCCCGGAGGTGCTGGTCGAGGAAGGCGGTCATCCGGCCCATGAGGTCGGTGCCGCTGATGCCGGTGCCGTGACCGGCGCCCTCGATACGGAGGAGGACCGGGGCGGTTTCGACCTTGGCCTGGTTCAGGGCGGCGATCAGTTCCTCGGACTGGGGGAAGGGGACGGTGCGGTCGTCGGTGCCGTGGACGATCAGGAAGGGGGGGGCCTTGGCGGTGACGTAGGTGACCGGGGAGGCCGCGCGGGCAGCTTCGGGTTTCTCCTGCACAGCCCCCCCAATCAGAAGGGCTTCCGGGGAATCGGGGGCGTCGTGGTTCATGCCCCCGGCGGGCTTGTTCATGGTGAGCAGATTGGCCGGACCATACCAGTCCACGACGCAAGCAACATTGCTGTTCTGGTCCAGGCATTTGCCGAGGGGACCTTCGAGGTCCGGGCGGTCGTTGGTCAGGCCCAGCATGGTGACGAGATGAGCACCGGCAGACGTGCCCCAGACCGCGATGCGGTCGGGATCGATCCGGTATTCGGCGGCATGGGCCTTGATCCAGCGGATGGCGGCCTTGCAGTCGTCCAACTGGGCGGGCCACTGGGCCTCGTCGGTGAGCCGGTAGCCGATGGACGCGCCCGCATAGTGGCCGCTGGCGACGAATTCCGCGACACGGCGGCCGCCGCCGTTCTTGTCGCCGTTCCTCCAACCCCCGCCGTGGATATAGATGAGGAGGGGAAGGGGACCCTCGTCCTTGGCCTCCTTGGGCAGGTAGAGGTCGAGGCGATGCCGGGGATTGTCATCGTCCGCGTAGGCGAGGTCGCGTTTCACTTCGATGCTCTCCGCCAGCCGGGCGGGAATGCCGCCGCCCTGGGCGGCCTGGCGCTGCTGGCCAGCGGCGCGCTGGGACCGGAACGCCTGGTGTTCCGCAGGCGATATCTTGCCGTCGCCGTCCGTGTCCACCCGGCTGAAGTTGCCCCGGACACGTTCGGAAGCTCCTCGCGGGTGATGACGCCGTCATGGTTGGCGTCCAGGCGGAGGAACTGGGGATCGTTGGCTGGCTGGGCCAGGGCGGTGACGGTCAACAGGGCAGGGAGCGCAAGGGCGAGTTTCATGGATCGGACCTCCGGTCTGGGTTCTGCCCAAACAACG
>QKCY01000239.1 GCA_003245525.1 Victivallales bacterium | reverse complement strand
GGTAGGTGAGCGAGTTCCGCCCGAAGGAGTCGAGCTGCTCGGATACCAGGCGGCGGCGGCCCACCACCCGGGCCAGCAGCTCGGGACGGGACGCGAAGAGACGCTCGGCCCGGTCGTCCTCCATAGCCAGCAGGAAATTGAAGAACTCCTCCCACTCGGGACGCCCGGTGGACTGGTAGCCCGCGAAAACCATGCCCGGTTCCGGGGGCTGGGCATGGTCGCAACTGGCGGACCGGCAGCCATAGCAGTAGACGAACCCCGCCCGGAACGTCTGGTACTCGGCCAGGCATTCCGCGGCGCTGACCAGGGCCTGCTCGGCCAGCTCCTCGGGGGATAGGCCCGGCGACCAGGCAAGGACAAAGCCATCGGGCGCCGCCGGGGAGCCGTCCACGCCGTCGCACTCCGCGAAGGCGGCGCGGCGCAGCTCCTCCAAAGCCTGGGAGGCTGCCAACGCCCGTTGCTCCAAACGGCTGGTCACGACCGGGTCCTCGGGGTTATTCCAAGAAGAACGGGGTGTCTTCGTCGATCCGCCGCCGCGGACTGCGCTGGTTGGCCGGTTCGGACGGCGGCGCGGAGGAGGCCGGGTTCTGGTCCTCGCCCTCGGTCACGGACTCCTCGGTCGCGGGCGGCTCGGGAGCGGCGGCTTCCTCGGCGGGGGACGGGGCATGGAACCGGGCCCGGCCACTGCGCTGTTCCCATTCGGCGGCCAGATCCTGCGGTTCCGCCGCAGGCTCCGACTCCGGTTCGGAAGCGGGCGGGACAGGCTGGGCCTTGCCCTTGCCCTTCCGTTTGCGCGGTTCGGGCGTGGCGGGTTCCTCGGCCGAAGCTGGCTCTGGCGGCGGAACCGGCTCGGGCTTGGGCTTGCCCTTCCGTTTGCGCGGGCCGGGTTGGGCAGGCTCTTCGGCGAGAACCGGCTCGGGCTCGGGCTCGGCGGGTTCCTCGGGCAGCACCACCACTTCGGGTTCCGGCTGCGGCTCGGCGACCTCGGGTTGCGCGACCGCTTCCTCGCCCGTCTCCGGCGCTGCGGGGTCATCCTCGGCGAAGGGCAACGCGGTCGTCCCGTCGTCGCTCTCGGTCGCGTCGGGAGTGGTCTCCGGGACGGCGGCAACCGGCACCTCGGCCGTGCCACGTTTGGTGACGACGACGGAGGCGACCGGGTAGGAGGTCACCTTCAGCCCCCGGGCGGTCAGCGTCCGAAGCGGGATGTCGTCGAAGACCACGGTCACCTGGTCCACCTGCCGCCGCGCCGCCGGCTTGAGATCGAGCCGCAGCTCGACGCCCTGGTTGGTGTAGAGCCCCACAATGATGCAACCATCCGGCAGGGAATTGTATTCCCGCTCGGTGACGAAGCGGTCCACCCGGAAACGCTTCGCGTAGTAGGTGTTGCTCTTCTTGTGGCGGTAGAGCATACTGAAGGTCTGGTCGCGGTCGTGCTTCTCGCAGAGCTTAAGCGGCCCCACGTAGAGCTTGTCCGGGATGTTGATCACCCGCAGCGCGCCATCGTTCTTGAGGAGCAGCAAGCGGTCGTACTCGGTACAGGCCAAGGGGGAGTCGTTGCGGTTGCTGTTGCGCACCTCGGTACCGACGAACTGGTTGACGCGGTCGTGCCCCACCTTGATGTTCTGCAGGGCCACTTCCTTCACGTCGACCTGTTCCAGCTTCATCACCTCGGTGCGCCGGGGATGGGCACCCGCGAAGCGCTCGATCAGGCTCTCCACGTAACGGATCGCGTAGTCGATCAGGTGGTCGAGATGGTGCTGCGTCTCGCGCATCTCCTCGACGATTCTCTCCAGCTCCTCCCGGTTGCGGTTGATGTCGAACCGCGAGATTCGGCGGATCTGGAGTTGCAGCAGCCTCTCGATATCCTCGTCGGTGATGTCCCGGCGCAACCGGTCGCGGAAGGGGGCCAGGCCGGCATGGACCTCGGCCAGGACCTCCTCGTAGGTCTCCTTCTCCTCGATCCGCTTGTAGATGCGGTGCTCGATGAAGAGTTGGGCGAGGGTGAGGGCGTGGAACCGGTCCTCCAGCTTCCCGAACTTGATCTCCAGTTCCCGGCGGAGCAGTTCGACGAGCTGGTCGGTGCTCCGCCGCACCACCTCGGAGACGGTCAGTTCGACCGGCATGTTCTCGCTGATGACCACGATGTTGGAGGTGATGGACACCTCGCAACTGGTGTAGGCGTAGAGTTGGGGAATCACCTCGCGCGCATAGATGCCGCGCGGCAGCTTGAGCTCGATCTCCACCTGCTCGGCGGTGTAGTCGTTGATGCTGGCCAGCTTGATGCGGCCCTTCTTCACCGCATCCTCGATGGAGGCGGCGAGCGACTCGGTCGTGGTGGTGGCGGGGATCTCGCGGATGACGAGGGTCTTCTCGTTCACCTCCTCGATCCGGGCGCGGAGCTTGATGCGCCCGGCCCCGTCCTCGTACTCGCTGGCGTCCATGATGCCGCCGGTGACGAAGTCGGGATAAAGCCGGAACGGCTGGCCGTTCAGCACGGCGACCTGCGCTTCGAGCAACTCGCGGAAGTTGTGGGGCAGGACCCGGGTGGTCATGCCCACGGCGATACCGTCGGCCCCCAGCATGAGCAGCACGGGGACCTTGGCGGGGAGGGCCACCGGCTCCTGGTTGCGCCCGTCGTAGGAATCGACGAACTCGGTGGTCTCGCGGTTGAACAGGACTTCGCGGGCCAGGGGAGTGAGACGGCACTCGATATACCGGGCCGCCGAAGCCTCGTCCCCGGTGTAGATGTTGCCGAAGTTCCCCTGCCGGTCGATGAAGTACTCCTTGTTGGCGAGCACCACCAGGGCGCTGCCGATGGAGGCGTCGCCGTGGGGATGGTACTGCATCGTGTGCCCGATGACGTTGGCCACCTTGTGGAACCGGCCATCGTCCATGCTGTGCAGGGAGTGCAGAATGCGGCGTTGGACCGGCTTGAGCCCGTCGGCCACGTCGGGAATGGCGCGGTCGCGAATAACGTAGGAGGCGTATTCGAGGAAGTTGACCGCCATCATGCGGCCGAGGCGGTCGTCCTCGTCCACCTCGGCGATGGAGCCCGGCGACGGACCGTCGTCGCCGTCGCCGACCGCGGACGCATCGTCGCGCTCGTCCAGCTCCTCGGCGAGGTCTTCGGTCTCCGGATTGTCGTGCTCGTGGTCGGACATAGGGGATCAGTTCGTGACCGGACCGGCAAAGTCTGCGGGGCACCCGGTCACGCCAAAATGGTTCATGATGTGGGCAGCAGATGGTGCATAATGTAGGAGCGGCGCGTCGGCGTGTTCTTGCCCATGAAGAAATCGAGCAGCTTGGGCACCACGCGCTGGCTGTCCACCGAGACGTTGCGCAGCCGCATGTCCTCGCCGATGAACTGGCCGAACTCCTTGGGCGAAATCTCGCCGAGCCCCTTGAAGCGGGTGACCTCGACGCCTTTCCCCAGCCGCGCGACGGCCTCGTCCCGCTCCTCCTCGCTGTAGCAGTACACGGTCTCCTTCTTGGTGCGCGTCCGGAACAGGGGCGTCTCCAGGATGTAGAGGTGTCCCGAGTGGACCAACTGCTCGAAGAAGGTGAGGAAGAAGGTGATGAGGAGGTTGCGGATGTGGGCACCGTCCACGTCCGCGTCGGTCGCGATGATGACTTTCTGGTAGCGCAGGGCATCCAGCCCGTCCTCGACCCCGAGGGACTGCATGATGAAGTACAGCTCCTCGTTCTTGTAGACGGTCTCCTGGCGGTGGCCGAAGACGTTGAGCGGCTTGCCCTTGAGAGAGAAGATCGCCTGCGTGTCCACGTTGCGGCAACTGATGATCGAGCCGGCGGCGGACTGTCCCTCGGTGAGGAAGATCATGGACTGCTCGCCCAGGAACTCCCCCTTGCGGGGCCGCTCGTCGTTCAGGTGGTATTTGCAGTCCCGCAGCTTGGGGATCTTCAGCCGGGTCTTCTTCTCCTGCTCCTTCGCCTGCTTCTTGACGTTCTGGATTTCCTTGCGCAGGCGCTCGTTCTGGTTGGTCTTCTCGATGACCGCCTCGGCCACCTCGGGGTGCTTGTAGAGGTAGGAGGCGACGGCGTCCTTGATCTTCCCCACCAGCTCGGAGCGGATCTCGGCATTGCCCAGCTTGTTCTTGGTCTGGGACTCGAAGACCGGGTTCTTGAGCTTGATGGCGACGGCGCCGATGATGCCGTTGCGCACGTCGTCCCCGTTCAGGGTCCGGCCCGCGAACTCGTTGACGCCCTTGAGGATGCCCTCGCGGAAGGCGGACTGGTGGGTGCCGCCGTCGTTGGTGTACTGTCCGTTGACGAAGGAGTAGTAGCTCTCGCCGAAGCCGGCCGAATGGCAGAAGGCGAACTCCAACTGGTCGCCCCGGTAGTAGACGATGTCGTAGAGCCGCTCCCCGTCCACCTTGTCGTTGAGCAGATCGAGCAATCCGTTTTTCGAATAGAAGCGCTCGCCGTTCAGGTAGAGGGAGAGGCCGCTGTTCAGATAGGCATAGGTGAGCAGCCGCCGCCGGACGATAGTCTCGTCGAAGTGGAAGTCCCCGAAGTACTGCGCCCCCGGGTGGAAGACGATCTCGGTGCCGTTGGCGGCGTCGGTGGTGCCCTCCTCCTCGGCGGTCAGGATGCCATCCACGAAGGCGGCCCGCTTGAACTGCCCCTCGCGCTGGGAGGTGACCACGAAGGAGGACGCCAGCGCGTTCACCGCTTTCAGACCGACCCCGTTGAGGCCGACCGAGAACTGGAACACGTCGTCGTTGTACTTCCCCCCGGTGTTGATCCGGGACACGCACTCCACCACCTTGCCGAGCGGGATGCCGCGGCCGTAGTCGCGCACCGTGGCCGTGCCCGCCTCGTCAAGCGTGATGTCGATCCTCTTCCCGTGCCCCATGATGTACTCGTCGATGCTGTTGTCGACGACTTCCTTCAGGAGCACATAGATGCCGTCGTCCGGCTCCTCGCCATTGCCGAGACGGCCAACGTACATGCCGGGTCTCGCCTGGATATGCTCCAGGGAACTCAGCGTCTTGATCTTGCTTTCGTCGTAGACGGTCTTGCTGGTCTGGGTCATCGCTGCGGGTACAGCGCCCGAAGGCGTGTAGTCCTACTCGTCGTCGTCCATGTCGTCGTCCATATCGTCGTCCAGATCACCGTCCAGATCATCGTCCATGTCGTCGTCCAGACCAGGGAGATCACCCTCTTCGTAGTCGTCGTCGTCGTCGTCGTGGACGTTGTCGAAGATGAGCGACCCCATCAGCGGGGCCCCGCACTCCGGGCAGGTCCCGTCGTCGGTCTCGATGTCTACCACGTTCACCTTGGACTCGCAATAGGGGCAAGTCATAGTCTCAAGTTTTGCCATGTTACGTTCCCTCTAGTTCTCGGGTTCAATTGCATAGTTGGGGTCGGAAGCCGGGGCGACGGATCGCCCTCCATCAAGGGCAATCTTACAACGTCGGAACTCGGTTCGCAACCACGGGCCGAATCGGGGGGGGAAAGCCCCCGTCTACACCTGCAAGGACATCAGGAATTCGATGTTGTTGCCGGTCTTTTTCAGCTTGCCGATGAGCAGTTCCATGGCCTCGGTGCCGGGAACGCCGTTCAGCACCCGCCGCAGGGCCCAGACGCGGTCCAGCTCGTCGGGATGAAGCAGCAGTTCCTCGCGCCGGGTCCCGCTGCGCTCGATGCTGATGGCGGGGTAGATGCGCTTGTCGACCAGGTGCCGGTCGAGATGCAGTTCCATGTTGCCGGTGCCCTTGAACTCCTCGAAGATCACCTCGTCCATGCGGCTACCGGTGTCGATCAGCGCGGTGGCCAGGATGGTGAGGCTGCCGCCGTCCTCGATGTTGCGGGCGGCGCCGAAGAAGCGCTTGGGCTTGTGCAGGGCGTTGGCGTCCACGCCGCCGGAGAGAATCCGGCCGCTGTGGGGTTCGATGGTGTTGTAGGCGCGGGCCAGACGGGTGATGCTGTCCAGCAAAATGACCACATGACGACCGTGCTCGACCTGGCGCTTGGCCTTCTCGATCACCATCTCGGCCACCTGCACGTGCCGGTCCGGGGGCTCGTCGAAGGTGGAGCTGACCACCTCGCCGTCCACGCACCGCTTCATGTCGGTCACCTCTTCCGGCCGCTCGTCGATCAGCAGGACGATCAGTTCCACATCGCTGTTGTTCTGGGTGATGCTGTTGGCGATCTTCTGGAGCAGGACGGTCTTGCCCGTGCGCGGCGGGGCGACGATCAGGCCGCGCTGGCCGCGCCCGACGGGCGTGATCAGGTCCACCACCCGCATGGAGATCTCCTTCGGGTCGCGCTCGAGGATCAGCCGCTGGGTGGGGAAGTAGGGGGTAAGGTTCTCGAAGGGCACCTTGCCCTTCTTGCGCTCGGGGGCCTCGCCATTGATGCTGTCCACCTTCAGCATGGCGAAGAACCGCTCCTTCTCGCGCGGCTGGCGGATCTGGCCGCGGACGGTGTCGCCCGTGCGCAGGCTGAACCGGCGGATCTGCGAGGGGCTCATGTAGATGTCTTCGGGACAGGGCAGATAGCTATAGCAGGGCGTGCGCAGGAAGCCGAAGCCGTCGGGCAGCACTTCGAGCACGCCGCCGCCGCACATCACGCCGTTCTGCTCGTTGTTGCTCTTCAGAATCTCGAAGATGAGGTCGTGCTTGCTCAGCGAACCCACTCCCTCGACGTTCATTTCGAGGGCCATGCGGGTCAGGTCCGCCATCTCCATGTTCTGCATCACGGTGAGATCGAGGGTCATGCCGTCGGTCTCGACCGCCGCCAGACCGGTTGCCGGCGCCTCGTCGGCGGCAGGCTCCGCCGCCGGGACAGGCTCCGCCGCCGGGACAGGCTCCGCCGCCGGGACAGGCTCCTCTGCCGGGGCAGGCTCCGCCGTCGGCTTGCGCTTGGCAGCCGCCTTGCGCGGAGCCCGTTCGGGCTGGGACTCGGGATGGGGTTCCGAACCGTTGTTGATCTCGTCGTTCGGTATCATATGCTGCCGTTTCCTACGTAGCTTCCACTCTCGTCTCGTACACCAGACCTTCCAGCCGGCTCTTGAGAATCCGGCACTGCTCTCTCAGGTGCCCCCAGCTGCCGTTGTTAATGATGGCGAAATCTCCTTGGGTCAGTTTCTCGTTCATCCCCATCTGGCAAGCCAGCCGCCGCCCGATCTCCCGCTCGTCCCAGCCGCGCTGCATCAGCCGCTGCCGCTGGACTTCGGGAGAGCACCAGACGGAAACCGATCGCCAGAAAAACCGACTCCAACCGGTTTCAAACAATAGAGGTACGCCGCAGTACAAAGGTTCCTTGGACTTGTTCGCCAGATTCCGAATCCAGTCTTGAACTAGGGGATGGATGGCCCCGTTCAGCCACTGGAGTTCGGCGGGATTGCCGAACACAATCTCGGCAACCACCGCCCGATCAACCCTGCCGCCCGCCGCCAGCACCCGGTCCCCCCACCGGTTGCGGACCGCCACTTGGCCGGGCTGGTCGCGCTCGTACAACGCATGCACCACTTCGTCGGCATCCACGGTCCGGCCCCCCAATTCGGCCAGAACCCGCAAGACTGCCGACTTCCCCGCGCCGATCCCCCCCGTCACACCAATTGGGCAACCACGTTCAGCCATCTTGCCTCGTCCCGTGGGGTACGGGAGAATCGGTTCCCCGCCAGAGAAGAAACAGAGCACCCCGGCCATGGGCCGGAACCGAACTGCGATGGCAGGGAGACAGTGAGAATTCGGACAGGAAACCTGCGTCCCGGCCTCGCTCGGCACAGGACGAAAGTAGCGTTACCTTAGCATGTTCCCTCGGGACTGTCAACAGACGCTTCGGGCGGGGTCACGACGTAGTCCCGTACGGCGGCAAAGAGATCGGGCGGCACGTTGGCGGTGACGTGGACCCCGTCCTCCTCGTAGGCCTCGCGGAACAGCGTGGCCCCCTCGTGCAGCTTCGCCATGAGATCGTAGCGCCGATGGGGGATGAGCAAGTCTACCCGCCGCAGCCCGTTCACGGCCATCGCGGCCAGCCGCTCGACCAGTTCCGCGAGCCCCTCCCCGGTGACGGTGGAGATGAACAGGGCGTCTGGATGCTGGTGCTGGAGCCGCCGGATCACCAGCGGGTCGTCCACCAGATCGATCTTGTTGAACACGGTGATCGTAGGCTTCTGCCCAGCCCCGAGTTCGGCCAGCACCTCGTGGGTGGTGGCCTGCTGGTCGTCGATGGCCCGGCTGGTGATGTCCACCACCTCGACCAGGAGATCGGCCAGGGCCGTCTCCTCCAAGGTGGACTTGAAGGCCTCCACCAGGAGATGCGGCAGTTTGCGGATGAAGCCCACGGTGTCGGCCAGCAACAGGGGCTGGTTGTTGGGCAGCTCCACCCGGCGCACCGTGGGATCGAGGGTCGCGAAGAGTTTGTCCTCGGCCAGGACTTGGGCATTGGTCAGCACGTTGAGGAGGGAGGACTTACCCGAGTTGGTGTAGCCGACGATGGCGGCCACCGGCACCGGCCGCCGCAGGCGCTTGGCCCGCTGGGTACGGCGGTGCTGCTGCACCTCGTCGAGCTGCACCTTGAGCCGGGCGATCCGGCGGCGGACCAGCCGGGAGTCCACCTCGATCTGCTGTTCGCCCTCGCCGCGCATCCCCATGCCGCCGGCCGCGCCGCGCTGGCGGTGCAGGTGGGTCCACCGCCGCCGCAGCCGGGGCAGCGAGTAGTTGGCCCGGGCCAGCTCCACCTGCAGGGAGGCCTCGCTGGTGTGCGCCCGCTGGGCGAAGATGTCGAGAATCACCTCCTGGCGGTCGATCACCGCCAGTTCGGCCAGTTCCTCCCAGTTGCGCTGCTGGGAAGGCGTGAGGTAGTCGTCGAAAATCAGCACGTCGGCCTCGGCGGCGAGGGCCAACTCCAACAACTCCGTCGCCTTGCCGTCGCCCACCAGGTAGCGGGGCTGGGGCTTGCGCAGCCGCACGACCACCTGTCCGACCACCTCCACGCCCATGGTGTCGGTCAGTTCGCCCAGTTCGGCGATGAGCTCCTCGACCTCCTCGTTCGTCTGCTCGGGGGATTGCACGCCGACCAGGAAGGCGCGTTCGACCTTGCGGGGATCTTCGTTGACGGTATGGACGCCAGTTGCACGGGACATCGGGACTCCGGGGAAAGGGGACGAAACAAGAGACCAGCCGATCAACATAAGCAAGCCCCCGCCGAATTCCAGACGCCTCGGGCCATCCGGCCTTGCAGTCTACTCCCGGACGTATCACGTTGGAGGGCAACGTCCGTTGCTTCCTGCCCGCTGTCCCCGAGGAGACCCCATGGCCGCCCCCGCCCCGCTCCAGATCGTCGCCCCGGACCGCCGCCATGTCGCGGAAGTCGCCGAACTGATCACCACGGTGTTCCACGAACAGCCCTCGCCCGAGACCGTGGCCCGCATCCGGGGCATGGCAGACCTCCCGAACTGGGTCCAGTTGCCGGATTGCCGGATCGGCCTGCTCGACGGCCGGGTCGTGACCAGCATCACCGTCTTCCGCTACCTCACCCGGATCGGCAGCGCCCGCCTGGTGACGGCCGGCATCGGGGCCGTGGCCACCCATCCCCAGTACCGCAAGCGCGGCCTGATGCGCGACACCTTCGCGGACATGGTCGCCAGCCTGCATCCGGCGGGCTACGACTGCAGCGTGCTCTTCGGCATCCCCGATTTCTACTGGCAGTTCGGCTACGTGCGCGCCTGGAGCGACGATACGGTCACGGTCCGCGCCACCAACCTGCGCCCGGCCTGCCCTCCCCCGACCACCGAGGATTGCGCGGGACCCGAGTTCAGCGAGGAGGTGATCGCCTGCATGAACCGCTGGCAGGACGGCCTTGCTGGCACTGCCGTGCGCCCCACCCATGGCGGGCGCAACAAGCACCATGGCGACCACATTCTGGCGCTGGCCTGGCGCGATGCCAACGGTGCCCTCGACGGCACGCTGTACCTGAAGATCGAGGAGACCCGGGTGGTGGTCGAGGATGCCTGCGGCGACCCGGAGGCCATTGTCGCCCTCGTTGCCAGAGTCTGCGCCGAACGGGAGAAGCCCGAGGCGGTTTTCCCCCTGCTGCCCTACCGCAGTCCCCTCTCCCGCCGCCTCCGGCTGGGCGAATGCCAGATGACGCGGCATTGCCGCCGCAACGGCGGGGCCTTGGCCCGGACCGTGAATCTCGGTGCCTGCCTCGCCAAGCTCGCGCCCGACTGCGCGGCCCGGCTGGCCCGGTCCCGGCGGCACGACTGGCACGGCACATTGCTGGTGAGCGACGGTCGGGAGGAGGTAGGGTTGCGCATCGACCACGACGTGGTCCAGATCGTCCTGCCCGGCACCACGCCGCATCGCCTGCACCTTGGCGACCACGCCGTCAGCCTGGTCTTCGGCACCGAGGACCCCGCCGACACCTTGAGCCGTCCCGGCGTCACTGCCACGGGCGACGCCGCCGAACTGGCGGCCATCCTCTTCCCCGAACTCGACCCCCAGCTCCCGTCCGTCGACCGGTACTGAACCCTGCCCTGATCCATTCATGCGATCCGGTTCCGCCCTCTCACGGCGAGTCAGCAGGCCGGATGTGAATGGCATTGAGGAAGTTAGCCCCATAGGGGCTGCGTCCGATAGCCCAGGGTTGGCCCGCAGTACGCGGGCCTACCCTGGGTGGAGTCGGTGATTTCCCATCAACCCCAACTGGGGTTGTGTCGGGCAGCGGGACAACGCAACCCCGGTTGGGGTTGGAGAACAAAGGGGACGCTTGATCCCAGGGTAGTCCCGCAATGGCGGGACAACCCTGGGCTAGGGGACCCA